>CAURKB010000126.1:0-6063 GCA_963525315.1 uncultured Campylobacter sp. | reverse complement strand
CAAAGAAAGAGATACGTTGCAGGCGTTTAGATTATTTTTTACCGTAGCGTAGTCCTTAGTCAGTCGCTCGTTTTTCTCTTTTACGCTTTCAAGGTCTTTAAGCAAGACGGAATTTACGCCTTCTAGCCTTGAATTTTCGAGGAACAAATTTACGCAAGCAAGACCCAAAAGCGCGGCCAATGCAAAGCCTACGATCGGAAGCTTAGTTATCAAATAGCCCATTTAGCACCCTTTTTGCTCTATTTGGAGTTTGTTTCGCCCAAAGAGAATTCATACCGCTTTGATAGGCGGCTCTATATTCGCCCGCTCTTATATGGTGCATCGTGGTTACGAATTTTTTAACCTTTGAAACGCCTAGCTGATAGGCCATTTCTATCACCACTTCTTGGACGTTTTTTGGTTTTTCTTTTAGCCAATCAAACGTCGCGAATACCGCGGCGGTTAATTTTTGGAGCTTGAGCTCTAAAATTTTATCGGCCGTCTCTTTACTCATGGGTTCGTATTTGCCGCCGTTTAGCGCTAGCTCGTCGGCCGTAAGCGCGGCAAGCAAAAAGCCGTAGCCCACGGTCGGTCTTCCTAAGCTATCCTCGTAAATACGCTCTTTAAGGCCCTCGTTTTCTTTGATTTTTTCTATTAAGGTCATGGCGTCCTCCAAACTTTTGCCGCAATATTACGCCATGCCCGCCTCAGAAATCTATCACGATTTTTTGTCAAAAAACTTTGTCAAAGTCCCGTAATAGATTTTCGGCGCGAAACATTTCATAATTGCGCCAAAAATACACCAAAGGCGGTAAATGCTGGAAGAATTTGAAAAAGAACTTATAAATACGATTAAAGAAGTAACCGAACCCAAAAACTCGGTAATTAGAGCGTATTTGGGCGAGTTTAATAACAAAGAAGAGATGGAGCTATTGATAAAAGGCGGCGAGAGCTTCGTATTCGTAGAGTTCGTGGATGAAAAATACGAAAACGTAGTAGAGCGAAGCGCGACGTATAATATCCATATACTAGCCTGCACTTCAAACAAAAATCAAAACTACCGACAAGCCAATAAATTTAAAGCCTACGCTCTATGCGAGGCAATAGATGAAAAGCTAAGAAACTCGAATTTATGTAATGAGTTTAGGATAGAACCCCAAAACGCTAAAGCGTCACTAAACGATATTACCGACTACGGCTACGTCTACGTGCTAACCAGGCAGATACGAACGCAATTTTTAGAAAAGGACGAATTCTTATGCTCATAACCAAAGACTTAATCGCGCTAAAGGACGAGAAAGAAGAAGTTTTAAGCGAAATTTGCCTGGCCGTAACCGGCGTTTGGCAAGGACACGCCGGAGGAACGTTTAGTATAGACGCAGCCGATATCGAAAAGATGAAACTAAATTTCGACAAGCGCAGCCTAGATATAGTGATCGACTACGAGCACCAGACCCTAAGCGGAGAGATAGCGCCTGCCGCTGGCTGGGTAAAAGAGCTTTTTATAAAAGACGGCGCGCTTTACGGGCGCGTAAGTTGGACGACCAAAGCAAAAGAATTCATCAAAAACGGCGAATATAAATATCTTAGCCCGGTTTACGACTTTATGGGCGTAGACGAAAAGACAGGAGCCTGGCAGGGCTGCACGCTGCACTCCGCGGCGCTAACCAATAAGCCGTTTTTAGACGAACTCGGAGAGGTAAGAGCGAATAAAAATTTCACAAAGGAGACGAACATGGATGATGCGAAAAATCCAAAAGGCGAGCCGCAGGCTCAGGCTGCTACGCAAAGCGGCGCGAGCTATGAGGCTCAGATAGTCGAGCTTAAAAATCAGCTTGACGCCTCTAAACAAGAGGTTGCTGCGCTAAAAGAACAACTAGCTCAAAGCGCGGTAGATGCGGCTATTGTCGCAAACAAGCTTCAAGAAAGCCAAAAGCAGTGGGCGCTAAGCTACGCAAAAGCCGATTTAAACGGCTTTAATGAGTTTTTAAAAGGCGTTATGCCGCCGCGACAAAAAACGAGCATACCGAGTAACGATATGTTTGCCAACAAAAGCCAATCGGACGCAGAAATAGACGTCGTTAAATTTGCATTAGGAGGAGAATAAAATGTCTAACGAACAAAAAAAGCCAAAGACCATCGGAGACGTGGTCGTAAACAAGGTGCTAGGCGTTAACGCCAAAGTAGAGACTACAAAGGTTTTAGAGTGCGGAGCCGTGCTGTTTAGTATTAACGGCGGCGAGAGTTTTGCCGCAGTGACCAGCGACAATCAAACTACGACCATCGCAAACGCCCAAGCAGTATTTGGCGTGCTTTGCGACAATGTAGAAGCCACCAAAGAAGCCGACGTGCTGGTGCTTGGCGAGGTAATGCTGGAAGGCGCCGCCGCGGAGCTAAAAACCGCACTGTTCAAACAAAAAATTATAGTGAGATAAGGAGATAAAAATGGATGAACTTTTAAAAAAATTTACGGTCGAGGCGATGACTGAGATCATAATTCAGACTAAGGTCGATCAAAATTTTATAACGGATACGTTTTTCAAAAAATGGACTCCGACGCTTTCCAATACCCATAACATTATCATCGAAAAAGGCGCGGGCGTAATCCTTGAAAGCGTTAGCGAAAACGGAGAGCACTTGGTGACTAAAAATCCCGACCAAACTATCATCTCCGTACCGCTTCCTCGCTTCCCGCAGTACGATACCCTCCCGGCTAGCGAGATGAATTTACTAAGAACGCTCAATACCCAAAGCGAGCAGCTTAAATCATTGTCTGCGGCTATCGGCAAAAAACTAGCTAGTCAAAAGAGCAATATCGCCAACACCGTAGAGTATATGGCCATAGGCGCTATTTTCGGTAAGGTAATGGACGGCAAAGGGAAGGTGCTGTTTGAGCTTAGCGCAAATAGAAAAGAGATAACTATCACGAATGCGACTAAGTTATTGGATTTGCTAAGCGATATCGAGGCCGCTCAAAAAGAGGTGTTAGGCGTTGCAAAGCCGTATATCGCGCTAGTAACTAGAGAGCTTTTTGGCGAGCTGCTTAAACTAGCCCAAGCCCAGGAACTTCTAAAGCTAGAATCCTGCGGAGTCGTCGACAGTAACGGCGTTTTAACCCTTAAACTTTTCGGCAAGATCTTTATGCCTTACGATGCCTCGTACAAGAACACGAAAGGCAAAGATACGAGCTACATGAGCGGCAAAAAAGGCGTAGTAGTACCTTTGATGGACGATATCTTTGAGATAGTTTATACGAGAGCAAACCATACGTCCGCCATCGGAAAGGCTCCGACTAAATTCTTTGCTGCGGCTCCGGAGGTGCTAGACAAAGGTATGGGCTGGGGCATTGTTAGCGAAAGCAGACCGCTTCCGATCTGCAATAGGCTTGACGCGATCATCGAGCTAAAAATGTAACAAATCAATTTAAAAGGGCTTCACGCCCTTTTAAATCAAAAACGACTAAAACTACGAGAAAAATATTTTAAACGTTTTAACGCGCTTTTAACGCTCACTAAAAGCTAATAACGAATACGGTCAAAAGGTTTAAAATATTTGGAGACAAAATAATGGTTTTAACAAACGAGGATCTACTAAAAGAAGTTTCTACTAGAGAGCTGCAAGAGCTCAGCGACTTTGAAGGAAGCGGCGCCGTTAATCAAAGCGTCATAGACGATAGCGTAAACGATGCCTTGGCTTATATCTCCTCTTTTATCAAACTTCCGCAAAACCCTACGCCGCTATTAAAAGACATCGGCGTAAATTTGACTATTATCGAGCTCAAAAAGCGCAATAACTTCCCCAAAGAGGCGCTGAATGAGCAGATAGAAAAGATGGACGCCCTGCTTTTGAAGATGGCTAACAAGAAGCTTCCGAGCCAAATAGAAGACGATAGCGCGCCCAGGCTCGGTATAAGAGCGTTTAGGCACAGCGAGAAAAAAATGGACTTAAAGGATTTAAATGGCTGAAAACAAAAAACCACAGGTTGCGGAGCCGACCGCGTCTTTAGTGCGGGGTCCAGCCGATGGGGCTGGTCGTAAGGACGGGCTTCGCTCGTCCGCGAAGTCGCCCAATATCAAAGAGCTTGCTAAGGAGCTTTATCTAAAAGGCTTCAGCCTTGAGCGCATAGCCGAAATTTTAAACAAGACCGTAAAAACCATAAAAAACTACAAATCTCAAAACGGCGACTGGGACGAACTAAAAGCAGCAAGCTATCTAAATAAAAGCGGCGAAGATAAGCAAAATATCTATCAAAACTTTATCGAAGAGATGCGCCTGGCCGTAAAAGATATAAGAGAGAGCGAACTGCCCGCGGGCAAAAAGGCCGAGGCGCTTTCAAAGATAGGCGATAGCTTCGTGAAGATGACCAAGGTAGCAAGCTACGAAAACCCGGCGGCATACCGCCTAAGCATCGCCAAAAAGGTCATTATGCTTGTGGTGGATAAATTCAAGGACGACGAGAACAAAGAGTGTATCAAAAAACTCGTAGAGCTCATCGAGAGCGAGAAATTCGTCAAAGCTATCGAAGAGCTCGACGTTTAGGATGATGTATGCTTTTTTCAAGAGATGAGTTAGACAGCTTCCTAGAAGACAGTAGAGAAACGCACAAGCAAGCCGGTGCCGTAGAGCCGGAACTTAGCAAGCTAACACGCAAAGACTTTTACGGCTGGCTGGAGGAGCTTAGCGGCGAGCTAAAAGAGCAGATACATCTAAATAGCCCTCTGTCGCCAAAAGATAGGGCTGCAAGAGTAAAACGCGCCGAGCGCGATTTTATGTTTTTTGCAAGGACTTATTTCCCGCACTATTTTAGCATTAGTAGCTCTTGTGCGCTTCACGAGGATCTAGCGCAAATTTTTGAAGCTATGACGCAAAACGCAAGCGGAGACAAATATGCCCGCGCCGCGCCGCGCGGTCATGCAAAGACCACGTACTGCTCGCAGCTTCTCCCGCTTTGGTGTATTTGTTTTAACAAAAAGCGCTTCATCGTCGAAATTTCAGACGCAGTGGAGCTAGTCGAGGGGTGCTTGGAGGCGATAAAAGCCGAGCTTGAGGATAACGCAAATTTAAAAATGGACTTCCCGCACGTTTGCGGCGCAAGCAAAAATTGGAAGATAGGCGAGTTCGTATCCAAAAACGGAGTCAAGCTTAAGGCGTTTGGCTCGGGTAAAAGACTGCGCGGCGTAAAATTCGGCGTATACCGCCCCGATCTAGTAGTCCTAGACGACCTGGAAAACGATACTAACGTACGTAGCAAAGAGCAACGCGACAAGCTCGAGGAGTGGCTAGACGAAGCGGTTTTAAATTTGGGCAGCGTAGATGGTAGCCTAGACGTTCTTTACATCGGCACCGTACTTCACGCGGATAGCGTTTTAGCTAGGAAGCTCAAGCTTAAATTTTGGAATGCCAAGAAATATCAAAGCATCATAAATTTTCCAAAGCGAATGGATCTGTGGGAGAGATGGGCAGAGCTTTACAAAAATATATCCAAAGAGGCTAGCGAAACATTTTATCTAAAAAACAAAGTCCTTATGGACGACGGGGTGCTGGTGCTCTGGGATGATGCGCTGCCGATCTTAAAACTCATGCAAAAGCGCGCCGAAAACTTGAAATCTTTTAACAAAGAGCAGCAAAACGATCCGCGTAGCGAGACTCAAATTTTCACCAAAGAGAGTATGCATTTTTACCGCGAGCTTCCGAGGTGCGATTACTTCGTGATGTATATCGACCCCGCAGGCGAAAAGAAAAAGAGCGATTATACGGCCATAACGGTGCTAGGGGTAAGCAAGGTAGAAGCCAAGATCTACGTAGCAGAAAGCATGGTAGAGGTCATGAAGACCAAAAAGACCATCAAAGAGATCATTAGGCTTAATCAGCTCTATAAATGCCGCGTTTGCGCGATAGAGAGCAACGGCGGGCAGGAGTTTTTTAGGGGCTGGATAAGAGAAAAGGCCTTTGAGATAGGCGTTAAACTACCTTTAAAAGGCGTGAATAATACCGCAAGCAAAGGGCAAAGAATAGAGGAGCTTGAAGTACCTATAGAGGACGGCGAAATACTCTTTCATCAAAGCCAAAGCCTGCTTATCGAGC
>CAURKB010000125.1:0-6180 GCA_963525315.1 uncultured Campylobacter sp. | reverse complement strand
AAGCACGATCGACTTTATGGCCGCTAGCAACGAGCTCATAGTCTCCGAGCAGGCTAAGATAGGCGACTTTATCAAGCTAACGAGCGCAAAGCCTAAGATGAAGCTAAGCATAACGCCCGTGTACGCGGACGTCGATGAAGAGGCGTTTAAAAACGAAAAGCTAAACGCTAAGATCGCTCAAACTATGGCGCAAACGGGCAAAGACTATGCGGGCGCTTTGGCCATCCTAGCTCCGGGCGTCAAAGATGGCGACGAAAAAGCGCAACGAGAGGCGGCGCTAAAGGGTATCGAAGTAGAAAAAGAAAGGCTAATAAAGCTAGCCAACTCGCGCGCGCAGGTAGTAAAAGACGCGCTGATTAAAGCGGGCTTAGATCAAAACAGGATCGAGATCAAAAAACCGGAAAAAACGGACGCTAAACAAGGAGAATACGCAAGCGTGATGATGGGAGCGACGCAGTAAGTTTGCGCCAGGGTTTTTTTTATTATCGCGCTAGTTTGCGACTAGCAGCAGAGCTTTTGCGTAGTTTTACTTTAGCGAGCTTGCGGATGTTTTGCCGGGCTGCGGGCTTAAGGCATGACGTAGGAGAGAAATTTACCAAAGCTTTGTCGCGTACAGACTTGCTAGGCTCATCTGCGCCTTGTTTGTTGGCGGTGCTAGCTTTAGCTTTGCCCGCTTGGCTTGCCGCGGGCAAGGCCTATCTTTGCGTTAAATTTGACGTACGCAGCCGTAAAACCGCCTAATTTTATATTTTTAAAAGCCGTGAACGCGACGAAAAATGCTTCGTTGCCGCTTTTTGCTCGAAATTAAAACTAAAATTTTAGATTTACTTGCCCTGCTAGTATCCAAAAAAGGCCAAACGTAGCCCGTTTTACGGCCTAAACGCGTTTGTCGTCCGTGCTTTTACGTGCGGTTTTTAAATTTAGCCGCCCGTGCAAAACTGCAGCCTAAAATCTAAAATTTACGACCGCAAGTCTTAGATGCCGCCAAATTTACCCAAGCCTACTAAAAGCGCTAAAGAAGGCTGCTTGCTTCCTGCGCAAAATCTCGCGCTTTAAGCTTTAGTGCTACGTAAAAATCTCAAATTTAGCCGCAAAATCTACGAATTTAAGTTTTAGTTCGGTAAAATTGGACAAAAATTTCACAAAGGCAAATCGTTATGAGAGGTTACAAAATCTTTTCGGGCACCGCAAATCCGGCGTTTTCAAAGAAAATTTCGCATTATTTATCGCTTCCGCTTAGTGAAGCTACGATCAAGCGCTTTAGCGACGGCGAGATCAGCGTACAGATCGGCGAGAGCGTACGCGGCAAGGACATTTTCATCGTCCAGCCTACCTGCGCGCCTGCAAACGTAAATTTGATGGAGCTTTTGATCCTAACAGATGCGCTTAAGCGCAGCTCGGCTAGCTCGATAACGGCGGTGGTGCCGTATTTCGGCTATGCGCGCCAAGACCGCAAAGCCGCTCCTCGCGTGCCTATCACGGCAAAACTCGTGGCAAACATGATGCAAACGGCGGGCATCGACCGCGTCGTCACGATCGACCTTCATGCGGGCCAAATTCAGGGCTTTTTCGACATCCCGGTCGATAACCTCTACGGCTCGATCATCTTTAACGACCACATCAAAAATAAAAATCTCAAAAATCCTATCATCGCTAGCCCCGATATCGGCGGCGTCGCGCGCGCTAGAAGCGTCGCAAAAGCCCTAAATCTGGATATCGTCATCGTCGATAAACGCCGCGAAAAAGCTAACGAGAGCGAAGTAATGAACGTGATCGGCGACGTGGCGGGCAAGGACGTGATTCTAGTCGATGATATGATCGACACGGGCGGCACGATAGTAAAGGCGGCTAAAGTCTTTAAAGAGCGCGGCGCAACCTCTGTGATGGCGTGCTGCACGCATGCGGTGCTTTCTGGTAAAGCCTATGAAAACCTCGCAGATAGCGCGCTAGACGAGCTTGTGGTAACCGACACGATACCGCTTCGCGAGGAAAACGAAAAGATAAAAGTGCTCAGCGTCGCGCCAATTTTTGGCGAAGTGATCAGACGCGTGTATCATAACGAAAGCGTAAATTCGCTATTTGATTGATTTTATGCGGCGCTTTGGCCGTTATTTTGATAAAAATTACCCCTTGGCGGCGTATGCGGTAAGCGTGCGCCGTTTTTAAATTTTACCCATTTAAGCGTCAAATTTAACTCCCGATTTACAACCCGAAAATTCAAATCAATTTTGGTTTATGCCGTAAAGATGCGGGTTATGCCGGTCAAATTTAACTGCGTCAAATTTACTCAAAAAAGACTGAAATTAAACGTAACTTTTCACGCTTTTTTCACGGAGTGAAAAGTGAAATAATTTATATTATTTTGGTTAATTTTGTAATCTTAAATTTAATCTCTAAAGCCCTTAAGATCGGCATTTATCGCTAAAATAGACCTTAAATTTATATAGCTTTAAATTTGGGAAAATTTTGAAATAAAACTTAATGATAAAGGCGAATTTTAAAAGTTATTCACATGCGGCACGGTGGTAAAATTTGAATCAGAATTTAAAAGCGAGCCCGAAGCTAGGCTCGCAAAAAGCCTCAGTGCTCGCCTTTGTGTAGAAAATAAAGTCCCAAACAAAGCGCCAAAATCGAGGCGGTAAGATAAGTCATCTCAAGCGGCGTGGTGAAATTTGCGTGCAAAACGCGCTGGAAAAAATTAACGATAAGAACCATGATGATGACTTTGCCCAGTTTATCTTTGAGTTCGTCTAGCGAGTGCACCTCGAGGACTTTGCTCTGTTTGGACTGCTTGAGCTCCTCGATCTCGGAGATAAATAGTTCATAAATACCGAAGCTAAAGATGTAAAGCACGAGCGCCATGAGATAGAGGTCGATCGCGCCCACGATCTCGCCGACGACGTCGGAGTGGAAATTCTCGGGGTGAAAATCGCCGAAAAAGTAGTGATAAACGGCGACGAAAACCTTGCCCACGTCATAGCTTGCTATGATAAACAGCACGATGGCTCCAAGTAGACCGAATACTACCGGAAATAGCGTAAAGGCGTTGCTAAAGAGGAGAGTTTTTTCAAAAATTTTGCGCATTGATATCCTTTGTTAAAAAATAAAACGCGTATTTTATAATATTTTCCTTAAAGCTAGGGCGTGGATTAGAGTCGGCGCGTGCGGTTTGGGTTGTTATCGGGCGGGGTAAAATTTGAGTTTCGCGCGGGTTATAATGCCCTTTCGGACGAGCCGCAGCGGATTGACGGGCGAGTCAAATTTGAGTTTGTTAAATTTGATTGCGTAAATTTGACGGTACGGTTTGATTGCGGCGGGTTGCTCTGTGAAGGTGCGGGTAAATTTACTCGTCAAATTTAAAAAGATGGTAGAAAATCCGTATCGGAAAAACTCGATTTTATATTTTAAAATCATCAAATTTTAGCCGAATTCACGCCAAAACTAAAGCGTAAATTCGGCAAATTTAAACAAAATGCGAGCGATTATTCCTGCATCTTTATCCATTTTTGCGCGATTCTTACGGCATTAGTCGCCGCTCCCACGCGGATCTGGTCGGCGCTACACCATAGATGAAGGACGTTTTTGCGGTAGTTATCCGCGCGGATGCGTCCGACGTAGGTCTCGTTGGTGTCGCTTGAGATGCTCGGCATCGGGTATTTTTTCGCTACGGGCTCGTCCACGACTACGATGCTAGGCGCTTTGCGCAGGATTTCGCGAGCGGCAGCGGCATCCACGTCTTTATCAAAATGAATCGTGATAGCCTCTGAGTGGCTGCGAAGCACCGGCACGCGCACGCAGGTCGCGCTCACTTCCATATTTTTGTGGAGGATTTTTTGGGTCTCGTTGACCATTTTCATCTCCTCTTTCGTGTAGTCGTTATCCAAAAATACGTCGATGTGCGGGATGACGTTAAAGGCTAGCTGATGCGCGAAGACCTTCGGCTCGCACTCGTCGAGCTTAAACTCGAAAAACTTTTGCAGCTGCGTAACTAGCTCCTCCATACCCTCTTTGCCGGCGCCAGAAGCCGCCTGATAGGTTGAGACGTCCACGCGGTTGATGCCGTACGCGTCGTCTAGCGGTTTTAAAATTTGCACCATTTGGATGGTTGAGCAGTTTGGATTGGCGATGATGCCGCGGTTTTTCCACTGCGCGATGTCCTGCGGATTGCACTCGGGTACGACTAGTGGTACGTCCGAGTCCATCCTAAAGTGGCTGGTGTTGTCGATCACGACGGCGCCGCTGGCGGCTGCAAATTTGGCGTATTTTTCCGATACCGATCCGCCCGCGCTAAAAAACGCTATATCGATCTCATACTCGTCAAAAACCGTCTCGGTGAGCTCCACGACTTTATGGTTTTTGCCTTTAAACTCTATCTGGGTGCCTGCGCTTTTCGCGCTTGCTAGCGGTAGTAGCTCGCCAACCGGGAAATCCACCTCCTCCATGACGCGGAAAAGCTCCTCTCCGACTGCGCCTGTCGCGCCTACGACGGCAACGTTAAATTTTCTCATTTTAGACTCCTTTATTTTTACTTCTCGGTCGGCAAAGCCGCCCTGCAACCAACCCCATCGGTTGGATCCCGTACTCCTCGTAGCGTAGTCTCGTCGCAAGCGGATGCGATGCGAAAAGACTTGTCCGACTTTGCGGACCAAGTTTAGGTTTTACTTCTCGGTCGGCAAAACTCCCGCGACAAGCCTCTTTGGCTTAACCGGGCGCCAAAGACTCGCCTTGCTTTGCGGATTAAATTTTGTTTGCTTTTTAAGCTACGATCTGTCTCGCGCTTAGCCTCATCGGTTGCGTAGCGCGCTTAAGACCAAACTCGTTTCGCGGACTAAATTCGGGTTTTTAACAGAAAGTTATCCGCGACCGCTCTTATTCATTAAATTTAACTCAAATTTTACTTCTCGTCGGCTCAAATTCGCCGCTTTAATTTACTAAAACCGCGCCGTATTTTCAGCGTCGCCGTCTCGGCCGGCTAAATTTAAAATCTAAGCTAAAATCTTGCTTATTTTACTCGCGTGAAGCTTAAATTTAAGCTACTTTCTGCTGCGAGCCTGCAAAAAAAGATCGCCCGGTTGTATCTCCTCGCTTTCGCTTAGGATCGCCGCTCGCTGTACGACGGAGATTAGCTCGCGGATATTGCCCGGAAAGTCGTATTTTTGAAGCTCTTTAACGGCGGCCTCGGAAAAATGTTTCGCCCCAAGGCCGAATTCGCCGCAGCTTTGCTCTAAAAAACGCTCCGCGATAGGCAAGATCTCCTCTTTGCGCTCTCTTAGCGGCGGGATGGCGACAGGAACGGTGTTTAGGCGGTAAAACAGATCCTCTCTAAATTTACCGCTTTGTATGAGTTCGGGCAGGTCGGCATTGGTCGCTGAAACGATACGGACGTCGATTTTGATGCTTTTCGTCGCGCCAAGGCGCGTGATCTCGCGCTCCTGGATCGCGCGCAGGAGCTTTGGCTGCAAATTTATAGGCATCTCGCCGATCTCGTCTAGAAATAGCGTACCGCCGTCGGCTAGCTCAAACTGTCCCTTTTTCATAGCCGAAGCATCGGTAAATGCCCCTTTTTCAAAGCCGAAAAGCTCGCTTTCTATCAAATTTTCTGGGATCGCGGCCATGTTTATCGCGATAAACGGCCCGTCCTTGCGCGGCGAGTTTTTGTGGATAAATTTAGCAAAAAGTTCCTTGCCAACGCCGCTTTCGCCCATCAGCATTACCGAAGCGTCCGTTTTTGCGACGCGCTTGCTTAAATTTAGGGCGTACTCAAGCGCGGGCGAGCTGGCGGCAAAATCGCTAGAATCTACGCTGGAGCTCGTGCGTTCCTCGGTTAAATTTACGTGAATATTCGGAGCTTTTTGTTTTAAAAACTCTACCCTTTTAATCGCCTCGTAAAGCATCTGCACGTCAAAAGGCTTGGTTAAAAAATCCTTTACGCCAAGACGCATACTCTCTATGGCTTTGTTTAGCGAGGCGTTGCCGGTTATGATGATGACGTCAAATTTGCCCTCCAGGTGCTTGATGAACTCCAGCCCGTCCATTTGAGGCATATTGATATCCGTAATAATTAAATCGGTATTTTCGTCCATTTTTTTGAGAGCCTCGACCGCGCTTTTATAACTTTTGATTTTTAGATCGTCGTATTCGCCAAGCGCGATTTCAAGGGACTTGCGCATATTGATGTCG
>CAURKB010000124.1:0-6198 GCA_963525315.1 uncultured Campylobacter sp. | reverse complement strand
ACCGATATAAAGGCACTGGGTATCTCATCTGCATTTACTAAGCTGCAGCTTGGAGAAAAGATTACCAAAGGGATTGGCGCAGGCATGGAACCTGAAGTAGGCAAAAAAGCTGCATTAGAAAGCGAAGAAGAGATAACTAGCATTTTAGAGTATTCGGATATCGTTTTCATAGCTGCCGGTTTGGGTGGGGGAACCGGTACCGGCGCAGCTCCCGTGATAGCTAGAATAGCTAAAGATATCGGTGCTTTGACGGTCGCCGTCGTTACGATGCCGTTTGATTTCGAGGGTAAAAAGCGCTATAACCTAGCCCAAAAGGGTCTCGATGAGCTAAAAAAAGAGTCTGATTCCATAATCGTAATACCAAATCAAAAGTTAAGAAGCATCATAGATAAAAGAGCCGGTATCAAAGAAAGCTTTAAAATAGTCGACGACGTCTTGGCGCGCGCAGTCAGCGGCATGTGTACTATCGTGCTAGAATCCGGCGATAGCGACATAAACTCCGACTTTGCCGACGTAAAAAAAGTCATGGAACATCGCGGTATGGCTTTACTAGGTATAGGCGAGTCAAACGGCGACGGCGCAGCTCAAGAAGCCGTTAAAAACGCTATCCAGTCTCCGTTATTAAGCGACGTTACCATAAATGGAGCCGTAGGCATCCTAGTACACTTTAAATTTCACCCGGACTGCCCGTTTGGCGATATAGACGATGCGATGGCCATCATTAGAGCGTGCGTAGATGACGATGCCGACATCATACTAGGCACTACGAGTAGCGAGAGTATGGAGGATAAAGTTCAAGTTACCATCATAGCAACCGGTTTTAAAGGCAAGGAGGAAAAAGCTCCTACTCCGGCACCTACTCCCAGTCAAACGTCTTTAAACTCTAGAAATCCATACCTAGAACAAAGAATAAGTCAGCTAAAAGTAAGCGGCGGCTACAACAGCGAAGAAGCATCTGCAGTATTGGACGCTCCGACCTACATCAGAAATCAGATGGATTGATAAAAGGATTGGTCTTCCAATCCTTTCTAAATTTAATCATACGGCATTGCGTAGCGCAAATCAAAAATAGTTAATCTTAAAATTTAACCCTTTATAAAATCCGAAATCTGCAAAACCCAAAAAACGCATGACAAATGCCTTAAACCAAGAGTCCTGCTAAGCCTGCCTTGAACAAATGCAAACGCTTTTTGAAAATCAAAATTTTTAAGAACATAACTTTACCGGCCTAGACGGCAAATATAAAATCACAAAGGATGCATACAAAATCAAAACAAACGAGTTAAATTTATATGGCGGCAAATATACCACCCTACTTGACGCACGCAAAAAGCGACTAAAGAGCCGATAAAGTATAAGGTCGAGCCGAATTTTAGTCTATTACGCCGCACGAACGATAAAATTTACCTTATTTTTCGTCAAGGCTTATACGACTCTACGGTATGATTGATTTAGATTGTAAGCAGTCTATATGTGCTTATACCCGGCCCACGGCTAAGCTGCAAATGGCCTCGTCTGGACCGGACGCGTTACCTGCGAGAGTGAAACGCGCTAGCGGTAATCGGCCGCTACCGAGGCGCTTTGCAAAGCACGCGTTTAGTCCGCTTTAAAAAATCAGATAAAAGAAGGTCAAAAATATACCGATTTTATAGATTGCATAAAAGGCTAATACGGTATCTATTATGAGGCAAATTTTATTGATTTTAGCGATGACTGGCTAAATTAAAATACCTTCGCACAGATACGCCGCAGATATACCTCGGTATGAAAATATAAAATTCATAAAAGCGATATCTTAAACGAATGAACAAAGCCAAAGAGTTACAAGGAGATTTTTAGACCGACGCGGCCTAGGCGTAACCGAGTCGGTCTAAGACAAGTACGAGTATATCAAATTTAAGCGACGCGTAAATTTATAAATTTAAAACCGTAGAGGCATAAACTACTGCGAGCGGTAGCAAATTTAAATTGCATAAGTCAGTTTTTCAAAGATTACGCTAAGATTTAAAATTTGTAGCAAGTTTAAATCCTAAATTTTACACTCCCGTCCTTAAATTTGGACTGCGATTTGCTTGCATCTTGGAGATTAAATTTGATTGAAAGCGATTTATGAAGCGAATTTTGATTTTTTTGGCGTTTTTGACGGGATTATTTGCAACGGACATCTATGTAAACGGACAAAAGGTCGGTAGCGACCAAAACTCGACCTATAGGGGCGAGAGTAAAAACGAAATCCTAAAACAAGAGGGCAAAAAACTGCTTTGCGATAAAGGCTACAAGCAGTACTGCTAAGGCGGTAAGAGATTGTACCGTCGCTACCGCTCGGCGATAAATTCGGCGCCTTTTTGGGTCTACTTTTGATTTTATTTTAGTAGCAACTTGGTTTATTTTTAGATGAGATTTTTATTTATAAATTTCTAAAATTTCAACGAGAGTTTGTAAATTTTTCTCTTTGCAAGCCTTAAAAGATAAAAATGCATCAACGACTGCTAAGATGAAATAAAACATTAAAACAAGCCCGGCAATACCTAGAGCGACGATATACTCGCTATCGCTCATCGCTTTGCCCTCATAAACCGCCTCTATGATGCCGATTGCCGCAAATATAAAAAATAGCGCAAGCGCCTTTAAAGCGCCGATACCGATAGAGCCGATATAAAATCTATCGGCTCCAATCACTCCTAAAAATAGCCCCAAAGCAAGTGTGACGAACGGATTTTTAAAGTCGGTTAAATTTAATGCCTCTTGTTGTCTCTCATTTAGCGAGTTAAATTTATCCGCTACCAAATACAAACTATATTTTGGAAATTTACTAAGCTGATTAACGGGCATTTTTCTCTAGTATATGCGCTACTTTTTCGTAGTTTTTAGCCACTATTTTTTTAGATAGCAGCACGCCGTCTATGATCGCGGCTAACAAAATAAGCGTAAATAAATTGTCTATGCCGGAGTCTGGACGAGGAACGGCTGCGGCAAATACCAAAAACGTAAGCACTATAAAAACAATGCCGATTACCGGACTGTTTACGTAAAATCTATGCCCTCCAAAACACCCGAACAACAGAGCAAAAACCCAAACTAAAGTCGGCTTTTTCATATACGACGCATCGGCTACTAGCTGCGAGCTTTGGGCATCATCTAGCTCCTCAAGCCTCTTACTCATCACGAGCTCGGTATATAAATTTGACGGTAGCCTCGATTTTAATTCATTTATTAGCAGTATATTTTTCATTTTTTACATGATGGCTGAATTTAATAGTTCTAGATTATCTTTTTTGATACCGTTATAGACGAAATATAAATCCGCTAACGCCCAAAAACCAAGGCCGCCGAGCGTTATAAGCTTTAAAGCACCTAGCAAAATATCGCCTTTATAAAATCTATCCACGCCAAAAGTCCCAAAGCAAAGTCCAAGCGCTAGGCCGACTACCGGGCTTTTTAAATTTAGTATCGATACGGCTCTTGCCTTGTCGTCGCTTAAACCGTCTAGCTTATCTTTCATATAAAAAGCATCGCTTGGCAATTTATCTTTTAAAGCAAGATATAAACTCATTTTTATCCTTTACGTTAAATTTGTAGGCGTATTTTACCCTCTCTGCTTAAAATAAATTGAAATTTTATTTATTTTATGTTGCAGTATATTAATCCAAACTACTTAAGCAAGGTCAAGATGCCCGCGCGAAAAATAAGAGTATAATTATCCAAAATTAAAACAAGGATAAAAAATGAGCGATTTTTTCAAAGGCGCCGAGCAGTTTAACGCCGAGGGCGCGACGGTTCCGTTTTATAAATATAGCGAAGGCGGCGTGGATTTCGTCGGTTTTGATAGCCGTCCGTGCGTACCGCCCGAGCCTATGATAAACGCGCTAGTAGCGATCAAATTTGCAAACCAAAACACCAAAATCGTGATGGTAAATCATAAATTCCCCGCCGGACTAATCCCTAAAATTGCGGAGCAGTTTGACATCGAGCGCGAGGATTTGGAGGGTGGAGCGGTCAAGATGACCTTTAGCCTAAAGCAGGGCGCGGACGTCAAAAACGTAGACACAAGCCTTTGCCACTGAGATAGGCTATGCTTTTAAACACCTTTGCGCCGCCTTTTAAGCTAGTGGGCGGTTATTTTATCGCGGGCATTTGCTTTTTGATCGCGAGCATTCCCGCCTTTTTAGCGGCTGATTTTGAGACGATAGCTGGGCTTGAGACGGCGGGATTTTTGCACGTGTTTTTCGTCGGCTTTGTTATGAGCATCATCATCGGCGCGCTTTATCAGCTCACTTCGGTGATTTTAGAAAAGCCATTTTCGACGATCAAGGGCGCGGTAGTAAATTTAGCCCTTTACTGCGCGGGCACGGCCTCGATGAGCTACGGGATGATCAGCGGCAAGACGGGCTTCATACACGGCGGCGGCATGGCGCTTTTTCTGGCGCTGCTGTTTTTCGGCACGACCTATATCGTTAGCTTTATGGATAATGAAAAAAAGAGCTTCGCGGCATTTATGCTCTTTGTTTCGGCGATATTTTTACTCGCGGGCATCTCGCTTGGATTTTGCCTTTTGATGATACTTTCGGGCACTTTGCCGATGGATTTTATGTTCGCACTTAAATTTCACGTCTATTTCGTGCTCGGGTTTGTTTTTTTTATCATCGTTGGCGTGGCAACCGTGCTGCTACCGATGTTTGCTCTGGCGCACGATCTAAAATTTACGCTTAGCAAATTTGCCTTCGGGTTTTATATTTTGGCGGGAGTTTTGCTCTTTTTTGGCGAGATTTACGCGTACTTTGCCTTTGGGGCGGCGATCATTTGCTTTATCGCCGAGGCGCTGCATATCCTAAAAAAGCGCGTTCGCAAGGCGTATGACTACTGGAACGTCAATATCGCCTTTGTGCTGTTTTGCGCATTTATCGCGGCGGATAGATACGATATGGCGGTGTTTATGCTGATTTACGGCTTTTTATTTGCATTCATCGCGGCCCATCTTTACAAGATCGCGCCGTTTCTCATCTGGTACCACTACGTAGCGCCCTTTGTGGGTAAGACAAAGGTGCCGCTGCTAGATCAGATGATCCTTAAAAAGCCCGCATATATCGGCATCGGCTTTAATGCTCTTGGGCTTGCGCTCTACGAGCTTGGAGTCTGGCTGGAGATAAAATTGCTCGCGCACTGCGGCGTGGCTAGCTTGCTCGTTAGTATCGTTTTGGTCGCGATAAATATGATAAATGTTTTTAAATTTACGAAATTTGGAGTAAAGGAAGAAAAATGAAAGAAAAAATATACGGCGCGCTCTCAAACATCGTCGATCCCGAGGTTGGCTTTGATATCGTATCTTTGGGACTGATTTACGACGCGGTTTGCGACGAGAACGGCAAGGCGAAGGTCACGATGACGCTATCTACGCGCTCATGCCCGCTACACGAGATGATACTGGGCTGGGTAGAGACGGCGGTGCTGAATGTCGACGGCGTAAAAGAGTGCGAGATAGACCTCGTGTGGGAGCCTGCGTGGAGTATCGAGATGGCTAGCGACGAGGTAAAGGCGCAGCTAGGAGTGTAGTTTTAGCTTGCTTGCCCCGTCTTAGCCTACTGGGATAGTTTTGCGCCCTACCAGTTCGTTTAAGCTTGTTTTTTAAACTAACGTCGGGGCGTAAAATTTGAGCTAGCGCGAAGACGGCGGCATTTTAAATGAGAGCTTAAATTTACCTAACTTATTTAGCACTCTTTGCTTGCCTTTATTTTCCCCAAACCTAGTCTTTAAATTTAATCGTCTCGTATTCTTCATTTAAGCGATATTTTTCTTTGGTTTGTTCGTACCAAGCATCGTGTTCTTCTTGAAAATCATTAGTATCGCAGGGCGTTGCGTCCTGCCAATACATACGCCCTTTGGCTATCTCCATTGCGTAATGATAGGTAAGCTCATGCGTAATGAAAAATAAATTCTCAAGGTCTTTAGGCGGGGCTGCAAACAGGCTATTTTGAGCTAATTTCTCAGTAGCCTCTTCCCAGCTAAGTCCTGCATAGCGCACCATATAGTGCTTAAGCTATTCGCAATAAGAATAGTGGTTGTAAATCCAATAACATTGGTCTTTTGCGTCTTTATATACTATTGCGTCACGCAAACCGTTTTCGTGAGGCTCGGTTCCTATTTCTTCTAATCTTTTTTGTAGTGCGTTCATTTAGTTGCTTTTTCTAAAAGTGATTCCGT
>CAURKB010000123.1:0-6265 GCA_963525315.1 uncultured Campylobacter sp. | reverse complement strand
TCCTTCAAAGCCTCATCGCCTCGCAAGTCGATTCTTTTGGTTTCGTGATCTTGTCGCTTTTTATCGTTTTTTGCATTATTTTTAAAAGCATCAAGCTCGCCGCCATCGCTATCGCGTCAAATTTGATCCCGCTTTGCGCGGTGTTTGGCGTCATGGGAGCGCTGGGTATTCCGCTTGATATCATGAGTATTACGATAGCGGCTATCAGCATAGGCATCGGCGTGGACGATATCATCCACTACATCCACCGCCTAAAAATCGAGCTTCGTGGCAAAAACGTCGCCGAGTCGATCAAGGCCTCGCACGCTAGCATCGGCTACGCGATGTACTACACCTCGTTTGCGATCATCCTGGGCTTTAGCATAATGGTAACTAGCAACTTTATTCCGACGATATATTTCGGACTTTTAACAGATCTTGTTATGATAATGATGTTGCTGGGGGCGTTAGTGCTACTGCCGACACTAATCAAAACCTTTTACCGGGTTAGAATTCCCCATAAATGACGGATTTCAAAAGTAGTTTTTGATTAAGGCGCTCGGTCACATACTATATGTATGCTCCCGTCACGCCCAATCGTCTCATTTTAGCTGCGAGTGAAGCGAAGCAGAAAAACTATTTAAACTACGCCCATTCTGTTTGGAATATTCATTTTGCGTCTTGCTAAATTTGCAAATTTGACTGCAAAATCTAAAGCTCAGCGGTGCGTTACCGAGCTTTTAGAGCTTCTAAAATGATAGGCGCGTGGCTTAAATTTATGTCTTTTGCAGCAGTTAGCAACGCGATTTTGCCGTGCGTTTTGGCTAAATTTAGTAGTTGTTTAATCCCTTCTTTGGCCTCTGCCGTCGCTAGCTCGGTTTTAAATTTAAGTCTAAACTCGCTAAATCTAGCCTCTTTATCCTCATGAAACCACTTCCTTAGCTCGCTTGAAGGGGTGACGGACTTTAACCATAAAAATGAGCTAAAAATCTCTTTTTTTATCCCGCGAGGATAGAGTCTATCGATAAATACGCCGTAAAAATCGCTACTTTCATCGTCTTTTATAAAATCATAAATTCTAAAAATTTTAAACATTCTGTAATTATACGACGATTTTTCTAAATTTTGCACAAATAAGCTCATTAAGTATTTTTTTAACGCATTAGTCGTATAATCTGTATTAAAAAATAATTTAAAGGAAAAAGCGATGTTTAAATCCATCACGAACAAAATCGCTACCATGCTTATTGTTGCGCTAGTCGCGTCTTTTGCCGCTATTTCGGCAGTGAGCTACTATACGGCGCGAGATAAAGTAGTGGAGCTGGTTAGTCAAACTCAAGATCAAATTTTAAGCGATATCAAAATCACCACCGATACTTTTTTTGAGGATTATCTGGGTGCGGCTAAAAATCTAGTCGATAATTCTAAAAATCAACACGACGAAGATGATCTTTTAAAAGCGTTAGCATTTGAAAAAAGTCACGCTAGTGCCGTAGTAAGCGATATTTACTTCGGTAGAGAAGCCGACGGGCATTATTTTCAGTCCGATAATACTAAAACCACTCCCGAAAAAGACAACTACGACCCTAGAACGAGAGGATGGTACGTACAGGCTAAGAGCGCAAATAATGCGATATATACCGAACCGTACGTGGATGCTATAAATCAGACGCTTGTTATGACCTTTGCCGTACCCGTAAACCAGAACGGTAAATTTACCGGTGTGGCCGGCCTTGATCTAAAAATCGATAATATAAGTAAAAAAATCCTTGAAATGGGCAAAACAAAATACGGCTATGTTTATCTGATGAATAAAGACGGCCTAATACTAATGCATAACGACCCAAACAACGTCGGCAAAACGATCCCCGCAAGCAAATATCTAGCCGAGGCGTTTGCGGCTAAAAAATTCGACGAAAACGGGCTAATCCCATACACTAACTATAAGGGCGAAAACGTAACGGCAAAGGTAATGGCTATAAACGATAAAGGCTGGCTAGCAGTAGCGGCTATCGGCGCGGATACCTTCTCGTCAAATACCTTACCGCTTTTAAAGGCTCAGCTCATATTAGCCGCGCTTTTTATCGCGGCGCTTTCGATTTTCGTTTATATCTTGCTCAAAAAGTCTCTAAGCCCGGTAAAAACTATCCAAGAAAAGCTAGAAGATACGTTTAAATTCGTTACCTACGAAGAGTCCAAAGCCCCGCAAAAACTAGCCGTAGCGACGCAGGATGAATTCGGTATGATGAGTCGCGCCATAAACGAAAATATCGATAAAGTCGTAAACGGTATCAAAAAAGACAGCGCTCTAATCGACGAGATGAACGGCATCGCAAATCTCATGATAAAAGGCCACATGGGCGCAACCATCAAGGCTAATCCTAATAATCCGGCTTTGGTGCAGCTAAAAGATTTGCTAAATCGCTTTTTTGGATCCATCTCGTAAAATTTAAAAGACATCGCGCGAGTGCTAAATTCGTATAACAAAAACGACTACACTGCCAAAGTCGAGCTAAAAGAGGAGCTTGAAAGCGATCTAAAAGATATGATCGTAGGCATACAAAGCGCCGGCGATGCGGTGGGTAATATGCTAAGAGAAAGCCTAAAAGAGGCTCAAATGCTAGAAGAAAAGGCTAAAATCCTAGCCCAGTCTATGAAAAATCTAACCGACGGCGCAGGCAAGCAAGCCCACTCCATCCAAGAAAGCGCCGCCGCAGTCGAAGAGATGTCTAGCTCTATGAGCGCTATTAGTCAAAAAGCCGAGGACGTAACCCGCCAAAGCGAAGAGATTAAAAACATTATCGTCATAATCCGCGATATAGCCGATCAGACGAATTTACTCGCTCTAAACGCAGCCATCGAAGCAGCAAGAGCGGGCGAACACGGCAGAGGCTTTGCCGTAGTTGCCGACGAAGTACGCAAACTAGCCGAACGAACTCAAAAGAGCCTAGGCGAGATCGAAGCTAACGCAAACGTACTAGCCCAAAGCATCAATGAGATGAGCGAGAGCATCAGGGAGCAAACTAGCGCGATAAATATGATAAACGAGTCCGTAGTCGCCATCGATAACATCACGCGCGAAAATATCTCCATAGTAAACGTCACGAACGACGTAACGGCGCAGATCGACGATATGGCTAAAGTCATCTTAGAAGACGTAAAAAAGAAGAAATTTTAATCTATCTGAGATCTAGGCGAGTAGCGATTATCTCGCCTAGATAGCCTTTCACTTGACTAAAAATCGGCCTTTTAAGCGCGGAGTTGCCCTTTTGTTGCCCAATCCTTGCTAGCAGAAGGGCTAAATTTGGCTTATTAAGCGCGCAAGATTTAAATTTTAAGGCAAATCGCGATTTATTTAAATTTTACCGCATTAAACGGACTCTCTTAAGCTTATAAATTTCGCGCCTAAATTTAACTCCTGGTTTCATAATTTACGTATCGTAAATCAAGCTTTGGATTTGATGCTTAAATTTATCAAAATAACCGCTATTTAATCAAATTCCTAGTAAAATCCGCTAAAAAAATCAAGGCAAATTTATGCAAAAAAGTAAAAAAATCGCTCTTATTATCCTAGGCTCGCTCGCGGGCTTGCTGCTCATCTACGCGCTTGCTGGTTTTTTAGGCGTTCCTTACGCGCTCAAAAATACATTGCCCGCAAAGCTAAAGGATATGGACGCGAGCCTTAGCGTAGCGGAGGCTAAATTTAACCCCTTTACCTTCGAGCTAAACGTTACTCGTCCTGAGCTAAATACGACAGCGCCGCTTTTTAGCGCGGAGCAAATCGACGTCAAGCTTAAGCCTTTTTCGCTCTTTAAAAAACTTGCGGAGGTCGATATTTTACGCCTTGAAAGCCCAAGCGTAAATATCGCTAGAGATAAAAACGGCACGCTAAATTTAGCTACGTTTTTAGGCGAATCAAACGCTACTAGCGCCGAAAACAACGAAACTAGCGGCATAAATTTCGCCCTAAATAGCACAAAGATAATCGGCGGTTCGTTTGCCTACTCGGACGAAAGTTTAAAACAGCCCTTTAGCGCCAAATTTGAGGGCATAAACTACGAAATATCTGGCATAAATACCGAGCAAAATAGCGCGGGCAAGCACGTTTTTGACGCAAACTCGACGCTAGCGCAAAAGCTAGACTGGCAGGGCGGCATCGATCTCGCGCCGCTTCGAGTTTACGGCGAGCTTAGCCTAAAGGACTTTAATGTCCGCCCCGTCGCGATTAGTTTCATCGACACGCAAGATCTGCGCATAAACAGCGCGCTTATAAATGCGAAAACTAGTTACGAACTAAGCGCGGACGGCGGCGTTATCAAGGCTGCTTTAAAAAACGCAGCTTTAAATTTAAAGTCGCTTGAGGCGCAGCTAGACGGGCAAAATTTGAGCCTAGAGGAGCTTGATCTGCCCGCCATCGAGATAAATGCCCTTGCCGGCGAAAAAAGAAGCTTCGCGGCCGATATCGGCGAGATAAAATTTAAAAACACGAGCTTTAAAGGCGAGGCGCAGGCAAATTTAAACATGCTAAATTTAAGCGGCGTCGCGCTCAAGGCGGATATGAATGAAAAAGGCGATATAAACGCGTCTGCAGCGCTAAAAACCCTAGGCGTTAGCGGTATAAATTTGACCGAAAAAAGCGTCGGCGAGATAAAGCTAAAAGACGCAAACGCAAGCGAGCTGGGCGCGAAAATAAACGGGCAAAATATCGCAGCTAGCCTAAAAAATTTAACTCTTAGCGCCGCCTCCGCCCCAGTCGGTAAAAACGGCGCGGCAAGCCTAGAAAAGCTCATCATAAACGCGCCTAAATTTACGTTGGAAAATAACGCCAGCACCGCTTCTATCAGCGAAATAAAAGCTCAAAAAATCTCGCTAAAAACTAAAAATAAAGAGATCGCCGCCGTCGCTGAAATCGGCGTAAAGGATGCGGATCTAGATCTAGCCAAAACGGCGCTACGCATCGAAAGCGTCAGCATAAATAAGCCTAAATTTGCAATGGAACTAAAAGAAAATGGCGAGCTTAGCGCTATTAGCGAGCTTGGACTAAACGGCGAAAAAACAGTCGCCAAAAAATCAAGCGCCAAAAGCAAAACCGAAAGCGTGAAAAAACCTGCCAAATCTCAAAAAACGGTAGAAAAAACCGCCTCAAAAAAGAGCCAAAAAACCGAGCAAAAAAGCGCTCAAGATACAAAGGGCGGATTTAAATTTAGCGTCAAAAGCGTCGCCGTTACGGGTGCTGATATCGGCGTGACGCATATATTTGAGGGACAAAAGATAGCGCACAAATTTGACGGGCTAAACGTAAATTTACAAAATATCAGCGAAAATTTAGCCTCGCCCGTAAGTGCCAAAATCGACATGAAAAGTTCGCAAAAGCTAAATTTGGCTTTTAGCGGCAAAATCACGCCAGAACCCCTAAATATCGAAGCGGACGTGAAGCTAAACGACGCAAATTTGCCTCGCTACTTCGCCTACGCTAAAAACTATCTGGACGCAAGCCTAAAAAGCGGCGAGTTAAACGCCGAGCTAAACGTAAAATACGCCGCGGACGCCTCCGTAAGCGGTAAGGCAAATATCGCAAATATCGAGCTTGCGGACAGCTCTGGCGATAAGGTTTTTGCCTTTAAAAACCTCAAATTATCTAAAATTTCGTTTGCTAAAAATTTCTTAAATCTAGAGCGCGTGACTCTTAGCGCGCCGTTTTTAAAGGCGCATTTAAACAAGGAGCGCGAGTTAAATTTAAGCCGACTTGTAAAAAATAAAGACGGCGCCAAGGCCGAAAAAACCGCAAATGCCGAGCCTAAAAAAACTAGCGCCATCGATAAAAAAGAGGTAAAAACCGAGCATAAAACAAACGACGCTAAAGCCGCTAAGCAAGACCAAAAAGAGGGCGATTTCGGATTTGCTGTGAAGCAAATTTTAGTAGAGGGCGGCGAGGTAGATTTTTCGGATGCATCGCTATTTATGCCTTTTGCTACGAGGATAGCTAAGCTTGAGGGCGTGCTATTTGAAGTGGATCAAAAACGCCCTACGATGGGTACTTTTGAAGGCGTGGTCGGCAAGAGCGGCTTTAGCAAGATTGGGCTAAAGCTACTGCCGTTTGATCTTAAAAAAAGCACCGAGATAAAACTAGGTTTTAAAGATATAGATCTAAAAGACGTGACGCCGTATAGCGGGCAGTTTTTGGGCTATAAGATAGAAAAAGGCAAGCTAAATTTGACCCTAAACTACGAGGTTGCGGACTCTAAGCTAAAAGGTAGCAAAATAGTAAATCTAGACACGCTAACTC
>CAURKB010000122.1:0-6273 GCA_963525315.1 uncultured Campylobacter sp. | reverse complement strand
CGTCTTATCAGTTTGGCGCGTAGGTTTTTACCTCGTATAGCAAGAAATCATACACGCGTTGCTGTACGAGGCCTTCGTATTCGTCGGCGTCTATGAGTCTGCGCAGATGCTCGAAGTCGATCTTTAGCGCGTAGTTTTTGTTCGCTCTGATAGCTTGATCGATCGCTAAGAGCAAGCTATCAAGCGTCATCGGGTCTTTGCGTTTGATGCGAGAAACATACTCTCTGGTGGTTTCGATAAGTACGCGTTTGCGGTTTTCGTCGCCGCCGTAAATTTCGCTCGAGATATCATATAAATTTGCAAAATCGTCCTCTTCGGGATTGAGTTTGGCCGAGATGATAGCCGCAAAGATCTTCGCGCGAAACTCGAGCGAGCGGTGGTGATAGACCAAAAACTCCCTAAACAACGACAAAAATTTACATTTTATATCAAATCCCATGTTGCCGCCTAAAATATATTTAAGTAAAATTTGAGTAAAATCGCTCTTGCCCTTTCTTAGACCTGTGCAATGTCTCTTCTAGGCACCGCTTCAGGGTGGGAACACAGCAGAGCACTTAGGCTAGGCGTGTGCCGCAGTCATCTGAGAGAGGGTTTTTTAAACCTGCAAAAGCGAAAAATGCTCCTTATAATCATCGCAAACTTTTAAAAAATTCACTCCGTCCAAGCTCTGATTTTTCTGAAAAAATTTATCCATATTATTAAAGCCTTCGGTTAGTTCGTTTGACTTCACGCCGTAGCTGATCGAGATCCCCGCCTCGAAAAACGCCGCGAGTTTATCGCAAAATTTAAGCGCTTTTCCGTCGATGGCGTTAAATTTATCCTCGTTTACGTTCTCCATCGTACCCTCGTGATGTAGAGGCTTTTTCTCGCAAATTCTATTTTCAAACTCGTTTTTGATAAATTTGCCGCCTTCCATACGGATGCCCAGGATATAGCTAAACTCGTCTCTAAAATTTTCAGGTACAAAAGGCAAAATTTTCTCGTCTATCAGGCGCATTTCGTATTCGCTGATTATCTCGTTTAGCCCTTCGATACCGTATTTTACGGGACTAATGATATCGCGCGTTAGAGACTCTGGCAGATCGTGAAAGAGCGCACAAAAGAAGTTATTTTCTAGCCTTGATTTGCAGGCCTTAACCTCAAGAGAGTAAAAATAACTCAAAATCGCCACGACTAGCATGTGGCCTAAAACCGCCGTTTCAGGGATGCGAGGCGTCTGCGCCCAGCGCTTTTGAAAACGCAGTCTACCTGCTAGATCGACTAGCTTGGCTAGCTTTTGATTCATCACGATTTTACGCACGCCTATTAGCTCGTAGTAATCCTCCAGCTCCTCCTCCACGCGCGCTTTTAGCTCGTCTATGTCGCTTAAAAATTTGCTCGTTTGATAAACGATCGAAAACTCCCAGCGAGTAGCTAAGTAGCTTGCGGCCTTTAGGATCAGGCGCTCTTTGGCGTGAGCTTTGTCCTTGTGCGTGAGATAGCGACGCATACGATCTAAAAATTTACCGCCTTCGACGTCTTTTACGAGCCCTTCTAGTATCCCAAGTACCCAGGCGTTTATCTGCTCGTTTTTTGTTTTTTGCATCTGATGAAACACGTCCGGGCGTATATCCGTGACCACTACTCGCGCAAGAAACTCGAAAATACCCGCCTCGATGATGTAGTTCATATCGGCACCGTGCTCAAGCTTTGCGATGAAATACGCGATGATAAATTTATGCGCCTGCTTATCAAGCTCGACTAAATTCGTCATCTTGGGATAGTCGTTCCAGCGCGAGATGGACGCGGCTTTAAAGATGTGTTCGATCAGCTGCGCGCTTATCATTTATCGTCCGATTTTTTCACGACGCGCGCGCGCTTTTCGCCAGCGAATTCAGGCTTTTTAAAGCCATCTTTATTGCCTGTTTTTCGCGGTTTATCTTCAAATTTATCTTTACTCGCGCGAGGTTTTCTATCGGCCGTTTTTGCGTCTCTTTTATCGGCTCCGAAACTCTTACCGCGAGAGCCGTCTTTGCTAAATTTAGACTCGCGTGCTCCGTAACCGCCTATACCAAAACTTCGGTCGCTATCTCGCGTAAATTTCTCAAATTTAGGCGCTTCAACGCTTTGTTCTTGCGTTTTTTTGATTATCTCGTCCGAGCAAATTTCGATTACGGTATGGACGTTGCCGCGCGGGTTAAAGTCGCCCGTGATCTTCATCCATTTTGGCGCTAGCTTTCGCTCTAAAACGTCGTAAATTTCGTTTATGCTGTCTTCGTGGCTGATATTGCGCGTCATGAAACTATTGATGTAGAGTTTGATAGCTTTTAGCTCGACGACGAATTTAGCCGGTACGTACTCAAGATAAATCGTCGCAAAATCAGGATACCCTGAGCGCGGACATAGGCAGCAAAACTCCGGTAGCGTGATCTTGATCTTATAGTCGCGTTCGTGCTTATTTTCCCAGATTTCCAGGTCTTTTTCTACGTCAAATTCGCTTATTATTTTCTCGCCGTATTTTGGTTCTACGACCTCATTTTCTTGCATTTTTTTCCTTTAAATTTCTTTTGGCTTCTCTATGAAAAAGCCCTGTGCGAAGTCGGTCTGATAACGCTCCGCGATGTTGTAAAACTCGTCGTCCTCCACAAATCTCACGATGGATTTTACACCTACTCTTTTTGCGGTCAAATTTAGATTTTCAAACAGCGTTTTAAATTTGTCGTTTTTGATATTTTTGTTAAATTCGATGTCGTAAATAACAAAATCTATCGGCAAATATTTAAAATATTCAAAGCCAGCGTTGTTGCCGCCGAATTTATTAAGCGCGAAACGAAAACCTAGGTTTTTATACTCCGTTAAAATTTCTCTAAATCTATTTATCTCATCATATACTAGCTTCTCGCTAAACTCGAAAATAACGCGATTTGGATCGATTTTACCCAGCCCGACGAACTCTTTTATAAAATTCGTAAATTTTAAATTTCTAATCGAAACCGACGAAATTTCGATCACGAGCGGATCTTCGTCTTTAAATTTGAGCTCGGATAGCTTTTTGATGACGTTTATGTCAAAAAGCACCTCATAGCCGTTTTTGTTCGCGATATTTTGCACTTTTGCCTTTGAGACGAGACCTTGCTTATCGGTGTAAACTTTTACGATGATATTTTTTAAATTTTGCCCGAAACGAAGGCTTTTAACGAGCTGAGTTTGAAAGATAAATCTTTGCATATCGATGCAGTTACAGACGTCTTTTTCAAGATCGTCGGTGATATCTACTTTATCCTCGTTATCGCTCTCGTTTAGCTTTTGGATGAGATATGAGACCGAGTTTTTGAGGCTTGCCGAGTGATTTATGTCGATAGCGTCAAATTTGATCTTTAGCTCGATATTGTAGATTCCGTCGCTTAAAATGCTCTTTTCAAAAACATTTAAAAGATGGATGAGCTCGGTACTTTTACTCTCGCAAAAGATCAGAAAATACTCGTTTGAATATCTACCGATAAGCGTGTTTTTAGACACTTTTTCGTTTAAAAATTTCTCCAGCCGCTCGACTAGTCGTTTTAGCAAAATATCGGTGCTAACAAAGCTATAACGCTCGTTTATATCGTTTAAATTTTCTATCTTTAGCATTAGCATATTGCCGCCGCTTTTGCCTTTAAATTTAGAAGCTTGCTTTGATAAAAGTCTTAAAATTTCGTCTCTATTATAGGCTTTTGTTACTTGATCGAGTACGCTCGTTTGAAAGCTTTGATAAATTTTGTAGGCCGTAAAATAAACCTGACACAAAACCAAAATCGCAATCAGAATAATATCATCAGCGTCAAAATTTATTTGGTCTTTTTTAACAAAAATATAGACCAAAATGATAACGCTAAAAATAAATATCGAGGATACCTCGAGCGCGGTTTTAAACCTATTTGATCGTTCTTTTAGTTCTGATTTTAGCATTCATACATCCAAATGTTTCACGTCTTTTGCGTGCTCTTGTATGTAGTTTCTTCTCGGTTCGACCTCGTCGCCCATAAATAGATTAAACGTATCTGAGGCACTTACTGCGTCGTTTATGTTTATCTTTAACAAACGGCGGTTTTCAGGGTTCATAGTTGTCTCCCACAGCTGTTCCGGATTCATCTCGCCAAGACCTTTATAGCGCTGTATGTAGGCGCCTTTTTTGGCATTTTTTTCGATCTCATCTAACACGTCTATTACGTCGCCTTTTAGCTCGATGCCGCGCTCTTTTATCTTTTGACTGATATAAAGCGCTTCCTCGTAAAGCGGATTTGTAAACAAATTTTCATTTACCAAAAGCTCTTCCAAGCCGCTTTCGGTTTGTACGTAAATTCGTGCTTCTTCTTCGCTGACGTATGAGTTTAGGATATTGTGTCCCTGCGCTTCTAAATAATTTTTCAAAATTTCATAAATTTCGCTGTAGCTTTTTGAAACGATACCTGGATTTTCGATCATATATCTAACCGCAGAAATCACGCTAAAGCGTTTTTCAAGCTCTTTTAATACGCTTCTATAAGCTGCGACTATCTTTAAAAAGTCTATAAGATCAGCGTTTCCGATACCTTCAAACTCGACACCTTCGATGCCAGTTTCTATTAGAAATTCATTGAGCGCTCTTTCGTCTTTTAGATAAATTTCTTTTTTACCCTTTTTATAGCGGTAAAGAGGCGGCTGAGCTAGATAGATGTGACCGTTTTCCACGACTTTATGTAAAAATCTAAAGAAAAACGTTAAAAGCAGAGTCTGGATGTGGCTACCGTCGACGTCGGCATCGGTCATGATGATGATTTTGTGGTAGCGAAGCCTCTCGGCATCAAATTCGTCGCCGATACCGCAACCTAGCGCGGTTATCATATTTTTTATTTCGTCTGATTTTAAAATTTTATCTAAGCGCGATTTTTCGACGTTTAAAATTTTACCTTTTAGCGGCAAAATGGCCTGAAACACTCTATCGCGTCCTTGCTTAGCAGAGCCGCCCGCAGAGTCGCCCTCCACCAGATAAAGCTCGCTGATGGTAGGATCTTTACTCTGACAGTCGGCTAGTTTACCGGGCAGCGTTCCTATGCTTAGACCCTCTTTTTTACGCGTTAGATCGCGAGCTTTTTTAGCAGCTTCGCGTCCGCGCGCCGCCATCAGCGCTTTTTCCATTATCGCGCGAGCTTCGATCGGGTTTTCTTCAAAATACTTGCTAAGCACCTCAAAAACCATCTTTTGAACGATCGGTTTTACGTAGCTCGAGCCTAGTTTTCCTTTCGTTTGGCCTTCAAACTGCGGTTCCGGCACCTTTACGCTGATAACTGCGATTAGACCTTCGCGGATATCTTCACCGGTGATTTTCGTGTCTTTTTCGCGAGCTGCGGCGTTTGCTGCGATATAGTTTGTTATCACGCGAGTTAGACCCGCGCGAAATCCCGCTTCGTGCGTACCGCCGTCAGGAGTTTTGATGTTATTTACGAAGCTTAGTAAATTTTCGCTATAAGTGTCGTTATACATCAAGGCAAAATCAACTAACACATCTTCTTCGCCGCCGCTAAACGATACTGCTTTACTAACGGCTTCGTTTTTATTTAAATCTGTTACGAAGCTTTCAAGTCCACCCTCGTAGTGAAAACTCTCGCTTCTACCGTTTCTTTGATCTTTAAAATTTATCGTGATTTTTGGGTTTAGATAGGCTAGTTCTCTAAAGCGTTTGGTTAAAATTTCATCGTTAAATTCCGTAACCTCAAAAATGCTGTCATCCGGCCAAAACTCCACTTGAGTACCGGTTCTATTTGTGTTTTTGATAACCTCAAGATCGCTTTGAGGGATACCCTTTGAGAATTCTTGTCTATGTAGTTTGCCGTCTCGTTTGATATTTACGACCAGTTTTTTAGAAAGTGCGTTTACGACGCTAACGCCAACTCCGTGCAGACCGCCTGAAACCTTATAAGTATCTTTATCAAATTTACCGCCTGCGTGAAGTACGGTTAAAACGACCGTTGCGGCTGAAATTTTCTCCGTAGGGTGCATATCGACAGGTATACCGCGTCCGTTATCGGTGATGATAGCAGAGCCTTCGCGTGTTAGTTCTACATCTATCGTATCGCAGTAGCCCGCCATCGCTTCATCTATGGAGTTATCGACGACTTCGTAGATCATGTGGTGTAGGCCGCTTATATTGGTATCTCCAATATACATACCGGGGCGTTTTCTAACCGCTTCGAGACCGTTTAAATCTTTAATATTTTCCGCGCCATAATGTTGCTGCAGTCGTTAGCTTTGGTATTTTATAAATGTATCGGCGTG
>CAURKB010000121.1:0-6277 GCA_963525315.1 uncultured Campylobacter sp. | reverse complement strand
AACTCCGACCGCAGATGCGTTAGTGCGGTAAAACGCTACGCCCGCGAAAATCCGTATAAAATTACCCCTTTTGAAAAAGATAGCAAAACCGAAGTCGCTTATATGAAAGGCGGCGATTTTTACTCCTCCGAGCGATCGATCAGCTTTGAAACGGATGAAAATTTACGCGTCGAGTTTATCTCAAAAAGCGGCGAAAAACGCGTCCTAAAAGAAAATTTGGCGGTAGAAAAAGGTGACGTAATCGACGCTAGCTTTATGAGCGCGCGGGAGCTGGATGTCTTTATCAAGGAGCAAATCGCGGATGCGAAAGCAAAAAATTTGCTCTTTAGCGTGCATCTAAAAGCCTCGATGATGAAGGTGAGCGATCCCGTGATTTTCGGGCATTTCGTGAGGATTTTTTTCGCGGAAGTTTTCGATGAGTTTGCGGATGAGCTAAAAAGCGTAAACGTCAGCGAAAACAACGGATTAAAAGACCTTTTTGTGCGGATTTTAAATTTACCTCAAGCAACGCAGGAAAAGATAAAAGCCAAATTTGAGGAAATTTATGCCTCAAGGCCAGATTTAGCGATGGTAAACTCTGCTTCCGGCGTTACAAATTTACACGTGCCTAGCGACGTTATCATCGACGCCTCGATGCCGGCGATGATAAAAAACGGCGGCAAAATGTGGGATAAAGAGGGCATAGCTAGGCAAACCAAAGCCGTGATACCAGATAAAACCTACGCCGTCGTTTATGAGGCCGCGATCGCGGATATCAAGGCAAACGGCGCGCTAGATCCCGCTAAAATCGGCAGCGTATCAAACGTCGGACTGATGGCTAAAAAGGCCGAGGAGTACGGCAGTCACGATAAAACATTCGTGATGAGTGAAGCGGGCGAGGCGCGCGTGCTAAATGAAAAAGGCGAAATTTTATTTAAATTTGAGCTAGAAAAAGGCGATATATTTAGGATGACGCAGGCTAAAGACGTCGCCGTGCGAAACTGGGTCGAGCTAGCGCTAAAACGCGCAAAAATCACGGGACAAAAGGCGATATTTTGGCTGGACGAAAACAGGGCTCACGACCGAGAAATCCTAAAAAAAGTAAGAGCTCAGCTAGCAAGCGCCGATACTAGCGGGCTTGATATAGAGATATTGTCTCCCGCGGCCGCTTGTAAAAAGTCGCTTGAGATCATGAGACGCGGCGAGGACTGCATCAGCGTCACCGGTAACGTCTTGCGCGACTATCTGACCGATCTTTTCCCGATCTTAGAGCTTGAAACCAGCGCTAAGATGCTCTCTATCGTGCCGCTGCTAGAGGGCGGAAGTATCTTTGAAACGGGAGCGGGGGGCAGCGCTCCGAGGCTTGCCGAACAGCTGCTGGAGCAAAATCACCTAAGCTGGGATAGCCTGGGAGAGTTTTTGGCTCTGGGCGCTAGCCTCGAGCAGTTAGCTATCTTTAAGCAAAGCGCTGAGGCGCAAATTTTAGCCGATACCCTAAATGCGGCCGTAGAGCGCTACCTAAAAGAAAATAAGGTTCCGCGCTTTGAAGTCGGGCAGCTAGATACGCGTACGAGCCATTTTTATATCGCGCTTTACTGGGCGAGCGAGCTTTCCGCTAGTGGCACGCAGTTGGGCGATAAATTTAAGCTTATCGCTCAAAATCTCGCGAAAAACGAGAGTGTAATCGCGGATGAAATAAACGCGGCGCAAGGACGAAAGATCGATGTGGGCGGATACTATAAACCGGATGATCAAAAGGCAAGCGCGGCGATGAGGCCGAGCGCTACGTTTAATCAAATTTTACAAAATCAAATTTTATAAAAAAGGAAAAAAATGAAAATTTCTGTTAACGGAGCATGTAACGTAGGCGCAATTGGGGCTAGCTCTATTTTGCTAAGAGACATCGCAGACGAGATCGCGCTAGTGGATATTTTCGGCGACGTGGCCCGCGCAAAGGCGATCGATCTATCTCAGAGCGCGGCGGTTTTCGGTCTGGACGCTAAGGTTGCCGGCGGAGACGATTTTGAGCTAGTTAAGGATAGCGACATCGTGGTCGTGACTGCCGGAAGCCCTAGAAAAGAGGGGCAGACTAGAGAGGATTTGCTGCTAAAAAACGCAGGCATCGTAAAAGACACGGTGGAAAAAATCGCTAAATTTGCCCCAAACTGCGTCATCATAAACGTAACAAATCCGCTCGATGCGCTCACGTATCTAGTCTATAAAACGAGCGGTTTTGATAAAAGCAGGGTGTTAGGGATGGCTGGCGAGCTAGACTCCGCGCGCCTAAAATACGAGATCTCTCAAAAAACGGGGCTAAAAAACAGCGCATTTAGCGCGCACATCATAGGCTCTCACAACGACGATATGGTGGCGCTACAAAGCAACGTGAGCGTGGATCTGGGCGGCGAATTTGACGCGGTAGCGCACGAGGCCAAAACGGGCGGCGCAAAGATCGTAAAGCTGCTTGGCACGTCGGCGTATTACGCTCCTGGCGCGGCTGCGGCCAAGATGTGCGAGGCGATAAAAACCGGCAGCGAGCAGTGGCTAAGCTGCTGCGTGATAGAGGGCGAGCGCGCGGGCGGTAGGCTAGTTAGGCTAGGCAAAGGCGGAGTGCGCGAGATAAAAGAGCCAAGCGCGGAGGAAAAAGCAGCGCTTGAAAAAGGCGAATCTCAAACGGCGGCAAATATCAAATTTTTAAAAGAAAGCGGGGTAATCGCGTAGCCGATGCTTGTAAATTATAAAATTAAAATTTACGCCCTGTTTTTAGCGGCTTTTATGTCGGGGTGCGCCAACGTTTCGTCAAGCACTCCCAAAAATACGATGTTAACGAATCAAAGTCAAATCCAAGCTACGGCTTCGATAGAAAAGAATAAGATCCAAAGCTGGGGAAGCAAGACATTTTATGGTAAAATCGGCGACCGTCTTGATACAAAAGAGACGGCCCTGCTTAATCTCCTGCAAGGATATATAGGTAAAAGAGACGGCGGCGACTGCTCGGGCTTTGTGACGCTTATAAATAAAAAATTTAACCGAGACTTTTTTGACGAAAAGGAACTCGATAAATTTTACACCAAGCGCGGACTAAAAAGCGAAGCGATGTTTAAGCTCTACGAGAGTAAAAATCTGATCGCCTTTGACGATCCGAAAGTCGGGGATTTGATATTTTTCACCAACACGACTAGAAGTACGAAAAATAACAAAAAAGCCAAAATCATCACTCATGTAGGTATAGTAAGTAGCGTCGAAAAAGACGGTACCGTGGGTTTTACGCATAATGCAAGAGGTAAAAATATGGTGGATTTTATGAATCTAAAAAATAAAAATACCCGCAAAAAAGGTAAAAAAGAGCTAAATTCCTATGTCGTATCTTGCAAAAACAACAACTTATCGTGTCTTGCGTCAAATAGATTTGCGGGATTTGGCAAAGCAGGCGTAAGGAGAAACTAAGTTTAGTTATTTATGCTTATCGCTTCAAATTTACCGCCGTATCCGTTAAATCGTCGCCAAATTTACGGATCGGCGGCGGTAAATTTAACTTCTAATTGCGTAGTAGTCGTTAAATTTGAACCAAAAATCCTAAATATCAAGAACGGCATATCCACTAGGGCGTTTCAAATTTGCTCGTTTTCATACAAAAAATCTCCAAATTTTATTTTACTATCCGATTTAAATACCAAATTTAACTTAAATGCTATAAAATTATCGTTACGAGTTAAATTTGATAAGGAAAAATATGCTAATACAAAACGGCGTCCCCGTCTGGGTCGATATCTCGCGCTGCAAGGCGTGCGATATCTGCGTGAGCCGCTGTCCTGCGGGCGTGCTGGCGATGGCCGTAGAGCCGCGCGCTGTGCTAGGTAAAACGATCGAAGTGGTGCATCCCGAGGCCTGTATCGGGTGCAGAGAGTGCGAGCTGCACTGCCCCGATTTTGCGATTTACGTGGCGGAGAAGGGATTTAAATTTGCCAAACTAACCGCCGAGAGTAAAGAGCGCGCTACCGCCGTAAAAGAGAATAAATTCGAAAAATTAGAGGCGGGGCAATGAGCGAATTTTTAAATAATAACGGCGGCAAAAGAGAGGTTATCGCTAGCGGCAACGAGCTAGTCGCGCTAGCGGCGGTTGAGTGCGGGTGTAACTTTTTTGGCGGTTACCCGATCACGCCAAGCAGCGAGATCGCGCACGAACTAAGCGTGCTGCTACCAAAGCACGGCGGTAAATTTATCCAGATGGAGGACGAGATCGCGGGCATCTCGGTGGCGCTTGGAGCCTCGATGAGCGGGGCAAAGGCGATGACTGCAAGCTCGGGTCCCGGCATCTCGCTAAAGGCTGAGCAGATCGGGCTTGGCTTTATCGCAGAGGTGCCGCTAGTGATCGTAAACGTCATGCGCGGCGGACCTAGCACGGGGCTGCCCACCCGCGTGGCGCAGGGCGATCTCTTGCAGGCGAAAAACCCGACTCACGGCGACGTAAACAGCATCGTTATCGCGCCATCTAGCCTAGAGGAGTGCTATACGCAGATCGTTCGCGCGTTTAATCTCGCCGAGCGGTTCATGACGCCTGTGTTTTTGCTATTGGACGAAACGATCGGGCACATGCACGCAAAGGCTGTACTGCCGCAGATTAGCGAGCTAGAAATCTACTCGCGCAGGCAGTTTAGCGGCGATCCTGCAGACTACCGCCCGTACAGGGCCGCGGCCGACGAGCCCGCGACACTAAATAAATTTTTCGGCGGTTACCGCTATCACGTTACGGGCCTACATCACGGCGAAACAGGCTTTCCGACCGAGGACGGCGCGGTCGTGGACTACAACATCAAGCGCCTTTTTAACAAAATAAACGCGCACGCGCACGAGTTTGAGCTCTGGGAGGAGTTTATGCTAGATGATGCGGAGATTTGCATTATCGCGTTTGGCTCCGTGGCCCGCTCGGCAAAAGAAGCTGTGCTAAATTTGCGCGAAAAGGGCGTGAAAGTAGGGCTTTTTAAACCTATCACGCTATTTCCGACGCCGAGCGAAAAACTACGCGAAATCTCGGCTAAATTTAGCAAAATTTTGATCTGCGAGTTAAATTTGGGTCAGTATACGGGCGAGATAATCAAAGCTACTCTAAGAGACGACTTTAAAACGCTGCTAAAAGCTAACGGTCGTCCGATCAGCCCGCAAGAAATCGCGCAAAAAATAGGAGAATTTTATGGCATTTAACTACGATAACTACCTACGCACGGACAAAATGCCGACTCTGTGGTGCTGGGGCTGCGGCGACGGCGTGATACTAAAGGCGCTAATCCGCGCGATCGATAAGCTCGGCTGGGATATGAACGACGTGTGCGTGGTCTCTGGTATCGGCTGCTCGGGGCGCTTTAGCTCATACATCAACTGCAACACCGTCCACACCACGCACGGGCGCGCGATAGCCTACGCTACGGGTATCAAGCTAGCAAACCCGGATAAACACGTCATCGTGGTAACTGGCGACGGCGACGGGCTAGCAATAGGCGGCAATCACACGATCCACGGATGCCGCAGAAATATAAATTTAAACCACGTTTTGATAAATAATTTCATCTACGGGCTAACAAACTCCCAAACCAGCCCGACCACGCCGACAGGCTTTTGGACGGTGACGGCGCAGTACGGTAATATCGATCCGAATTTTGACGCGTGCAAGCTCGCAACCGCCGCAGGAGCGACATTTGTAGCGCGCAGTAGCGTGATAGAGCCCTCAAAGCTCGAAAAGATATTTACCGAGGGCTTCGAGCACGACGGATACAGCTTTTTTGACGTATTTTCAAACTGCCACATAAATCTAGGCCGCAAAAACAAAATGGGCCAGGCTACGCAAATGCTCGAGTGGATCGACGGTCGCACGGTGAGCAAGGCTAAATTTGACGCGATGAGCGAGGATGAGCGGGAGGGTAAATTTCCACTCGGAGTGCTGCATAAAGACGAGTCGCGCATGGAGTACACCAAGGCCTACGACATGGTGATAAAAGCCGCCAGAGACGGCGAAAAAATCGACTTTGGAGCGCTAAAATGAAAAGGCAGTTGAGATTCGTTGGAGTGGGCGGTCAGGGCGTGATTTTAGCGGGCGAGATTTTGGCGGCAGCTAAGATCGAGGAGGGTGGATACGGCGTAAAAGCCTCGACCTACACCTCGCAGGTACGCGGCGGGCCGACGAAGGTTGATATCATTTTGAGCGAGCGAGAGATATTTTATCCGTACGCAAACGAGGGCGAGATCGAGTTTATGCTCGCTACCGCACAGGTTAGCTTTGAGCAGTTTAAAGACGGCGTAAGAG
>CAURKB010000120.1:0-6399 GCA_963525315.1 uncultured Campylobacter sp. | reverse complement strand
GTAGGGGCCGATACGTCAAACCAGCCTCCAGTACCCAAATCAAAATTTACAAAAAATGCCTCACGGGAATTATTTGCGCTTTTTGTGGAAGTCCAATAAGGAGTTGGTTTGGTATTTTTAAAGACTTTATATGTAGCTGGATTATACCTGCTATCATCTGTTATGCTTAAAAGTTCAAATCTTGTTGGTAATCGCCAATCGCTAAACCCAGCAAAATTTAAATTTTGGCAGTGTCTTTTAGTCTCATCCCATGTGCCATTAAATATATTCGTCCCATCCTCCCACATCAACTTATATGTGCTATCTATAACGACACCCTTGCTATCATCTCTGGAAAATTCGCCCGATTTTTTAGACGAGCTTTGATTCGGTAAATTTTCATTAGCGCTAGAACTTTTATAGCTCCATACCGCATTGTAGTATTTGATTGCAGAAGCTAGTTGCGGAGCAAATTTATCGTCTAACATTAATCCCCAAGCGACATCAACGGCTAAAATTCCCTTGCTTGTTTTTGTCAAATGGTTTGGGACAACGTCCGAAAGCATAAAAAAAGCTAGGCAATACGGTTTATCCGTTTTCTCTTCTCCGCATTTTTCTAAAAATTCAACAAGCATACTACGGACGACCCTTAAGGCATCTTCGGAGTTTAGTTTATTTTCGTATATTTCACTTCCTAAACCCACCATTTCGCTACTGCGCAATTTAAGATATTCGTATTCGGAATTCAACTGATTATAAGCCATAAGTTCCGATGCCAATGTGAGATCTCTTTCCACTCCTACGCCTAGCATATATTGCTCTCCTAATCTTTGGCATGCTTCATAAAGTCCCTTTTTGCAGTATTTCCATCGAAGGTTAGCTAGCTTCTCATACTCGTCATTTTTCCAAAGCGCATTTGGTTTATTGCTTTCATACTCATCTAAAACCCTTTTATACTCTTCTCCTTTTAATGCGGACGGAATACCCAGCTTTTCAAACTTGTCCTTAAAATAGCTCGACGCAATCTCATAATCAGTCGTCTCGGCGTTAGCTACGTCGAGCAACACCATAAAAAGCGTCAAAAACGCAACTAATTTTTTCATTTTAGTTCCTCTCTTGTAAATCTTCCGCAATTTTTGATATTTTAGACTCAGCCACACCGTTTCGCCCAATATCCGATAAGTATAGTCTAAAAACCATACTTTCCAATTCTTTTTCGCTTAGACCAAGCATATCAGTTGGAACGAGAGTGCTATAAACCAAAGCTATCGCGCACGTATCTTTTACTCCGCGTTTGTTAATGCAGTCTGATGCATAGGCATTAAATTTGCTTTTTATCGTTTCTATTATCCCGTCATCTGAATACCTTGCAAGATCATCTGCTACATACAAATCTAACTCGTAATACACCATCTTTCCTTCCGTTTTAACGTTTCTTATGGCATAGTTTAGATATTTTCTAGCATTGCTTATATCTCTTTTTGTATATAGTCCGACCATAAAATCCTCGCCGTAATCGCCGCAAGCCTCAGGCAAGCCTCTTTTGCAGTAGGATAGTCGCATTTCGCCTAATTTTTTAAAGTTATGGTTTTCAAAGTCGCCAACAGGCTCGTTCCAGTATTGCGTAAATACAGTATCATACGCCTTGCCTTTTAGCGGAGTAGGCATATCGTTTAGCATCCTATCCATCTCTCTAGCTCCTTTTTCAAGCACTGTCATCCAGTTGGCTTGCGCCGCACCCATAAATACAAACAAAAGCGTCAAAGACGCAACTAATTTTTTCATGCTTTCCTCCTAAATTTTATTTATATTCTCTCACGCAGCGAACGAAATTTTGCTTATCTAGCTCGCTCCAGTTATCTCCGCCTCTTTTGAAAACAACTATCCACACACGGTTTTTATCGCCTTCAAATTTATCCCCGCTCCAATAAGACGCGCCGACTCCGGCTATGTATTTAAACTCTCTTTTTATAGCCGGTTCATATCTGCTTTTATCAGCTATGCTTAAAATTTCAGCCTTATTCGGTAGTCTCCAGCCGGCATATCCCGCAAAATTTAGATTCTCGCAGTAGTCTTTAGCCTGCTCAAACGTAGCCTCCGCTATCTTTGTGCCGTCTTGCCACATTAGATTTCCAAGCTTTTTATCAGAGCATACGACGACATCTTTGGCGTCGTCTCTTTGACACTGCGGCGTTATCTCCGCCGCGTTTAAAAGAGCGCAAAATGCTGCCAGAAAGATAAATTTTTTCATATTTTCTCCTTATTTTAAATTTCTCACGCAGCGCGCGAAGTTATCTGCCGAGTTTATCTTGACCCAGTTGTCAAAGCCACTACCAAACTGCACGACCCAGACTCCGCCGGCATCAAAGCTAGCTCCCGTTGAGCTCCAATACGAGCCGTATTTGTCGCTGCCGTCTTTGCCAACGTGTTTAAACGCCTTGTTTATAGCCGGTTTATATCTGCCGTAGTCGGTTATACTTAAAAGCTCGCTGGCGCTTGGCAATCTCCAGTCCGAGTAACCGCCGTAGTTTAAATTTTCGCAGTAGCTCACGGCGTCTTTATACGAACCTTTAAAAATTTCCGCCGCATCTTGCCACACTAAACCATAAATCGCATCTACGACGATGCCCGAGTTTACATCTATGCTAAAGCCGTCGGTGAATTTGTATTTTTTGCCTAAAATTTGCGAATTTGACTGCGGCGTTACGGGCTGGGCGATACTTTTGGGTGGGCTTTGTTTTGGCGGGTTTGCGCTAGAGCCTGAAATTTGATCGTTAGGAATCATTTTTGCGATATATTCAAGCATAGGAAAAAACTGCGATGCAGAAATAGGCTGCGATCCTGATTCATATCTTTTGATATCCTCTCCCATTTTATCAAAAGCCATATCGATAGCCAGGTATCTTTTGCCATTTATTTTTCTGGCCGTTAAGTGGTTTGGAACTACATCAGACAATACAAAAAACATCAGACAATACGGCTCGTCTCTTTTTCCGCTATCGCACTCTTTCATCATAAGCCCCCAAATATCGACAGATAGCTTCATAGCCGCATCTGCATCCGTGCCATCCTTCTCTAACGACAATGTATAATTTAGCATTTCTTTACCTCGTAATCTAAGGTAGTCATACTGAGAATTCATTAGATTATAAGACATCAGCACGATAGCCATGCTAAGATCTCTTTGCACCCCAACGCCTAGCATATACTGCTCGCCTAGCCTTTGACATGCCTCGTAAAGCCCTTTTTTGCAATATCTCTCTCTGATGTTAGCTAGCTTTTCGTATTCGTCGTTTCCCCAAAGTTGTCCGACGCCTTCATCCACATATTCGTTAAAAACTCTTTTATACGCTTCGCCTTGTAATGCGGACGGAATACCCAGCTTTTCAAACTTGTCCTTAAAATAGCTCGACGCAATCTCATAATCAGTCGTCTCGGCGTTAGCCGTGCAAAGTAACACTGCAAAAAGCGTTAAAAACGCGATGATTTTTTTCATTTTACATCCTTTTATGATATTAAAGCATTCGTAAAAGCTTTAAATTTTGAAAAATTAATTTTTCCTTACGCATCGCACATAGTTACTATTATACACGTGATCCCAGTAACCTATATCGTTAGCTATGCGCCATGCTTTGGATCCATCAAAGGTGGTACTAGACGTCCAATGCCACTCCTTATTTGCATGCATAAAGATAGATCCATCTCTAGTATAAGGCGGTTTTTCTGCTATACTCTCTAGCTCTATTATAGTCGGTAGCCTCCAATCTTTATAGCCGGCCAATCTTAAATCTTTGCAGTATCTTTTGGCTTCTTTCCATTTAATTTCATACACTCTTTCGTCTTGCCACATCAGCTCGCCCAACTTCTCGTCGCTACAAACGACTATATTATTGGCATGGTCTCTTTTGCAAACAGTTTCAGCGTTAAGTAACCCGCAAAGCAGCAATGATAATGCTATAATTTTTCTCATTTTTTATCCTTTTGGTTTATCGTTTTTAAAATTTCTTTGGGTAGCCATTTGATCGTAAGCTTATAAAATGTTTTTCTATCTTATGCGTTGCGTACTTACGGCGGCTATTTCTTTAAATATCGCGTTAGCCTACGAAAATTTTCTTAGCCGTTTCTAGCTTTTCCTCTACTTCGCCTTCGTCAAACTGCGTTCTGATATACTCTCTTAAAATCGGCTCTATATGCCTATCCCAAATTACCTGCTCATCCGTGCCGCCACTTTTTTTTAGAAAATACGAATGCCCGATCTCGTAGGCTCTGCCTAAATTTAGCCCGTTATTTTCCGAAGAAGTTATGTATTTATTTAAATTTTCGCATTTTTCTTTATAGCCGCTATATTTTTTATCCAAATCATTTAAAACCTCATAATCGCATCTCATCAAAACCCACGCAAAGCGCCTTCTTAGAGCCAAATCAAAGCAGTCTATGCTCTTATCCACGTCGTTCATCATACCGATGAAATAGATATTTGCGGGTATAAAAAACTCTTGATTGCTTAACGGATAGTTTTTGGTCTTTATTTTTTTATCCCGATAATCTTCCTCCAAAAGCGACAACGTCTCGCCAAATACCGCCGCTATGTCGGCTCTGTTTATCTCATCTACTACGAAAAAGAAATTTTCTTTATCGTTTTGTGCCGCTTTTAAGCAAAATTCTTTAAATATGCCGTTTTTTAAACTTCCGTTTTGTATGCCGTCTATAAAATCCTCGTATTCAAAACCGCTATGAAACTGTACCCACTCGGTTCTATCGTGATTCGGATCTAAAATATCAAGGCAGTCTTTTACGAATTTCGTCTTACCCGTTCCTAGTGCGCCATAGTAGATGATGTTTTTTGAGCCGTTTTGAGTTAAGCCGTAAAAAGCTCCCAGCGTTTTGCCGATTCTCTCCCAAACATCTCTGTCTTGTTCAAAAAGCTCTTTATTGCCGTCATTAAGGCTATTTTTAAATTTATCCCAGTCTATTTTAAAGCTTTTTAGCGGTTCATAGTTTTCTTTTACAAAAAGCTTAATCTCGCAAACAAATTTATTCTTCACATAGCATAAATTAAAATATTCCATCGTATCAAAATGAGTGTCTAGCATTTTATTGTTTTCGAAGCTGTTAAAATCAAAGTTGTTATCCTTAAAATAATCGATAATACTTTCAAAAGTATTTAGGTAGAAAATAGCGTCGTTACTATACACGTCAAAATCGCAAATTTCCAAAATATCATAAAAAGCAGTGTATAAAATTACCAGGTCGTCTTTTTTAATCTCGTTTGGAAATTTATTTAGCAAAGCCGAAAAATATCGATTTATATTTTGGTCGTTTTTTATATGTCTTATCTCAAAATTTGATATGTTTATATCAAGGGCTTTTATCTCGGCATCGGATATCTTATTGGAACTAAAATCAAAATCCTTAAACACCTTCAAATTTCCCTTGCAGTCGACGATCCTGCTAAAAATTTCGTTTATTTTTACTATCTGCTCAGCCGTAAAATTACTCATTTCATTCTCCTAAATTTTAAAATCTCCCGCAGAGGGAGAAAAAGCCTTTTAAAGCACCTAATTTTGAAGCCTAAATTTCTAAAAAACAAGAAATTTTAAAAATTTAATCGTTTCTGACACACCGTACACAAGCCTTATCAGACACAATATTTGAGCCTGCATGCCCATGACCGTCCCAAAAATCTACAGCCCAAACGTTGGATTGATCACCAACGTATTTGGTTAAACTCCAATATTGGCTTTTTTTGCTGATATTTTTAAAGGCCCTATTTATAGGAGTAATACGACTATCGTCCGTAATACTTAAAAGCTCTAATCTAGTTGGTAATCGCCAATCGTTGTAGCCAGCTAAATTTAAATTTTCGCAATAATGCTTGGCTTCGCCCCAAGTGCCCTCAAATATCTCCTTTTCATCCTCCCACATCAGTTTACCCAACTTTTTTTCCTCACATATTACTACGAATTTATTATTATCCTTGCCACAAGATGCCCTAAGGGCTTCCTCGCCATTTAGTAAAATGCAAGATATAGCCAAAACTACAAAAATCTTATTCATATATTTCCTTTAATTTATTTTTATATTTTAATCAATACTGCCTAACGCACCGCACGTAAAAGTTGAGAGGAGTTGTTATGATATAGTCGGTAAAGTCAAAGCCGATCTTAAAATCAACAGTCCATTCAAGAGAGGGATTGGTTCTAGCATTTATTGTCGAACTCCAATACCGCCATGACTCAACATTTTTGAAAATCTTATTTATAGCTGGGTTATACCTACTGTCGTCCGTAATACTTAAAAGCTCTAGTCTAGTCGGTAATCGCCAGTCGTTGTAGCCAGCGAAATTTAAATTTTCGCAGTAATGTCTTGCCTCGTCCCATCCACCCTGAAATATATTTACCCCGTCCTGCCACATTAGGC
>CAURKB010000119.1:0-6436 GCA_963525315.1 uncultured Campylobacter sp. | reverse complement strand
CGACGGCAAATCTACGCTAATAGGCAGATTGCTTTACGACGCTAAGGGTATCTTTGAAGACCAGCTAAACGGCGCTAGAAACGAACGCGGCGAGATAGATTTCGCAAATTTAGTAGACGGGCTAGCCAGCGAGCGCGAACAAGGCATCACGATCGACGTGGCGTATAGATTTTTTAGCACCGATAAGAAAAAATATATCATCGCCGACACACCCGGCCATGAGCAATACACCAGAAATATGGCGACTGCCGCGAGTACGGCCGACGTCGCGGTCATTTTAATCGACGCTAGAAAAGGCGTTTTAACGCAGAGCAAGCGCCACTCGTTTATCGCGAGTTTGCTAGGCATTAGGCACATTATAGTAGCGATAAATAAAATGGATCTGATGGATTTTAGGCAGGACGTTTTTGAGGCCATTAAGAGCGATTATCTAAAAATGAGCCGAAATTTACCTCATAGCGAGCAGATAAAATTCGACTTTATCCCAATTAGCGCACTAAACGGCGATAATATCTTAAAAAATAGCGAAAATACGCCGTGGTATAAAGGGCTTGCGCTACTGCCGACGCTAGACGCGCTAGACGTTAGTCCGGACCGCCCTAACGAGTTTAGATTCGCCGTGCAGTACGTAAATCGCCCGCATCTAAATTTCCGCGGCTACTGCGGCACTATAACGGGCGGCGAAATACGCGAAAACGACGAAGTAGTCGTACTACCGTCAAATAAAAAAGCGCGCGTAAAGTCCATAGTAACGACCGATAACCTAGACCTTGGCGTCAAAGGCAAAGACGACGCGTTTAAAACCGCGCCCCAGGCCTTTGCGCCCCAAGCTATCACGCTTTGCCTCGACCGCGAGGTAGACGTTAGCCGCGGCGATATGATAGCAAAACCTGCAAATTTGCCGCGCGTGACGCGAAAATTTAACGCAAATATCGTCTGGATGAACGAAGCGCCGCTAACGCCCGGCGAGCAATATCTAATCAAAATCAACTCAAACTTGATAAACGCGAAATTTGACGAAATTTTATATAAACGCGACGTCAATAATTTTGAAAAGCTTAAAGCCCGGCGCTTAGAGCTAAACGACATCGCAAAATGCGCCGTGAGCCTAGATAAGAGCGTATGCGCGGATTTATACGAGCAAAACCGTCAAAGCGGCTCTTTTATCGTGATCGACCGCTATACCAACGCGACGCTGGGCGCCGGTATGATAACGGAGTTTTTGGGCGATGGGCATGACGGCGAATTTGACGCCAAAAACGCTTCAACCCGCGAGTATAGCGATGCCGAAAGGGAGCTAAACGCTTACGTTAGAAAATTTTATCCCGAGTGGGGATGTAAGCAAATTTAGCCCGCCCCCGCTCAAACGGGCGGGCGAGTCCGCCCTCGGCGCTTCAAATCGTAACTACGCCGCCGCATTAAGCAAATAAGGCCCAAAAACACGAAAATATCAAAATACGCGCAAGGGGCTTAAAATTTTCGCTTATTTATCTTTAAACCAAAATTTAAGCTATTTGTCATAAAGTCGTCTAAATTTACTTCTAGCTCTTAAAAATACAAGCTTGATTAAAATTTGCCAAATTTTAGCAGCAAGGCTCGATCTATTTGCGCGAACCGAAAATAGCGGTAAATTTAAAGTCGGTTTTTGGATATAGGCAATAATAAACTCAGCCCCGCAAGCGAGGCTAAATTTAATAAAATTTCAAAAGTTATTTTGCGACGAACGCATTTTTTAGCACGTCTTCGATGACGTCTACGGCTAAAATTTGCATATCGTTTTTGACGTCTTGCGGGATATCGCCCAGGTCGCGCTCATAGTTTTTGCGCGGTATCAGAGCGGTTTTGATACCGGCCTTGTGCGCGGCTATGAGTTTTTCTTTTAGCCCGCCTATAGGCAGCACGCGGCCGCTTAGCGTGATCTCGCCCGTCATCGCTACGTCGCTTCGTACTTTGGTATCCGTTAGGATCGAGGCGATCGCCGTCACCATCGTGATACCCGCGCTCGGCCCGTCTTTTGGCGTGGCGCCCTCGGGCACGTGGATGTGCAGATCGTAGCGGCGATAAACTTCGCTAGGGCTTAGCTCTTTTTTCACGCCGTCTTTGACGTCCTCAGGCAGGCTCGGGATGATTTTAGAGGGCACTTTTATCTTTTTAGCATCGATCAGCACCTTAACGAGGCTAAATGCGATATACGCGCTTTCTTTCATCACCTCGCCCAATGACCCCGTTATCTGCAGGCCGCCCTTACCCTGTATGCGTATAGCTTCGATCTTTAGCACGTCGCCGCCCACGCTCGTCCACGCTAGCCCGTTTACCTGGCCTATCTGGGGCTTTTTGTCCGCATGCTCGATCTCATAAACCTTCTTTTCTAAAAACTCGTTCAAATTTTTAGTCGTCACGGTTATCTTTTGCGCCTCGCCCCCCAGAAGCCTTTTTGCCGCCTTTCTAAAGATATCGGCTAGGCGGCGGCGCAGATTTCGCACCCCGCTTTCTCGCGTATAGTCTGAGATGATGAGGCTCAGCACGTCTTTGCCCAGAGTCACTTCGCCGGGCTTTAGGCCGTGTTTTTTGAGCTCTTGAGGGATTAGATATTTTTTAGCTATCTCAAATTTTTCCTGCGGAGTGTATGAGCTAAGCTCGATAAACTCCATCCTATCGCGAAGCGCGGGCGGTATGGCACTCACGTCGTTTGCCGTCGCGACGAAAACGACCTTGCTAAGGTCGATATTGAAATTTAAATAATAATCCCTAAATTTATTATTTTGCTCGGGATCTAGGATCTCCAGCAGTACCGCCGTCGGATCACCGCGAAAGCTCCTGCCGACTTTGTCGATCTCGTCTAGCACCACGACTGGATTCATCTGCTTTGCTTCGATTAGCCCCTGCACGATACGACCCGGCATCGCGCCTATGTAGGTGCGGCGGTGTCCGCGCAGCTCGTTTACGTCTTCAAGGCCGCCTAGCGCCACGCGCACTAGCTCGCGTTTTAGCGCCTTTGCGATGGAGTTTGCCAGACTTGTTTTACCGACGCCCGGAGGCCCCGCAAAGCACAAAATCGCGCCGTTATTTACCTTGCCCGCGACGCCTCGCAGTTGCAAAAGCTCGCGCAGAGCAAAATACTCCTCTATCCTATCTTTTGGCCTCTCAAGCCCGTAGTGATCGGCGTTTAGCTGCTTTGCGACCTCTTGCACGCTTAGTTTTTTATTTGCCGTATTTTCAAACGGCACTTCGATTACCCAGTCCAGATAGCTTTGTATCGTGTTTGCGTCGGCAGAATCAGGATGTATGCGCGATAGCTTGTCGATTTGCTTTTTTATCTCCTTATACGCATCCTCGCCCATAAATTTTTTCTTAGCTTCCAGCTTCTTACGGTACTCCTCGATCTCCTCCTCGCGGCTGGTATCTGAGCCCAGTTCTTGCTGTATCTGCTTTAGCTGCTCTTTTAGAAAGTACTCTTTATTTACTTTATCGATTTTTGAGTGAGCCTTGTTTTTTATCTCGCGCTGGAGTTTATTCGCCTCGATCTCCTCGATAACGTAGTCGATGAGCTTTAGCAGCTTTTGCTCCAAATTTTCCTCGATAAAAAACTCGTACGCCGTCTTTTTCTTTAGCCTTAGCGAGCTTAGTATCAGATCGCAGACGCGACTAGGCTCGGCGCTCTCCTCTATCGTTTTTAAAAGATCGGGCGGGAAAAAGTGGCTAAGCGCGGCCAGATCTCGCACTTTTTCGCGAAGCACAGTTAGTAGAGCGTCGCTTTTAGTATTTTCGGGTCTTTTTTCATGCAGTACGTCTACGACGGCTCGCAGCGGCTTTTGACCTACTTTTGAGACTATGCGGCCCTTGCTCGTACCTTGAAATAAGATTTTTACCCTGCCGTCTGGTAGCGGTACTCGCCTCATCACGGTGCCTATGACGCCAGCATCGTATACGGCGTCAAATTTCCTAGCACCCTCGTTTTGCGCCTTCGTCGGCACGACCAGGATAGGACTCTGCGATTCGAGAGCCGAATTTAGCGCTTCGATATTTTCCTCGTCGCTTAAAAAAAGCGGCGTTATCATAAACGGATACAAAAACAGCTCGTCTTCTACGATGACGGGTAGCTGCGCAGGGAACATTTTTGATTCGTAAATTTGCAAATTTAGCTCCTACTCAAACATTTTTCTATACCAAGGAAGCTGCGGAAGCACGATATTTGCATCGTTTAGCGGCGAGGCTTGCACCTTTTCTTTATAAATTTGCGCCGACTCGTCTCTGCCCGTGCGCTCGTATAGATCGGCTATCTGCACGTCTAGGTTGTAGATAGCGAGTTTAAATTTAACCAGCATAGTTTCTATCAGCGGGCGATACTGTGTGTTTGGATAGACGTAGAGAAATTTTTCTATCTCAGCGATACTGTCTTGCATTAGCTTTTGGTTGCGATTGGGTTGCGAGAACGAATCAAAATTCGCCTTTATCTTCAGATACTGCGCAAATTCGCTCCTAGCGCCGTTATCGCCGTATCTTTTGAGATATTCGTCCAGGTAAAAATTCGCCATCAGATACTCTTCGTCGTTAGCGTGAGCTTGGGCAAGGATTAGTAAAATTTGCTCCAAAAGCGGGCTAGCTACGTGCTCGCTAGACATCGCCGTATAGTGTTTATCGGCGCTTTCTAGATCGCGATTTTTTATGTCGCCGATGATCTCGGAGTACCACTGATCGGGCGTTAGATTATATAGCTCGGTGTATTTTTCAGCGCAGCCGCCGACTAAGCAAACAAAAAAAATCGCAGATAAAAATTTAATCGTTTTTTTCATACGTTCCCTTAAATTTAAATTTTTCAGACGGTTTATTTTACCATTGTTTTTGTTGCTTTTGGGTAAATTTCGGTTTTATTTATGCTTAAAAATAGAAAAATTTGGGTACAATTGCCTAAAAAGTAAATGTATAATTAAGGAGACGTATATGGTTTTTCAGGTTAAAAGCCCTATTTTGGGCTTTGAACATATCAAAAGCTACGAGCTAAAAGAGCTTGATCAATTTTTCGTAAAGCTTCAAAGCAAGGACGATGAGACGTCTTTTACCGCGATAAACCCATACGCTTTGAGAAATTACGAATTTGAAATACCTACGTACTATCAGGAGCTAATGGATATAAACGACCAAAGCGAGCTAAGGATTTATAATATAATGGTAGTAAGCACCCCCATCGAGACTTCGACGGTAAATTTCATCGCCCCTATCGTTTGCAATATGACAAACATGACGCTCTCGCAGATAGTGCTTGATGCGTGGGCGTATCCGATGTACAAACAGGCTGAAAAAATTTCAGATTTTATAGTAAAGTGAAAATTTTAAGGAATGCCAAATGAAAAAATCTAATTTTTTTCTAGTTGTGATTTTTCTACTTAGTACAAGTGGCGCATTCGCAATAAATGATAAGAACGGACTAAACCATAACTTTGTAGACACCACAGTAGTATTCAGAGGCTCTTAGGATAGAAAAGAAACCGCAAATATCCAAAAATGGGTTATAAATGAAGAGGTAATAGACCAATACGGAGTTAAAAGACTAGAAGAAAGAAAGATAATATACGGCGATATAGAGACCATAGGTGCCTCGGTTCTAAAAACCGTAGGTAACGGCTCTCAAGGATACGGATATAACTATAGGCCTATTTTGAATACAAATATGCTACTTACGTCTATTACAAATGTTGTATTTGAAAAAGAAGACGCCAGCTACAGCTTAAACTCATCAAAAGCGACCTTTGACTTTTCCGATAGAAAAAATAACGACGGAGCCAGCATAGCGAATGATATAGTAGGAAAAAGAGTAGTGTATGCCAGACTTTACTGGGCAGGAGGCTTTGCTAGAACATGGGGTAGCACTTCAAAAGCTTTAGCTACACAAAATTATTTTGATACCATAAAAGACTTTAACAAGGTAAGATTTGGAACACCAAAGGGCTACTATGAGATTACGGCACAAGAGCAGGATGTATTTTGGTTCGGGTCGTTTCATGGTGCAGGCATGAGATTTCAATATCAAGCAAGCGCCGATGTTACCGAACTAGTGAAACAATCTCTAGGAAATACTACTGCAGGCAGGACTTTTAGTGCAGGCAACATCAAAACTCACGACGGAACCCCTCCATCATTGGTAGCATATACTGATGGCAAATGGTTTGGACATTTGAGTTCCCCAAGATACGGAGGATGGGCACTAGTTATCGTATATGACTTTGGTAGCAAAGACGGTAAAAAAATAAAACCCAAAGGCGTCAATATATTTGACGGTATCAAACTGTTAACGCCGCTAGATTTAAACAAGGGAGCTAGTAGAAGCGCAGAGATAACGGTTAGCGGCTTTTATACTCCAGTAAACGGCGCGGTAGTTTCCTCTCTTACCACTCTTTCATTTGGCGCAGCGAGCGAGATCTCGGCCGAAGACATAGAG
>CAURKB010000118.1:0-6529 GCA_963525315.1 uncultured Campylobacter sp. | reverse complement strand
CTATTGTCGAAGCCGACTGCGATGTTGTGCTTAAATCTCTCGAAATTTAGCTCCTTGGTGAGCGTAAAGGCGTTTGAGATAGTTTCGTTATCCGTCTCTTGTTTTGCGTAGTTTTGCCTTAGTCTGTTGCCGCTAACGATACTGCCCGCAAAAAAGTGATCAAAATTTTGGCTAGCCTTTCTGTATCCGAAAACCCATTTTAAATTTAGCTCTTTAGCTAGCTCGGCATTTAACTCCGTGCGCAAAAAGTGCAGTCTATCCTCCGCAAAGTCGCCCTCGTGAGAAAAGCCTTTTTTATAGTCGATACCTAGCTTATCGTAGACGGCTTTGGTCGGAGTTCTATCGGGTACTCGCCAGGCATTGTCGTACGTATACTGCGCCTCAAAGCTTACGTCGCCGCTTTGGTTGGTTACGATGACGCTAGGGCTTATCATAAAGTTTTTATATTTTATGCCTTCGCGCCACGATTTACCGCGCTCGCCGTCGGTAGTTAGGCGTACGGCTAGTTGATTATTTACTGCGTGATTTACGTCTGCGCCAAGCCCCCATCTGCTCCAGCTGCCGTATCTACCCGAGACCTTATAAACGGGGGTAAAATTTGCCTTTTTGCTTACTAAATTTACGACCGCGCCGCCGTCGCTCCTGCCGTATAGGATGGATGCGGGCCCTTTTAAAATCTCGACGCGCTCGACGTTTGCGGTACTGCGCCTGATTTGACCCGAGTCTCTCACGCCGTCTCTATATATGTCTCCACCGTCTATGCTAAAGCCTCTTATTTTTATACTCTCGCCGCGCATATCGTAGCCCGCGTCTATGCCCGCGTTTCCTTCTAGGATGCTAGAAAGATCGTTCGTGCCGTAGTTGCGATTTTTTTGGATATCGATGGTTTCTATTGTTTGAGGCGTTTGTTTGTTGCTAAGTCCGTTTCTGTTTACTTCCGCGCTATCGTAGGCGACGTAGCCTTTTAGGTTATCTTGCTCGGAAATGCCCTCGACTTCTACGCTTGGAAGCATCACTGAGTAGCCCTCGGTCTTTGTGTCTGCAACGGCAAAAGTAGCTAAAATGGCGACTGAAGCAAAAATACTAAGTCTCATTATTCTCCCTTGATTTTAAAATAAAAATGAGATTATATATCGTATTCTCTTTAAAAATCGTTAAAGATGAATTTGGTATATTAGTCGTGCTTAATGATCATTAAATACGAAGTGGCGCTAAATTTATGAGATTTTCGTGTGACTTCGTCTTGAAAATTTATGATTTTCGTTTCTAACCTAAATTTAGCTCAAGCAGGGCGTTTAATTATTTACAAAATTTATAAAACATCGTTCCGTGTCATAAATTTTTTCAAAAATCAAAATTTTTTATGATACTATGTTACTATTTTACTCATTTTTTTTATATATTTGTCGACACGACCTAAAAATTTATGCGTTCGGTTATCAAAACGTATCTTTAAATTTAGTCGTATAGAAAAATATATTTTCGCGTTTGAATCAGTTCCTAGCCCTAAAATAAGGATAATAAAGATATTTTTTGTCTCAATTTAAATAACAAATATTGCAAAAAAGTTAATTAATTTTCATCAACCCAAATTCAGCTTTTAACAGCTAATATCGTCGTGATTTTTAAGGACTATCTTAAAAAATAAACGAGGAGAGAAAATGGATCGACGAGATTTTATAAAAAGCGCCGCCGCAACCGCTGCGTGCGCAAGCGCCGGTATAGCGCTTCCTTCAAGCCTTAGCGCTGCGGGTAACGAGGCGGAAAAGGGCTGGCGCTGGGATAAGGCGGCATGTAGGTTTTGCGGAACGGGCTGCGGTATAATGATCGCAACCAAAGAGGGCAAAATCGTAGCCGTCAAAGGCGACCCGGAAGCGCCCGTAAACCGCGGCTTAAACTGCATCAAGGGCTATTTTAATGCTAAAATCATGTACGGCGCCGACCGTATCACTCAGCCTCTTCTTCGCGTAAACGAAAAGGGTGAATTTGATAAAAAGGGCAAATTTAAGCCTATTAGCTGGGAAAAAGCCTTTGACATCATGGCTGAAAAATATAAAGAGACCATGAAGAAAAACGGCGTGCATTCAGCCTGCGTTTTCGGCTCTGGTCAATACACTATTTTAGAGGGTTATGCGGCGGTTAAGCTATGGAAAGCCGGCATCAGAAGCAACTCCATAGACCCGAATGCTCGCCACTGCATGGCTAGCGCGGTTACGGGATTTATGCAGACGTTCGGTATAGACGAGCCTGCGGGCTGCTACGACGACATAGAGCTAACCGATACTATCGTGCCGTGGGGCGCGAATATGGCGGAGATGCACCCGATACTTTGGGCTCGTATAAGCGATAGGAAGCTAAGCGATCCCGAGCGCGTAAAAATCGTAAATATTTCTACTTATTCGACTAGAACCTCAAATATCGCCGATATGGAAATTTTATTCGCTCCTTCGTCAGACGTCGCTATCTGGAACTACATCGCTCACGAGATCGTTTATAATCATCCCGAAGCCATCGACTGGGACTACGTAAATAGCCACTGCGTATTTGCGACGGGACCGGTAGATATCGGCTACGGGCTTAGAAATAATCCAAATCATCCTAATTACTCAAACGAAAAGGACGTCGTAGAGACGGAACTTCATAAGAAACTAAGCAAAAACGAAGGCGTGACTCTGGGCTATCTAGGCTATAAAGAGGGTGACGTGATGGAAAATAAAAATACGGCTACCGCGGGCAAACACTGGCAAATCACGTTTGAGGAATTTAAAGAAGCTCTTAAACCTTATACGCTTGACTTCTCCGCTCCGCTAATAAAAGGCGATCCAAACGAGGATTTGGAAGAATTTAAGAAAAAACTAAAGCAACTAGCCGACTGGTACATCGAAAAAGGTAGAAAAGTAGTTAGCTTTTGGACAATGGGCTTTAACCAGCACCAACGCGGCACTTGGGTAAACGAGCAAGCCTATATGGTGCATATGCTACTTGGCAAACAAGCAAAACCGGGCGAGGGCGCTTTCTCGCTAACTGGACAACCAAGCGCATGCGGAACGGCACGCGAGGTCGGTACTTTCGTTCATCGCTTGCCTGCGGATATGGTCGTAGATAACGCCGAACACCGCGAAATAAGCGAGAAAATTTGGAAACTTCCTAAAAACACGCTAAATCCGAAAGTCGCCTCCCACTACGTAAAAATGATGCGCGATATGGAAGACGGAAAGATGAAATGGGCGTGGGTGCAGGTAAATAACCCGTGGCAAAATACCGCAAACGCAAACCACTGGATAAAAGCCGCTCGCGAGATGGATAACTTTATCATCGTTTCAGATCCGTATCCTGGCATCTCGGCTAAGGTTGCCGACCTGATCCTACCTACTGCGATGATTTACGAAAAATGGGGCGCGTACGGTAATGCTGAGCGCCGAACGCAGCACTGGAGACAACAAGTCCTTCCGGTAGGCGAAGCGATGAGCGACACGTGGCAAATGCTGGAATTTGCTAAGCGCTTTAAGCTAAAAGAGGTTTGGGGCGAACAAAAAGTGGACGATAAGCTAACGCTTCCAAGCGTGCTAGACGAGGCAAAAGCCATGGGTTATAGCGAAGAAGATACGCTATTTGACGTGCTTTTCGCAAACGAAGAGGCTAAGAGCTATCCTGCAAAAGACGCTATAATGGAAGATTTCGATAACTCCGAAGTTTTCGGCGATAGCAGAAAAGTAGTCGGCTCAGACGGAAAGGTATTTGAGGGATACGGATTTTTCATCCAAAAATACCTTTGGGAAGACTACCGCAAATTTGGCTCCGGTCACGGACACGATCTAGCCGACTTTGATACTTATCACAAAGTGCGCGGACTAAGGTGGCCCGTCGTAGACGGTAAAGAAACTCAGTGGAGATTTAACGCCAAATACGATCCGTATGCCAAAAAATATGCCGAAGACGGCAAGCAGTTTGCATTCTACGGAAATAAAAAAGCCAAGTTGCAAAAAGGCGATCTAGCAAAAGTAACTAGCGGCGACGAGAAATTTTCTATCGCTAATAGGGCTAAAATTTTCTTCCGCCCTTATATGGATCCGTGCGAGATGCCTGATACTACGTATCCTTTCTGGCTATGTACGGGCCGCGTCTTGGAGCACTGGCACACAGGCACTATGACTATGCGCGTTCCTGAGCTTTACCGTGCTGTTCCAGAGGCGCTTTGCTATATGCACGAGGGCGATGCGCAAAAGCTAAATTTACAACATAACGACGTAGTTTGGGTTGAGTCTCGCCGCGGCAAGGTAAAAGCAAGAATTGATCTTCGCGGACGAAACAAAACCCCTTCGGGCCTAGTGTACGTGCAGTTTTTCGATGAAATCGTATATATCAACAAAGTCTGCTTAGATGCGACTTGCCCGATCTCAAAAGAGACCGACTATAAAAAATGTGCGGTTAAAATTTACAAGGCTTAATAATGCAAAATAGAAGAGAGGCTTTAAAATTCGGGTTAAAAGCGATTAGTTTGGTTCTCGCGGGCGGTTTCATCTGGAGTACGCAAACGACGGCTAAAGCCCAAACTCTACTCATCAGACCGCCCGGCGCGCTAAAAGAGAAAAATTTTCTTAGCGAGTGCATACGTTGCGGGCTGTGCGTAGAAGCCTGTCCTTGGGATACGCTTAAGCTTGCGGATTTAGACGACGGATTGCCTTACGGCACTCCGTTTTTTACGCCGCGTAAAATTCCGTGCTATATGTGTCCGGACATCCCGTGCACGGTCGCCTGTCCGACGGGTGCGTTAGACGTGAAGCTGGTAAGCGAAGATAACGGCAAGCTAAATATAAATAAGTCTAAAATGGGTATAGCGGTGCTAGATCCTAATTTTTGCATCGCTTACGAAGGACTTCGCTGCGACGCTTGCTACCGCGCTTGCCCTTTGATAGACAAGGCGTTAAAGCTTGAATACGTTCGCAACGAACGAACGCAAAAGCATGCGTTTTTTAAACCGGTCGTGGACGCGGATTATTGCACGGGCTGCGGCATGTGCGAGCAAGTTTGCGTGACGCCTAAGGCTTCTATTTTCGTACTTCCGCGCGAAATAGGGCTGGGATCTAGCAATGAGCAATACGTCGAAGGCTGGATCGAAGGGCAAGACAAAAAGCTAAAAGACGTAACGCCGAAAGATTTTAAAGGCGATGATAAAAAGCTAAACGACTATCTAAACGGCGGAGATTTGCTATGAAATATTTGATTTTAAGAAGAATAAGTCAAATTTTGATTTTGGCTCTATTTTTTGCGAGTAACTATTACGGAGTTAAAATTTTACAAGGCAATCTTAGCTCGTCTTTGCTATTTGGGGTCGTTCCGCTTAGCGATCCGTTTGCGGTTTTGCAGCTGTTTTTAGCGGGTTTTTCTATCGGCTCTACCGCCGTTTTAGGAGCGGGGATAATACTAGCTTTTTATGCTTTTATCGCTCCTAGAGCCTTTTGTAGCTGGATTTGCCCCGTAAATATCATCACCGAAACGGCTCGCTGGCTTAGGGTAAAGCTAGGCTACGACAAAGATAAAAAATTCGTAAATTTTACGAGAGACGCGAGATATTATATCCTTGCGTTTACGCTTTTTTTATCGTTAGTTACGGGCGCGCCGGCATTTGAGGGCGTTAGTTACATAGGTATCGTGCAGCGCGGCATTATCTACGGCGGTGCGCTTTGGCTATTCGTTGCGTTTGGGTTGTTTGCGATAGACGCATTTTTGGGCGATAGACTCGTTTGTTCAAAGCTCTGCCCTCTGGGCGCTTTTTACGCGGTCGTCGGCAAATTTTCGCTTTTACGCATAGAACATAACGCGAGCAATTGCACCAACTGCATGAAATGTAAGCTTATTTGCCCCGAAAATCAAGTGCTGGGCATTATCGGCAAGCAAAGCGGATTTATAAAATCTAGCGAGTGCATTAGCTGCGGACGCTGTATCGACGTTTGCGGCGACGATGCTTTAAAATTTAACATTAGAAATTTAAAGGAGAAAAATCAATGAAGGCGAGAATTTTGGCGGGATTGGCATGCGCCGTCCTCATATTTTCGGGCTGTGCCGAAGCTAAAGAAGAGCAAAAATCATCTAGCTCCGCGCAAACTCAAAAAACGGAGCAGATAAAAACCAACTCCGATAAAAAAGAAAAAGTAAAGCTAAAAGACGGTAAAGACGCCAAAGACCTAAATATCTTGCGCGCCGCTAACGACGTTATCGACGAAGACGATATAAAACTAGCCGATATCAACTGGACCAAACCGGCCGCGGGCGAATCAAAAAGATACGACCGCTCTTTTGAAAACGCTCCGCCGCTAATCCCTCATGATTTAGAAGGACTCATTCCTATCACGGCGGATAATAATATGTGCGTTAGCTGCCATATGCCTGAAGTCGCAAAAGATGTCGGCGCGACTCCGATCCCTAAATCGCACCTTTATAGCATAAGGAATAAAAAAGACCTTGAGGGCAAGATTAGCGACGAACGCTTTAACTGCACTACGTGACACTTACCGAAGGCTAACTTAGA
>CAURKB010000117.1:0-6579 GCA_963525315.1 uncultured Campylobacter sp. | reverse complement strand
AAACCTCTAGGCTCTGCGCGCTAACGCCGTATCTATCGATAAAAGCCTCGATAAATTTTATATGCGCGCTCTGATGTTCGTCGTCTACGTTTTTAAAATACCTTTTAGCTAGCGCGAAATATTTCTCGCTTTTTAGCGCAAGGCCAAATACTGCGTAACTGCCCGTCATTAGGCACTTTTCGTCGTTTATATCGGCATAAAATTCGTATTTATGCCTTAGAGCTTCTTTGGCGTAAAGCTCAAGCTCCGAGTCTACCTCATGCGCTAATGCAGTAGCGAAAAATCGGTGCGTCTGCGTCTTTTCAAGCCCTTTTATCGGTAGATAAATTTTATCCGCTTTTGAGCTAAATTTAACGGCGTAGCTAGCCGCAAAGCCCGCACGCAGCAGATTTACGATAAAGATTAGCGCCTTTTTGTAAGCCTGAGGCGTTTCGTTTTTGATTTTTACGCTAATTTGCGTAAAAACATCGTTTGCGGCGCACTCTACGTCCGCGTCTTTAAATCTCGTTAGGTTTTCGTCTAACTCGCCTGTGCCGCAGTCTAAATACTTTTGCGCCTGCGCCGAACCGAAAATCAGAGCCGCGCTTTCGAGGTCTTTGCGCGCAAATTTTACGTCCCAGCTAAAGCTTTTAAATTTGATCCGCCAAAATGCCGCTCGCACGAAAAGCGCAAGCTCGCCGGCGCCCGCATTTTGGGGCGCAAAATCCTTTTTGAGCTTATAGCTCTTGCTCCAGCCGTTATCGCTGATATCATAAAATTTCGGCAGAAATTTCTCCTCTTTCCAGCGCCGCAGATTATTCTCTAGCGCGATGATAAAATCCCCCAAAAGCCGCCTGTTTTTGACGTCTTGCACCGCGGCGATAACCCGCTCAAGCAGCGCCGTTAGCGCCGCTTCGTCGTAATCCATAAGCGAAAGATCGAAAATGCGGTCCATAAACACGAAAATCTCGCGGCCGTCTTTGATCCTTTTATCGCGGCGGATGATGAGCTCGTCTATATAATCATCTATTTTGCGCTTTAGCTCAGCTTTTCGCGCAGTGTTTTCAAAGTAAAATTTATGCTCGCAGCTGCGCTGTGCCAAGCTCCCGCTCGCACCTTCAAATTTGACCGCCAGATCCAGCTTATACGCAAAAAACGGCAGATTTGCTTCGGCCAAAAACTCCTCCTCAACGCTCTTTGCGATAAGTGGGGCAATCTCCTCAAACTCCTCGCGCTCTAGCTCGTCCACTTCGGGCGCATCGGCTCTAAGGCTATCTGCGTCAAAGTCGTAGAGGTAGAGCTTGATGCGAGATTTGCGGCACTCCACGCCTAAAAAATCAAAATATCCCTCCTGTACGCGGCACTGTGAATACGGCGTCTCGCCCTTGTACTGGGAGTCTAGTTTGCCTGCAATCAGGCGCTTGAGCGCGTCCGCGATCTTGCCTGCTAGCGAAATTTGAGCTTCGTTCATCGCCCGTCCTTTTGAGATAAAATTTGGATAAATTTAGCTCAAATTTGCTTAAATTTAGCCGTTTAATACGGCTTTTGGGTTAAAATTTCTGCGCCGAATTCGGCATGATATTTAACGTAGTCGTCGGCTAAATTTAATGTAAATTTAAAGCGCGTAAATGTGGGGCGGTAAATTTGATAAAGCCAAATTTAAGAAAGTGAGGGTGGATGGGTGTGTTTGTTGTGCCTTAAATTTGAGTCCAAAAAGCGATTAAATTTGAGCGGTCGCAGTGCAAATTTGTCTAAATTTGCCGTCAAATTTGGCGGGCAATTTTAAAAATAAATTTAAGTTCTAGTTGTGGTCTGCATACGCGATAAATTGGGCGAGTTGTTTAGCTGCGAGCGGCAAAAATGAGGGGGGATCGTCAAATTTACCGCAGGCTAAGCTAAAATTTGACGCAGGCTATTTTGGAGCGCAGATACTACAACTCGGCAAATTTGGGTAAGTCTTAAAGCGTAAATTTTGAAAAAGGATAAATTTAGAAAAAGGCGCATTTTACCGCGCCTTAGTTTTAGATTATTTGATAACAAGACCTTGGAAAAGTCCGCCGCGATTGACCCAAACGAGAGTTTTTTTGCCTTTGGCGTTTGCTACGGCCTTGTTAAAGTCGTCTAAATTTTTGATATTTTCCTCGGCGACTTGGATGATGATATCGCCTTTTTCAAAGCCGAATTTTTCGGCGTTTGAGCCTGATTTTACGTCTGTAACGAGCACGCCTGCGACATCTGAGGCTAGTCTATACTTAAACCTCGCGTTATCGTCGATCGACGTTACGCTAAGGCCGTCTATCGCCGAGTCGCCTTTGGTCGCTTTGCCGCCGCTTGACTGGGCGTTGGCGTTGGCTAGTTTTATCTTAGCGGTCTCTAGCTTGCCCGAGCGCTCGTAGGTTAGCGTGATCTCTTTGTTTGGAGCTAGCGAGCCGATGAGATTTTTTAGGTCGTTTGCGTTTTTGATATCTTTATCGTCGATTTTTACGACCAGATCGCCTCGTTTAATGCCCGCGACATCGGCCGGCAATCCCTTTTCTACGCTGCTAATTAGCGCGCCTTCTTTATTTTTGTAGATCTCTTTTTGCTGCTCGTTGAGATTTGCTATCATCACGCCGATATATCCGCGCTCGATCTTGCCGTCTTCGATGAGTTTTTTGGCGATATCTTTGGTCATATTTGACGGGATGGCAAAGCCGATGCCGTTGTTTCCGCCGCTGCGGCTAAGGATGGCTGAGTTTATGCCCACTAGATAGCCTCGGCTATCGACTAGCGCGCCGCCCGAGTTGCCAGGATTTATCGAAGCGTCGGTTTGGATGAAATTTTCGTATTGATTAAGGCCGATGTTGTCTTTGTTTAGGCCTGAGACTATACCCTGAGTGATACTGCCGCCCACGCCGAAAGGGTTTCCGATGGCAAAAACTATATCTCCCTCCATTAGCTTAGCCGAGTCGGCAAAAGGTATGGCTTTTAGCTCTTTAGCGTCGATTTTGATGATAGCTAGGTCGGTTTTGGGATCGGTGCCGATGATTTTAGCTTTGTACTCTTTATCGCTATCTAGTAGCGTAACTACGATCTCGTCGCTATCTTCTACCACGTGGTTGTTGGTCACGATGTAGCCGTCGGAGGAGATGATGACGCCTGATCCCAAAGAACTGCTTTTTTGCTTTTCTTGAGGTATGTTAAACTGAAAGCCGAAGAAATCTTTAAAAAAAGGATCGTTAAACATATCGCCCATATCGGCTCCCACGCCGTTTAGCGTTTTTGTAGTGGAGATGTTTACGACCGATTTTTTAGCATCGGCGATGGAGCTATTGTAGGAGAGGACGACGTTTTTATTAAATTCGGGATTTATTCTAGTAAAATCCTCTGCGGGTTCGTTAAAATTTATGCTTGCGGCAAAGATCGCGCAAGACGTAGCCAAAGATAATACGGTTATCTTTTTCATTGTTTTTCCTTTTGGATAAAATTTTTCAAAGCGCGATTATATGGCGCTAAGCTCAATGTAAAGTTAATTATTCTTTAAGCCGTTTAAAATTATTTTATTTACTATACTTGATTGACATACGCTAAAGCTTTATGCTATAATCGCTATAAAATTAATTGACTAAAAGGACATAATATGAGCAATAGTCTTTACGAAACGTTAGGCGTGCCCGAAAAGGCTTCCGCAGACGAGATAAAAAAGGCGTATAGGAGGCTGGCGCGCAAATATCATCCAGATATCAACAAAGATCCGGGCGCGGAGGATAAATTTAAAGAAATAAACGCCGCGTATGAAATTTTAAGCGACGAAAAAAAGCGCGCGCAGTACGATAGGCACGGCGATGCGATGTTTGGCGGACAGAATTTCCATGATTTTGCGAGCAGCTCGGGCATGGGAAATTTAGACGAAATTTTAAAAAATATCTTCGGCGGCGGCTTTAGCGGTGGCGCTAGCGGTTTTGGCGGTTTTTCTAGCAGGGGCGGTTTTAGCGGCTTTAGGCAGACGGGCGGCTTTGGCGGCTTTGAGGACGATGAGGATATGGACTCGCGGGCAAAGGTAACTATCCCGTTTGACGTAGCGGTAAAGGGCGGCGAGCACTCGATAAATTTTAACGGCGAAAACATCAAAATAAAAATCCCAAACGGCATAAATAACGGCGAAAAACTACGCATAAAAGGCAAAGGTAACGGCGGGCGCGGAGATCTGATACTAACCGTAAATATCGCGCCTAGCGACGAGTACGAAAGAGACGGAGACGATCTATACAAAGACGTGCTAATTCCGCTAAAAACGATGATGTTCGGCGGCAAGATAGAGGTAAAAACGCCCAAAAAAGACGTCACGATAAAAATCGCCGAAAACTCAAAATCTGGGCAAAAAATTAGGCTCAAAGGATACGGCGTGCAAAATAGAAAAAGCGGGATATTTGGCGATCTCTACCTGCGAGCGCGTGTGTCTTTGCCGGACGTAAATGCCCTAGACGGCGAGCTAGCCGAGCTTATGAAGCAAAAACTTCCGGAGGTATAAGATGAAGCAATACGAAGAACCGGTCTATCTAATCAGCGTCGTAGCAAAGGTACTCTCCATACATCCGCAAACGCTGCGCCAATACGAGCGCGAAGGGCTGCTAGAACCCTCAAGAACCGAGGGCAAGATGCGCCTTTACTCCGAAAAAGACATGGACCGCATCAAGATGATACTGCGTCTAACGCGTGATCTTGGCGTAAATTTAGCGGGCGTTGATATCATCTTGCAGCTAAAAGATCAGATCGAGCAGTCTGAGGCCGTGATAAGGCAGATGAAAGAGGAGCTAGACAAAATGGAGCAGGGCGGCGTGCCGTCTAAAAAAGCTCTAGTAAAGCGCAAAAATAGCTTTGATCTCATCTTTTACGATGATAAAAGTTAAGCCTTTTTATCCGTTAAAAAGGTAAAATCTGGTAAAATTTATTTATAAAACGCGCCAAATTTGAGGCTTTAAGGGCGCTAAATTTAGCCTTAAATTTGCCCCGCTTTGAACTCAAATGAGGCACAATGTTAGAAACTTTTTTATTATTTTTCTCTATCCTACTTATCGCTTGTATCGTCTCTAGCAAGGTTTCAGATAGATTCGGCGTTCCGTCCTTAGTCGTTTTTTTGGCAGTCGGCATGCTCGCGGGCTCGGACGGGCTGCTCGGACTTGCTTTTGATAATCGCCAAATCGCCCAAGACGTAGGCACTATCGCGCTTATTTTTATACTTTACGCGGGCGGTCTTGATACGAATCTAAAATCTATCCGCCCAGTCATGGTAAACGGCATCATCCTAGCGACTCTTGGCGTCGTGCTGACTGCGGGCATGATAGCCGTGCTGGTAAAATACCTGCTAGGTCTTGACTGGCTAGAGGCTTTGCTCTTTGGCTCTATCATCTCCTCGACCGACGCTGCTGCGGTGTTTGCGATACTAGGAGCAAAGGAAATTTCGCTGCGAAACAACATTCGCCCGCTTTTGGAACTAGAGTCCGGATCAAACGACCCGATGGCGATCTTTTTAACCGTCACGATACTGCAAATCATCTCTATAGCTACGATTCCTAGCGTTCCTGATGTAGCGCTTACGTTAGTCAAGCAGTTTTTGCTAGGCGGGCTGATGGGCTATATGTTTGGCGTCGCGCTGCCGGGGCTTTTTAACCGCCTTAGGCTTGAGTACTGGGGACTTTACCCCGTGTTTTCGATGGCTTGGGTTATGCTTTTATACGTGCTAGCGGGTAAGGTCGGCGGTAACGGCTTTCTTGCCGTATATATCGCGGGAATGTTTATAAATAAAAAAGAGTTCGCACATAAGAAAAATTTGATCGGTTTTCACGACGGTATCGCGTGGACGATGCAGATCGTTATCTTTTTGACGCTTGGACTTTTGGTAAATCCTTCCCAGCTGCCTGCCGTCGCGCTTGCGGGCGCCGTGGTCGCGTTTTGGATCATGTTCGTCGCTCGTCCTATGGGCGTTTTTCTCTCGCTTTTGCTTTCTAGGTATAATGTTAAAGAAAAGATATTTATCTCATGGGTCGGACTTCGCGGCGTCGTTCCTATCGTACTTGCGACCTATCCGTTCGGGGCAAATTTGCCAAATTCGGAGCTGATTTTTAATACGATATTTTTCGTAGTATTCGTCTCGATCATCATCCAGGGCATGACCCTAGAAAAGGTCGCGCAAAAATGCGGCGTCAAAGAGGAAGTCGCGCCAAAAGAGGTCGAGATGTCGAATTTGCCGATCTTTTACCACACTTTACGCCAGCACACCATACGCTTTGACTCCGAAGTCGTGGGCAAAAACCTAGCCGAGCTTGAGCTGCCTAGCGACTTTTTGGTGCTACTCATCAAGCGCAAGGGCGAATACATCAAACCGACGGGCTCATCGGTGTTTGAAGAGGGCGACTTGCTGCTGATCCAGTGCGAGGACGAAAACAAATACAACGAAACCTTAAAGACGTTTACGGCGTAAATTTACCGCCGTTTGCGTAAAATTTAAAGAAAGGAAAAAGAAATGAAATTTAAGGATTTGACTTTATCTACATTTTCAAGCGCATTTAGAAGATTACGTAAGAAAAAAGGATTAGATAACTCGAAAGAACAAGACAAGAG
>CAURKB010000116.1:0-6610 GCA_963525315.1 uncultured Campylobacter sp. | reverse complement strand
ATGATACCGGTGCGAGGCAGGTAATAATCATCCGTGATGTTATAAGTAATAGACGGGATGAGCGAGCTTTTTAGGCTCTTGCCGTCTTTGTAGCCGACGGTTTTTAACACATCACTAAGTCCACTGATACGGCTTTGTTCGATGATATAGCCCAAAGACGCACTTAAATTTCTGGTTAGTTTTCTACCCACTACGACGTTTAAGCCGTATGATTTCTCGTCGTAGCTGTTCCAGTTATAGTCGTTAGCGTATAGCGTGCCGCCTAGGCTATATTCGCTATCAAAAAGGCGCGGGTTGGTTAAACCTATCTGGCCTGAGAGTTCGTTATCGCTCCTATCGACGCTTACGACGCCCTTCATGCCGCTACCAAACACATTTGTATCCGACAAACTTGCGTTAAGTAGCAAGCCGTCCGAGCTGCCGTAGCCGATACCGCCGCTGATAGAGCCAGTGGAGGCCTCTTTTACTTTTACGAGTAGATCGACTTGATTTGCTCCGACGCGTTGTTCCTCGATCTCGACATCGTCAAAATAGCTCGTTCGCTTTAGCGCGTCTTTACTATCTTGCAAGTCGGTTCTACTATATAAATTTCCCTCCGTGAGGTATAGCTCTCGTCTAACGACTCTATCTACGGTTCTATCGTTGCCTGAAATTTGTACGTTTCTTATATATACTTTTTCGTCCGGCACGACCTCGTAGACGATACTTACGGTCTTATCCTCGACGTTTTTCTCGGTTTTTGGATTTATCCTTACAAACGCATAACCCTTATCCGCCACGATGTCGTCGAGCTTTTTCATATCTTGTCTTAGACGAGCGGAGTTCATCACGTCGCCGCTCTCTAGCCTAAAGTCTTTTAAAATTTTCTCTTTATCAAGCTCTAAAAACTCAGGCGCTTCGATATCTACGCTAGATACCCTATACTGCTCGCCCTCGGTCACGTAGTAGGTGAGGTCTGCGGTGTAGTTATCCATATAGGCGTTTAGATACGGGTTTGAGACGGTGGCGTCTAGGTAGCCTTTTTGGTAGTATTTGTCTTGGATTCTCGCAGGATCGTTTGGTAGCTCGAAAAGCTTAACCTTACCGTCGTTTCTACCCCACATCCAGCCCATAAATTCGCGCTCTTTATTCGCTACCACAGGCTCCACGTCGTCATAATCAAAAAGCTTTGCGCCAACTAAATTTACGTTTTCTATTATGATATTTTCGCCGCGATTTATGTTCATCGTGACAAAAAGGCTGCTTTCATTGCCCGCTACCGGCTCTTTGGTTACGTCTACGATAGTGTCAAAGTAGCCCTTTGACTCGTAATACTGCCTGATGCGCTCTTTTGCGCGCTCGATAGCTAGCTCGTCGTACATATTGCCTTGTTTGATATTGATTAGCCCGTCGATAGCGGTTTTATCGTTAGTCACTACGCCCTTGATATCGATACGAGCGATGCTAGGCTTTTCTTTTACCGTTACGGTTACGTCGCCGCCCTCGTTTTCGATATATATATCGTCGAAATAGCCCTGCCTAAACAGCTTTGCGATCGCCCTATCCGTACTATCGCCGCTTAGCTCGTCGCCGACTTTTAGCCCCATTATCTCCTTTGCAGTTTCTGGAGACAGATGCACAAGACCTTTAAAATTTATGGAAGTTATCTGCTGGGCATTTGCCAAAACAGCACCCAGAAGTAGTAGAAAAACGCTTTTTTTCATTTATTTAACCTAAAAGTGATGATAAGGCTGTATAATAGCACATTTTATTTTTAAACAATATAAATTTAAAAGGTGAATTTATGAAAATCGGTATCGTAGGCCTAGGACTCATCGGCGGCTCGCTAGGTCTTAGCCTAAAAAACGAAAAACTAATCAGCTGCGTTAGCGGCATGGATCTAAGCAAAGAACACGAAAAACAGGCCATTGAGCTCGGTCTCGTGCATGAAATTTTGACGCTTGAGCAGATGAAGCAAAAGTGCGATATGATATTTCTAGCCATCCCCGTAGAAGCCATCATCAAAATCGTCAAAGAATTTGAAGGTATCGGCGAAAACACGACTATCGTAGATCTAGGCAGCACTAAGCAAAAAATCATAGAAGCCGTGCCTGAGAGCATCAGGCAAAATTTCATCCCCGCTCACCCGATGGCGGGCACGGAGTACTCCGGTCCGACTGCTGCGTTTTCTGGACTTTTTAAAGACGCGGTCGTAGCTATCTGCGACTTTAAAGAAAGCGGCGAGATGCATGTAAAGCGCTCGGTAGAACTCTTTTCGCACCTAGGCATGAAGATTATCTTCATGAGCGCGGCGGAGCACGACCACCACGCCAGCGTGATCTCCCACCTGCCCCACGCTATCAGCTTTTCGCTAGCTAGCAGTGTACTAAAAAAGGAAAACAAAAAAAATATCATCGCGCTAAGCGGAACGGGATTTAACGGCATGATCAGGATCGCCAAAAGCTCGCCCGTGATGTGGACGGATATCTTTAAACAAAACAAGCAAAATTTGATAAATTCGATAGACCTTTTCAAAAAAGAACTTGACGAATGCGAAAATTTAATCAAAAACGAGAAGTGGGACGAGCTACGAGAATGGATGAGCGAAGCTAGAAAAATACGCGAAATTTTATAAAATCAGGCGCAAATTTACCTTAAATTTATCGCTTTTTAGTACAATCGGCGTCTTTAAGATTTAGGAGATTTTATGAGAAGACGCGGCAATGGGAATTTGATATTTTTCGGCGTTATTATTTTGCTTTTAGTTGCGGCGATAGCTTTTTTATTTACTTCAAAAACATTTGAGCGCGAAGCGCCGAGCATAGCTATCTCAGATCAAATTTACTGGAACCTAACCTCGCCTCTGCCGATCAAAATAACCGACGAAAGCGGCGTAAAATCGGTTAAAATTTCGCTCGTAGATGAAAAAGGCAGCGTAAATTTGCTAACTCAAAAATTTGAAACACCGTCTGAGATCGTCGATTTAAATTTAACCTTTCCGAAAACTGGATTCGGCGCGCAAAAAGATATCTACAATATCGTGATCGAGGCCACGGATACTAGCAAATGGGGATTTTTCTTCGGCAACACGCAAAAAAAAGAGGTCAAAATCACCGTCGATAACAAAAAACCCGACGTAAACATCTTAAACCACTCATACGCCATAACAAAAGGCGGTAGTGCGACGGTCGTGTTTAAGGCTACCGACGAGATGCTAAAAGAGGTCTATATCGAGACGAATTACGGTAAAAAATTTATCCCGAGCAAATTCGTAAAAGACGGCTATTACGCCTCGCTAGTGGCTTGGCCGGCGCAGCAAGGCTCCTTTAGCGCCGACGTCGTAGCGCTTGACTCGGCGGGAAATATCACAAAAAGTAAGATAAGATTTTTCTACCAAGATAAAAAATACCGCATCTCAAAGATAAAACTGGACGGTCAAAGTAGATTTCTAAACGAGAAAATCCCCGAGTTAGCGCAGCAATATGCCAAAAATTACGACGCGATGAGCAATCTGGAAAAAATGAAATTCGTAAATGAAAATCTACGCGAGGCAAATGAGAAAATAATCTCGCAAATCGCCGCAAAAGTCGAGATAGACGCGGCGGAAAATTTTAGCGTAAATAAATTTTACCCGCTAAAAAACGGCAAAGCGGTGGCGAGCTTCGGCGACCACAGATACTATACCTTTGAAGATAAAGACGTAAGCGAAAGCTGGCACATGGGCATCGACCTAGCCTCGACGCAAAGAGCCGACATCGTCGCTAGCAACGACGGCAAGGTCGAATTTGCCGCAGAAAACGGCATCTACGGGCGTAACGTCCTGATAAATCACGGATTTGGCCTTTTTTCGCTCTACGGACACTGCAGCTCGCTAAATATCAAGGCCGGCGACTCCGTCAAGGCCGGCGACGTCATCGCAAACACCGGAGTTACCGGCCTAGCGATGGGCGATCACTTGCACTTTGGCATGCTGGTACAAGGCATAGAAGTGCGCCCTGAAGAGTGGATGGATAACGGCTGGATGAAGGATAACGTAACCGGCGTTTTGAACGCGGCTAAAAAAATGGTCGAATAAATTTACCGTTTTGTTGTAAACTTGTTGTATAATAGCAAGAATAAGAAAAATAAGGGCGAAAATTTGAAACAAACAACCATAAAATCAACCGTAGAGGGCGTAGGTATCGGGCTTCACAAGGGCGAGCCGATAAAAATCACGCTTGAACCGCTCGGGGCGAATTCGGGAATAATATTTTACAGAAAAGACCTCGGAGTGAGCTTTAAGGCAGAGCCGAAAAACGTCATAAATACCCAAATGGCTACCGTAATCGGCGGCAAAGAGGGCTACATCTCGACGATCGAGCACCTCCTTAGCGCGATAAACGGCTACGGCATCGACAATATCCGCATAGTCCTGGACGCCAACGAAGTTCCCGTCATGGACGGCTCGGCGATAAGCTACTGCATGATGCTGGATGAAGCCGGCACGGCGGAGCTTGACGCGGACAAAAAAGTAATCGTAATCAAACGCCTGGTAGAAGTAAACAAAAACGGAAAATTTGCCAGAGTAACGCCGTCGAATAACCCGAAATTCGACTTTACGATCAAATTTGCCCACCCGATAATCGGCGAGCAAAATTACGTGTTCGAGTTTAGTAAACAAGCCTACATCGAGGAGATCGCGCGCGCTAGGACGTTTGGATTTTTAAAAGACGTGCAGATGCTAAGGGCGCAAAATTTAGCCCTCGGCGGCAGCCTAGACAACGCCGTAGTTATCGACGATAATAAAATTTTAAATCCTGAAGGTCTGCGCTTTGAAAACGAATTCGTTCGTCATAAAATTTTAGACGCGATCGGCGATCTAAGTCTGATGGGCGCGCCTTTGATGGCTGACTATATGAGCTTTGCGGGCAGCCACGAGCTAAACCACGAGCTAACGCTAGCTATCCTAAGCGACGATAAAAACTACGAAATCGTCACGCTAAAAGGCGATTTCGCGCGCGAATATCAAAAGGTATTTGCATAAAAAATATCCAAATTTTAGTTATCGCTCTTAGCTCGCCGCTAATCGTCGGCATTTATGACGAAAACGGCGAGCTTATAGAGCAAATTTCTAGCGAAGAAAAATCCGACGTCTCTCTCGTAAAAATAATGGACGATATTTTAAACGGCGGCAAATTTAATCTACGAAAAATTATCTACGCAAACGGCCCGGGAAGCTTTATGGGCGTAAAAGTCGCCTACGTCGTTTTAAAGACGATTAGCATCGTAAAAGAGTGCGAATTTTACGCGGTTAGCGGCTTTGAGCTAAACGGCGGCGCACCGATACGGGCGAATAAAAACTTAAGTTTCGTAGATACGCCTGAAGGCATCAAACTACAAAAAGCGCAAGCGGGCGAGTTTGGCCTGCCGCAAAATTTAGCCGTTTTAAATCTAAATTTAGATACTCTACCAAATTACGTTATACAAGCCGTTTAGGAGATTTTTTGCAAATTTTAGTTCCAGCCACGAGCGCAAACATCGGTCCCGGTTTTGACGCCCTAGGACTTGCCCTAGAGTTACACAACACAGTCGAGATAACGAGGGCAAACTTCGCCTCCGTGAGCATTTTAGGCGAAGGCAAAGACAACGCGCTTCTTAAAAAAAACAACATTTTTTTATCTATTTTCAATGAAATTTACGTCAAACTAACGGGCAAAAAAGATACTTTTCGCATGATTTTTACCAACCTAATCCCGTTTTCTCGCGGCCTGGGTAGTTCCTCTGCGGTCATCACTTCAGCCATCGCGGCGGCTTATGCGGCGGCTGGATTTAAGGCGGATAAAAGCGCGATTTTAAACCAGGCGCTAGTTTACGAAAACCACCCCGACAACATCGCTCCGGCGACGCTTGGCGGCTTTGTTAGCTCCGTCGTTGAAAACGGTAAGGTAAAATCCCTAAAAAAACCTTTAAGCGCCGATATCAAAGCCGTCGTCGTAATCCCGGATAAGCCGATGAGCACGAATGAATCTCGTGCCAAACTACCTAAAAATTTCACTATGAGCGAGTGCGTTAGCAACCTCTCTCACGCCGCATTTCTCACGGCTTGCTTTTTTAGCGAAAATTACGAGCTTTTAAGGACGGCGGCAAAAGACGTCATGCACGAGCAAATCCGCATGCAAAGCCTGCCTGAGCTCTTTGAAGCGCGCAAGATAGCCTACGAAAACGGCGCTCTTTTAAGCACGCTTTCAGGCAGCGGATCGAGCTTTTTAAATATCGTTTACGCGGGCGATGCGACAAATTTAAAACAAAAACTGCAAGATAAATTTAAGAGCTTTCGGGTTGAAGTTTTTAATTTCGACAACGACGGGATAAAAATCCTACAAAGCTAAAAAAAAGCTAAAAGAAGTTATAATAATGGCTCAAAAATTTATCCCTATCAGGACGTGCGTGGTCTGCAAAAAGCGCTTCGAACAGCAAATTTTGCGTAGATACAGACTGATAAATTCTTCGCTATTTTTCGGAAACGGAAACGGACGCAGCTTTTATCTTTGCGAAGAATGTCTAAAAAAAGACGAGAAAATTTTAAGAAAATCGCTCGGGAGGGTCGCAGGCAGCTTTATCGCGACGCTACAAAACGGGCAAAATTTAAAGG
>CAURKB010000115.1:0-6622 GCA_963525315.1 uncultured Campylobacter sp. | reverse complement strand
GGGGGCGCGCCGGTCGGAGTTGCCCTCGCGCAGCACCGGATTTACCGCACTTCCTAGCACTTTGGCGTATCTGGCGGCCGCGTCTTTTTCCTCCGGCGTTTTTGGATCTGAGGGGTACGGCGGCAGATCGTAGCCCTTAGCGCGAAGCTCGGTGATAGCGGCATTTAGCTGAGGCAAGCTTGCCGAGATGTTTGGTAGTTTGATTATATTCGCGCGCTTTTCTTGCGTCAAATTTCGCAGCATCTCAAGGTCGTCGCTCACGCGCAGATCTGGTGGCAGCTTGTCGTTAAAAGCGGCGATGATCCGCGCGGCTAAGCCGATGTCGGCCCGCTCTATCTCTATGCCGCCCGCGCGCAAAAACGCCTGCAGGATCGGAAATAGCGAATAACTCGCAAACAGCGGGGATTCGTCGGTTCTAGTATAGACGATGTCGCTCATCTTTCCTCCTAAATAAATTTCGCAAAATCTTATCTAAATTTATATTAAAACGCCTTTTGGCGGGCTATTTTTGAGAGTTTATCGCGCCTACGTGCTCCTCGTACGTCGCGCTAAATTTATGCTTGCCCGTCTTTTTATCGCGAACGAAGTACAAAAACTCGCTCTGCGCGGGCCTTATCGCCGCTCTTATCGCCGCTAGACCCACGGTGCAGACGGGACTTGGCGGCAGACCTTCGTTTAGATAGGTGTTAAATTTACTCTTATCGCTTCGTATGCGCTCGGCCGTGACCGTCTCGTGCGAGTAGAGTCCGTAGTTTAGCGTGCCGTCCATTTGCAGCTTCATGCCCTTTTTTAGGCGGTTTTGGATAACGGAGGCCACAAGGGGCATCTCATCCTCGCTCGCAGCCTCTTTTTGTACGACCGAGGCTGTGACGAGATACTCGCTCCAGCGCTTTTCGTCGTAGTTACCAAGCAGCTCGGTCGCCGTTTTTTCGTGGGATTTTTTAGATAAATTTACGAGGTGCGCCGCTAGTTGCTCTTCGTTTACGCCAAGGGGTACTTTGTAGGTTTCGGGTACTAAAAAGCCGTCCTCTAGCGGGGCAAATTTGGCGTAAAATTCATTTAGCTTCGCCTCGCTCAAATTTAGCTTTTTTGCGACCTCTTGCAAAAACACGGCCGTCGTTTCACCCGGAATCAGCGTTATTTGCGTTAGGGCCGCTTTTGCGGTCGTGAGTTTATATAAAAAATCAAGCTTGCTAAGCTTTGCCGCGCCAAGGTCTATCCAGCCTGCTTGCACGTGCCCCATAGCGCGCAAGATCACGGCGTCAAATTTATTTGCGTCCGTATTTTTTTCGCTTAGATATGATATAATCGTAAGCGTACTGCCCTGAGGCACGAAAATGACCTCGCTCACGCTCACCGGGCGGCTAAGATAAACAAGAAAGCTCAGAAAAAATATGAAAATCATCTCGCTGATAATGAAGAAAATTTGGCGCATTTTGATCCTCGCGGTTTTGATATTCGTCATTTTTATAGCCGTCCTAAAACACGGCGTCGAGATAGAAAATATCGACGCGGGCGACTTTAAAATAGAGCAATTATATATAAAACTCGATAAAAAAATAATTTTACGCGCGCAAAATATAGAAATACCCAAACAAAGCGCCAAGGATAGCTCCGAGGACGCGCTGCTAGATCTATCCAAAAACATCGTCTGGATAGATAGATTGTTTGACGAAATTTTACTCGAGCGCGTTAAGTTTTTAAACAGCGAGTCCACGCTATTTTACAGAGACGACGTTTTTTATCTAGATAGTCCGTTTTTGGCGGTTAGCTCAAATTTCAAAGACACCGAAGACGGCATCACCGCAAACGTTTATCTGCTTGAGTTTAAGGACTTTAACATCACTTTAAGCGGCGTTAGCAATGCCGATTTGAGGCGTCAAATTTACGATTTTAACGGTACGTTTTCAAGCCACGAGCTAAACGGAAACGCTACCGTAAATCTCAAAAAAGGCGAGCTAAAATACGAACTAAGAGACATAAACGCGACTAGCCTAAGGGGCTTTATGGATGAACTGGGCGTAAAAACGGGGCTAGATAAAGAGATAAAAAGCTGGATCTACGGCTACATAACGGCGGATAACTACTTCGTAAAATCGCTTCGGGGTAGATTTAACTTAGACAAGCAAGAACCCTATCTAAACGAGCTTAGCGCACAGGGTTTTTCTAAAAACGTAAAGGTTAAATTTCACGAAAAGCTACCCGCTGCGACCGCCGAGGGAGTCGATGTCGAGCTAAAAAAAGGCTCGCTATTTTTCACGCTAAAAAATCCAAAATGGCAAGGCAAAAATCTAAACGGAAGCAGTCTTGAAATCTATAAAATTTTCGAGGAAAAAGGCGCGGGACTCACGCTAAATTTGCAAACCTCGGCACTCTACGACAAAAGCGTAAACTCCATACTAAAAGCCTACGACATCGAGGTTCCCGTTGAGCAGCTAAGCGGCAAAACGGACGGCAAACTCGCGCTTGATATCAAATTTGATCCGCTAGAGGTGACGCCTAAGGGTAAATTTAAGGTCACAGGCGGGCAGACTCTGATCGCGGGAGCTAAATTTAACGTAGATACCGCAGACGTCGAGCTTTTAAACGACAAACTAAAGGTAAGCGCGAAAAATACGGGGATGGATTTTTTTAGCGCGGATGCGGCGGTAGATCTTGATCTAGGCAAGCTCGCAGGCGACATAAACGGCACGCTAAAGGGGCTAAATTTAGCCTTCGGCAAGAGCGAAATTTTAAAACTGGGCGCGATGCCGTTTGCGGCTAGGCTTGATTTTAGCGGCAAGGATACGAGGCTAGATATCGCTTCGCCAGCCGCGCTGAGTTTAAAATTCGGCGCGCAAAACGAGATAAATTTGCCTGACACAAAGAGCCTACTCCCCTACTCGCCGCTACTAAAAAGCTTGCAAATCTCTGAAGGCGGCGTAAATATAAAAACCAAAGATTTTGAAAATCTTAGCATCGAGGCTAACGACGTTAAATTTGAAACGCCGCTACTCAAAAAAGACGGCTCGCCGTATGACGCCGATAGCTTTACCATCGACGTAAACGCAAAAGGCGCAACCGGCAAAAGCAAAAGCGGCGGGCTAAATTTTAAAATCTCGGGCGGCAAGACGGAGCTTTTTATAAAAGAGCTCGATCTTGTGCTTAGCGGCGACGAAAACATGACCGACAAAGACGGCGACATCGAGTTTGAGGCCAAGGGCTCGAAGCTTGTTTTAAACGACTTTAACGCGACTCTAGACCTACTAGCCTACAGCGGACAGAGTGCGGACGGGACGGTGAGATTTGACGCAAAGCCCGCTCGCGGCAACTTTTCGCTCATAAAATCGGACAAAAAATTTGAAATGTGGGCAAACGACATCAGAGGCGAGTTTATCAACTCGATTTTTAACATCAAAAGCTTTGAGGGCGGCAGTTTTAAAATGCGCGTTTTAGGCGCTAGCACCGATGATTTTAAGGGCGAAGTAAGGCTGATCGGCGCCACGCTAAAAGACTACACGTTTTACAATCAGCTTCTCACGTTTTTAAACTCCGTGCCGTCCTTGCTCGTGTTTAAGACGCCGGATTTTGGCGCCGACGGCTATCCGGTGAAATTCGGCAAAATTTTGTTTGAGAAAAAGGCAGATACGCTAAAGTTTCTAGCCATCGAGCTAGAAAGCTCAAGTGCCGATATCGGCGGCCACGGCACGATAAATCTCGCGACTAAAGAGATCGACGTGGATCTGGAGCTAAAGCTGCTAAAGGACGCCAGCTCCATCATAGACAAAATCCCGCTCGTAAATCAAATCGTGCTTGGCAAAGACCGCACGCTCTCAACCGTCATCAAGGTGCGAGGAACCCTGCAAAAACCGCAGTACTCGACGCAAATCCTACAAGATACCTTACTCTCGCCGTTTAAGATAATCAGAAACGTACTTGAAGCGCCGTTTTTGATATTTGAGTAGATTTGCGGACTTGCTATTACCTTTATCCTTACGGCGCAGACGGCTTAAATTTGCTTTTAATCTCGCTAAAACGCTAGAAGTTAAATTTAATCCGTTTTAGCGCAAACCGGCGGACGTAAATTTGACGAAGTTTTATTTCGGCGCGTCGTCAAAATAAACACGCACGGCCGCGATTTACGAGGTCTAGACGTAAAACTTACGACATCTTTTACTCAATAAATTCGCGCCTTTAACGCTAAATTTAGGCGCACAACAAATATTTGGGTAATTTGTCGGTTTTCGTAGGGTATCACATAAAATAATGAAGTATAAAAAGGCTTACTCAGTATTTATTTATCTTTGTTTTAATTTTTCGCGATTATACCAAAAACGGCGCTTAAAATATCTTTATTTTCTTTGCAGGCGCGGGTTTTATCGCTTCGGCGCCGTTTTAAGCAATTCTTTTTATAGTTGCAAATTTAAGCTATAATCGCGCCAAAGCTAAATTTAATAAGTAAAAATGCTAAACTTGCCCGCAAAAAAAGACGGCTAAATTTAAACGATTTTGGATAAAGTAAATAAAGGAATACTAAATGATTCATCACTTTGGGGATATGCTAGAGGGCAGAGACGATTACTGGGCGATGGTGCCGGGCGGCGAGCGTTTTAGGTATATGCTAAGCGGCGCGCAAGCTAACGAAAATCTAAAGATCGCTACCGTGAGCGCCGATACGCCTCTTTGGGAGCGGATTTTTGAGTGCGAAGGGCTAGAGGAGCTTACGCTACACTTGCCTAGCAAGGAGCAAATCGCCGCACTGCCTAAGCTAAAACGTCTAGAGCGCCTACGCATAACCAAAATCCAAGTAAAAAATATCGATTTTCTAGCCCGGTTGTCTCTTTTGCGCGAGCTGGTTTTAGAGTACGTCTCCGGTTTTTGCGATCTTTCGCCGCTAAAGGAGCTAAAGAACCTAAAATCGGTGCATTTTGAAAATTTACGAAGAGTTAGCGATTTTTCGGGGCTTAGCGGCATAGCTTCGCTGCGATATCTAGGCATAAACGGCACTCTTGATTGGGATCAGCCGATTAAAGACTTCGAGTTTTTAAGAGATTTAGGCGCGCTTGAGGCGCTAAGGCTCATTTGGGTGAAGTGCAAAGCGCCTTATCTGGCGCTCTTGCCGCTTGCCGCGCTTAAAAATTTAAAGAAAATAAACATATACCCCCAAGCCTTCGCGCTAGAAGAATACGCATTAGTACAGCTTATCTGCAGGGGCGCAGAGGGCGCGAAGATGCCGTTTACGACAGGGTTTAAGGATACGGGATACGTAAAATTTTTAGGGCGAGGCTCGGGATATACCAAAATAGGAGCTAAAAACGAGGCGCAAAAGCGCGCGGAGCTTGAGCAAAAATTTGAGGCGTGCAAGCAAAAGGCGCGGGAGGTTTTGGGTATTGGCCGCTAGTTTGCAGGTTAAATTTAGCCAAATTTGATACCATGCGCCGCTCGTCTATGCAAGGTGCTCGCAGGTTTTTGGCAAATTTAATCAAATTTGCGCTCTTTGCTATTTTTGATATGACAAAATAGCGCGCACGGGATGCCGACATGAGCGCCATACCTAAATACGGCAAAAAACGGAGCCTAAAACAAGCCTCAAAATCGTAGCGTCAATGACCGCGTAGCAAAAATTTCGCCCTTAAAATAGACTGGCTCGCTGCGGATTTTCGTAAATTTGTAATCTTTATAGACCGCATACAGCGGTAAAACAACGAAAACCGTGAGCCAAACGCCAAACATCGCTGCGATATTTCTCGCCGCAAAGCCAAAAATCGCGTGCGCGTCAAATTTGATGAAAACGGCGCCAAAGGCTGGCAAGATAAACCAGGCGTAGGTGTATAGTATACAGACGCGCTAAATGCGCTCAGGGCAAAAAAAATGACCCCAAAAATTAGCGCGGCGGCCGTAGATTTTACACATTTCTTGTAAATTCACGGCGAGTTTTGGCGTTTGGCGCCGTCTTGCTAGGATTGCGATTTAATTAAATGTGCTTACGTTTTAATTTTTATCGCTAGCGGCTCGGGCGTTTTGCGGCGTCAAATTTAGCCTTTAATCTCATCGCCGAAAAGATCGCAAACATCCATCCAAAAGCTTTCGGGCATAAAAATCGGCGAGTCCAAAATCTCCAGCAAACCGTCCTTAAAAGATAAAAACTCCGCGACTCTTTGGAGCCTGTCAACGGTTTTTATGCTCATGTCCGCTAGCCGCAGCACCTTTGCGAGCTGCATTTTATCGGCCGTCCATTCGGCAAATGCCAAAAACCGCGAATCGTCCGAAAACATAAAGCACGCCGTAGCCTGCTCGCTAAGTAAAATTTGCTCAATCTCGCCGCTTTGGCTAAATTTTACGTTTTTGCTCTCGCCGTCGCTTTCTTTGCGATTCAAATTTAAACCTTGTGCCTCAGCGTTTGCGTCGCCGTTAAATCCGCTTTGCAAATTTACGCCGCCTCGCAAAAGTTCAGCGCTCGCGTAAAGCCGTAGCTCGCCCAGACTTGGCGCACCTATCGCTATCTCATGACCTTCAAATTCCGCGCTAAATTTACCGTCTGCGCTGCACTCTTTCGCGCTGTAATCCCAAGCCAAACCCATTTATTTCCTTTCAAATTTATTTAGTTCAAATTTATCTGCGCATTTGCCTTCGTTACACAAAT
>CAURKB010000114.1:0-6732 GCA_963525315.1 uncultured Campylobacter sp. | reverse complement strand
ACACGCCGCCCCTTTTTATGTTTTATACTTACTATTATACATACTATTTTTTATAGGATGCTTAATAGCCATATAGTAAACTTGTTATCAATCCTAAATATTTTTAAATTTTATCCGATATACAAGTAAAGCTTTTAAAAGGATTTTAAATGGATATTCTGCTAAGAAACGGCTATGACGTAAATTTATCATTATTGAGACAAGGCCAAATGCAAGCTTCCGCATCTAGACTCGCCGGACAAGAGCTAGTCAAGGTGGGCAATGAGGCAATAAGCAAGGACGAATATATCAGTAGGCAATACGATCTTTTAGAAACAGCCAACGATATACTAATGCAAAATTCGCAAGCCTATCTATATAAAGGCGGATCTGATAATGTAAATGGATATTCTACCGGGTTTTTAGGATCAAGCGCTTATAGGGCAAATATGCCTATGTGGTCCAATATGGACAACTCGGATAGAGTTACTCAAGACGGATATAATAGATTTCAAGGACTGTATGAGAATAGCGGATATTATTTTTCTATCGGTTTGCCAGATTCCGGGGCGCCCGTAATAGAAGAATTTGCCGGCGGCGGATATTTTAAAGGCAGCAAATCAAATACCATCCTAAGTCAAGACAGAAACAATCTAAACGACTATGCAAGCGAAAATATACTAAAAACTAAATACGGCGACGTAGAGGTGTTTTTAGATCTATACGGCGATAACGACAAGCTAGGTATCGGCAAATTTAGCTCAAATGCAATACTCTTTAACTTTGACAGCAACGGCGACGGAATTTTAAATAGCTCCGATAAGCTATTCTCAAAGCTCAAGGTCAGAGGATACGATAAGGACGGCAACGAAAAGATAGCAAATTTAAGCGACGTAACCAGCGGTATAGATCTGACGCAGTTTATTAAAAAAGATATAGACATAAACCATAGGCGGAAGCAAATAGAGGATCTAAATGCTAAACTGAAAGAAAAAGGCGATACTCAAGTCGACATCTCAAAGATCGATAATCGCATTTTTTACTACAAGGAAAACCCATACACCGTATTTGCACCGGAGAGTAGATATAAAAAGGCGGAAGCCGATAGTATTAAGAGCTTCTTTGATGCTTACGCGGATAAAGACGGCTGGGTAGACCTAAGAAACAATAACGTATTTAATAAAAATAGCCCATTTAACAATTTTGCTTACGCTAAGGCTGGATTTGACGGAAAGCTAAAGCTTAATGAATTTAATCCGATCATATCAAGCAAAAAGACGAGCGACGACTTCTCGTATGAAAACTATCAAAGAGATAGCTTTATGAAATTTTATAGAGATTATGAAAAAGAATCCACCGCCCACGCAAAAGACGTAGAGTGGCTATCAAAAAATCTAAAAGAGTATAACGTAGAAAATGCGGACGAATACATAAATAAGCTAAAGGGCAGCAAGTCCGGATATATGATCGCCATGGAAAATGAATTCCAAAAGGCTACAAGGCTAGAATTTAGCCCAGAAAACTTAGAGAAAGTAAAAAGAGCCTTTGATGCTAATCCGAATAAAGCGGCCTTAATGATGAGCGACAGCGACAGCGTAATAGCTATGAAGCTAAACAACAACGGATCTATAACCTTAAAATTTGATAGCGGTAGAGAAATAGAAGTAACGGAGCTGTATTCTGATACGGGTAAGCTTCTAGGAGATAAAACCAGAAGGGCAAGCCTAAATTTAGAAACTAAAGCCATGAGCGATATCGAGCTTGGCTCTATAAGCTTTAATAATATAGGCATCCTAGATACCGACGGCAAATATAAGACGCTCCAGGAAATAGGAGCTAGCGCTATAAAATCCTTTTCTACTAAGCATGGAAAACAGTTTTTGATATACCTGGGGGATAATAAAACCCTAACGGCAAAGGATTTATATAATATATCGTTTTTAAATAACGAGCTTGGCAAAGGCGCTAATGTGGGCGAGAAGGATAGATTCTACAAGAAGATAGATGTAAGGGTTTAGGAATAGGGCCAGATAGCTAGCCTATTTGTCTATATGTTTGGCTATCAAATTTCTAGGCACTTGATTTTTGCTGACGCCTTTTTCTTTGCCCTCTTTGGTTAAAAGCTCCATCTCATTATCCGGTAGATACGTCGCCGCCTGATAAGTAGGCGGATTTTCCGAGAAAACATATGAAAGATATTAAGCTGAGTCTAAACACACAAAAGGTATAAGTATAAATTTAGAGATCGATCATCAGAGAAAACGTCAGCCATTAAAAAGGGTGCGATATAATGACGATAAACACAAGGAGCAAGAAATGATAACTTCAATAAATATCCAAACCGCAAACCATAGCGTTATAGAAGCTATTAGAGCTATTATTGCGCTAGATCCTGAAACAACCATTACTTACGACAATGAAGATTATCTAAGCCAAGCCGATCAGCAGGATTTAAAGAAACTAGTAGAGGCCGACAAACGCGGCGAGCTAAAATACCAAGCCTTTGACGAATTTAAAACCGAGATGAGATCTTACCTAAACAACAAAGGCGCTTAGAGTGGAAATTATCTTAAGCGAACAATTTAAGGAAGAAATTAAAAGTATTTTAGATTTTTATACAGATAGAAGCAAGAGCAATAAAGTAGCAAATGATTTTCTTGATGGCTTATTTGAAAAAATCGAAAGCTTATCTACTTTTTCTTACCGATTTAGAAAAAATCAATATTTTCACAAAGACAATATAAGGGATCTAATTTTCAAAGGATACGTTATTCCTTTTATAATCGAAGACGACACCATAAAGATCCTATCAATCTACAAGCATAATCTACCAAAATTTTAAGGTCTAAAATTTAGACCGAGCCCGCGTAGTATAATCTTTTTCTCAAAGACCCTTGCGCAGATGTCGCGAATTGTAGGGAATAAATTTTGCTTATCCTTCTTTAAATTTCTTTTTAAGAAGGATAGGCCGTGAACGTTTCCGCCGCTAAGATAAATTATTCGTCGATACTATCCAAAGCTCAAGAAAAGAAGCAAGCCAAAATGCAGGACGTTAGCTTCGCAAATCTTATTCAAAACACTAGTGCGCCTGGTGCTACCGCATTTAAAACATACGATCTGACTTCAAGCGGCGCGCAAGATCATAATTTAAACTCGTTAAAATTCGGCTCAAACCAAGCTTACGGATACTCGGTGGATAATCTCGGCTATATGGGTAGCGATTTTAACAAAGCCGCCGGCCTTCCCGAAAATTTCAAAATCCACAAAAGCTCTATCGACGAGATAGTCAGGTTTAACAATAAGACTTATTTGTTTACGCCCTCGCTGGATCAAAAACCCTTTGAAAATATCGACGTAGCCGACACGGTGAAACAATACTACAAGCTGTTTAACGCAGTCGTCCCTGAAGGCAAAGAAACGTATAGCCAAAGCGACTTAGAAAAGCTACCCAAGGGCTTTAGCGTAAATATCAATCAAAAACCGTTCGGCAAGAGTAATTTTTTAAAAGACGTTAGCCTATTTGCCGTATCAAACGTCTATAGTACTCAAGCTCAGCTACAAGACGCCGGCGAACTCTCAAGCGATATTAAAAAATACGGAGTTAGCCTTAGCGTATATCCTTTAAATTTTTCTACTCTAGGCTCGTCAAATTCGCAGGAAAAAGACGGCTTTAGCTTTAACCCCGATACGTCGGTCTACGAAAAAGAGGGCGGATACGCCAGAGAGGGCGTATTTATGCAGTTTTTAAAAGACTTCCCGCCCATAGCGAGCGATAGCGGGGAAACTAGGCTAACGGATCAAGTCCAAACATACGCGCAAGATATGAGAAGCCAAAGCTTTGACGATATGCCTATAACCATATCCGATTTTCTAAAAAATACCAAAATCATAAAGGAATTTTTAAAGAAAGTTCTAGATGACGGGCTTATGAGCCTACATAAGAACGAAACCCCAGGTAGCATAGTGGATAAGCTAGCACTAAGGCTGGAGGCGTTTCAAAAAGAAACCGTCCGCCCTAAAGGCGAAACGAATATCTAGCCTGATATTTTATTACTACAATTGGCTTCTTGGTTTATGCTAAAGAAAAGTCGTTTTTATCCGATATAGTCTCAAAGGATTGAAAATGATAAGCGGCTCAAATTTAAATATTTCTACGGCAAATTTCAAGTCAAATTTAACTCCTGTAGATAAAACCGCTAAGACGAATTTGGCGAAAGAGCAAACGCAAGCTTCAAAAAATAAAGAAGACGTAAAAAGACAAATTCAGATATATCAAAGCAGACCTATCAAGGAACTTGCGGACGAAGTTATCAAGGTGGACGAGAACGAGGAAGGCTGGATAACTAAAGTCATAAACCAAATCGATGATATATTGTCTAAGAAATATACTCCGGGGCAGATAAAAACTCTGCGAGCCAAAGAACCCGAAACTATGGAAGAAGCTGTAGACGGCATGCTGGCGAGATATTCTAGGTTATTACAATCCGATTCGATAGACGGCAAACCGACTATTTGGGGCAAGCTTTTGGGGCTCGGAACAAAGGAGGAGGAAGAGGAGCTGAGAGCTTTTAAAGACTCTTTGCCTGAAGACGCTACGATGAGCGATGTCGGAGCGGCTTTGCTGCAAAGAACCGACATCAGTATAGAAGAATTTAAAAAGCTCTACGCGGAAGATATCGAGAAAACCACGAAAGCCCACAAAGAAGCCGTAGCAAAAATCAATCAAGAGATGAGAGAATACAACGAAAATTTAGCCAAGCAAAGAGCAGAAACTAAATTTAAACCTATCCAAGCTACAAGTAAAAGCAAGACTTACGTAGATAAAGACATCAGACGAGAATTCTTTGAAAATTTCCTGAAAGCCGAACAGGAAAAGGGGACGGATATAACTGAAATTTTAAATCAACTAGCAAAGCTAGGTAAATTTGACGTAAAAGCATAAAGGATCAATATGATAAACGCTCTTAACAACTATTCCGCTTTTTCTAGACAAAGTTTTTCCCTAAACGTAAATGTTAAGCATGGCTCAAAAACTGAGATTTTAAAACAAAATGAAATCTCGCAGCCGGATACGGTTGAGCATAAATTTAACGAAGTTTTAGGCTATAAAGTCGATGAGGACGGATATTTTACGTCCGAATTTAACGAAGCCGCAGGTATCCCAAAGGACTACAAAATCCACTCTGATACCTTAAAATCGCTCGTGAACGTAAATGATAAGGCTGGTGTATTTTATAAAATGTTTTCAAAAATCGACATAGCAAAAACAGTTGGCAATGCATATAAAATTCTCTCCCAAGTAGCGGGCGACGAGCTACTAAACTCAAAAGAGGGCTTTACTAAAGAAGACCTTGCCAAATTTCCTCAAGGATACGAGTACGAGAAATCAAGTCTAAAAGTAACTAAAGTAAATAAAAACATCTACGACTATGCGTCGGCACGTAGCGCCTTTGACGATAAGTCTGGGAAAACCTATATGGAAACGCTATTTTTTAATAGCTCATATCATGCATTTACAACAACGCCGCAATATAAGCCGTCAACCAATATCTTTGATAACAATAACGGCGGCAAAGAGAGCGAAAACGTGAGCGTGTTTATAAATCCTCACGGCGAAAGATACACTAACCCTGACGGTAGTATAACCAAAGGAGGCTTGATAGCAGCCGTAATAAACTCAAATTTAGACGTACGAGAGGGCGAAACTACGGTTTGGGGCAAGATGCAAGGTTATGACAAAAGCATAAGCGGCAAAGAATACAGACAAAAGCTGGACGCCTTTATTGATTCGCGCAACATCTACGGCATCAAAGGAAGCGAACTTGACGGGCTTAGCAAGGATTACCGAGAATATGTACTAACGTTTCAAAAAATGCAAGAGTCGCTTTTACCCGGTAGCACTGCCTTAAGTGGCAACTCTAACATAACTTCCGACGGCAAAGAATCAAAAAGCCTCTTTGAAATAATGCAAGAGGATATGAAAGAGGTGCAAAAACGCCTAGAAAAGCTAATCGAGCAAGAAAAGCGAACGCAAAAGATGCTGGATAAAAACAGAAAATACGACAAAGAGCTAGAGCAAAATACTAGAAAAAATTTAGAAGAACTTGAGGCGATGATGAAATTTAACGCTAAGAGCGTGGATATAAAGGCTTAAAAGAATTAATATGATAAGCGGCATAAACGGATTTAGCGCAAACGTAAATTATGATTTTAGCAGCGCTCATGGGCAAAATTTAAAGACGCATGAGGAAAAAGAGGTAGCGAATTTAGCACCAAATTTAACGGCACGGATTGATTACGATACCGTAAATCCCGACGAACTAGACTATGGCCAGCTCAAAATTTGGGCGGACAAAGTTGATCCAGAAAAGCTAACGGGCAAAAATTTAAGCATGTGGTTGGGTGCGAAAATGGGGTTTGATAAGTTGGAGGACGGATGGCGTAAGGAGCTCGGCCTAAATCCGAACGAGCCAGTAGCCGTGAGGAGGATATTTTCGCTAAGCGGCTACACGAGAGACGATAAAATAAGCGTCTGGGGCAAGATAAACGGGCTTGACTCATCGGTAAGCAAAGAAAAAGCCGCCGAGCTAAAAAGTTTCGTAGATAGCACGCGAGCCTTGATCGCGCACGCGCGCGATCCGTCCGATATATTTAGGCGGGACGTCTTTAGCGTGGATAAATTTATGAAGAGATATGATGTGGATTTGGGCGGGTTTGGCTTAGGGCTCATGCGTAGCGGTAGCGGTGTGGCAA
>CAURKB010000113.1:0-6796 GCA_963525315.1 uncultured Campylobacter sp. | reverse complement strand
GGCTAGTAACGGCCGATATGCTGCTTTTAAATTTGAGCGCAAATCTTGCAAATTTAAAGAAAATTTACGGCTAACTCCAAGATAACCGCACTCCAAACGAAGCGGAGTAAAACGGACGCTGCGCGCGTGAAACTTGCGATGATTTTTGCGCGCGGCGAGGAACTATGAGTGCGTAAATTTGGGCTTTTTAATCCTGACGGCGAGAAAATATATCCTAAAAAACTAGCCAGGTAGCGTCTCAAACAAACTACGAAGCGCGAAAATCTAAGCCTTGGCGCGATATTTATGCGGATGAGTCGGTTAGCGCCCAAGGGGATTTTTGTAGATTTTTTAAAATATCTCGCGTAAAATAGGCTAAATTTGCCTCTTTTTTACGTTTAAATTTATGATTTTCGGGCTTAAAACCCAAATTTAGTCGCCCAGCGTGCAAGCGAATTTGTGGCTCTAGCGCGGGCTATTGCGTGGAGTGCTTGCAAAGCGGCTGTAAGGTTAAATTTACGTCGATTTACGCAGGCATGCCAGTATCCGAGTTTTATATTTTCGCGTCCTTTTAAAATAAAATCAAAAATCAGCCTACTTTTTGCCTAAAATTTGTAAAATTAGCCCAAAAAAGGATAAAAAATGAGCCAAAAAACGCTAACGATCATCGACACTTTCGGATTTTTTTTCAGACTTTACTATGCGATGCCCGGCCTTAAAAACAAAGAGGGCAAGCCAAGCGGCATGGTGAGCGGATTTGCGAATTTTATTATGAATCTGCAAAACGAATTCGCAAGCGACTATATCATATTTGCGCTAGATAGCAAGGGCAAGACGCTGCGCCACGAGATTCTGGGCGAATATAAAGCCAACCGCTCCGAGCCGCCCGCGGCGCTAAAAGAGCAATTGCCCGTCTGCATAGAGATGATAGAAAAAATGGGGCTAGCCGCCGTGAGCAAGGAGGGCTACGAGGCCGACGACATCATCGCTACCGCCGTGAAAATCGCAAAAGAGCAAGGCATTTTCGTTAGAGTCGTAACGCACGATAAAGACCTCTATCAGCTCATCGAAGACGGCAAAGTAAGCATTTATAGCCCGCAAAGCAAGATCGACCACGACAGCGCTAGCTGCGCTGAAAAATACGGAGTTTTACCTGCTCAAATTCGCGATTTTCTAGCGATTGCGGGCGATAGCTCGGATAATATCCCGGGCGTAAAAGGCATCGGCGCGGTCGGCGCGAAAAAGCTTTTGGGCGAATTTGGCAGCTTAGAAGGCATCTACGAAAACTTGCCGCTAGTGCGAAACGAACGTATCCGCGGGATGCTGGCAGAAGGCCGAGAGAGCGCGTTTTTAAGCAAGCGCCTAACCTCGCTATTTGACGACGCGACCGATGCGATAGATTTTGAAAAGGCGAAATTTCCCGAACAAAATCCGCTCGTAAAGGTAGCGGACGTCCTTCGCGAATACGATCTAAACCGCCTTTTAAAAGCGCTGCAAAACAGCCAAGACGCGGGCGAAAACGCGGAATTTAAGCTCGGCTTTAACGCGCGGCTTTTAACGGACGAGGGCGAGATCGAGCGACTGCTGGCAAATATAGACGCGGACACGCTCGTGGCCTTTGACACCGAGACCACGGACGTCGATACACAAAATGCCCGTCTGGTCGGCTTTAGCTTTTGCTTTAACGACGAGGAGGCCTACTACGTGCCCGTGTCGCACGAGTATCTGGGCGCGCCGAAGCAGGCGAGTGAGAAATTTGCCGCCTGGGCGATAGGGCAAATTTACAAAGGCTGCGTGATCGGGCAAAATTTAAAGTACGATTTTAAGGTCGTAAAGCGAAATCTAGGGCTTGAGCCGCCTGTAAATTTTAAAGACACGATGATACTGGCATGGCTCATGGATCCGGGCTCAAGTGTCGGTATGGACGCACTAGCTAAGCGACTCTACGACTACGACACGATCAAATTTGAAGACATGGTAAAGCGCGGCGAGACCTTCGCGTCCGTGGCACTTGAAAACGCGGCAAAATACGCGAGCGAAGACGCGTGGATAACGCTGAAATTTTACAAAAGCTTTTTAAATTTGCTTGATCCGGAGCTGCTCGCGCTTGCAGATACGCACGAGTTTCCTTTTATCCTCACGCTTTTTGATATGGAGCGCGAGGGTATTGCGATAAACCGTGAGAAAATGCAAAATTTGATCCTAAAAAACGACGCCAAGATCAAGGCTTTAACGAGCGAAATTTACGAACTAACGGGCGAAAATTTTAATATAAACTCCGTCAAACAGCTAGGAGAAGTGCTGTTTGAGCGCCTAAAACTACCCGTAAAGAAAAAGACAAAAACGGGCTACGGCACCGACGAGGCCGTGCTAGCCGAGCTCATCGAGGAGCATCCGGTCATCTCTAAGCTGCTTGAGTACCGCGAGCTATATAAGCTACAAAGCACCTACTGCGAACCGCTGCTAAATTTAGCCAAAAAAGACGCTAACAGCAGGATATACACGAACTTTATCCAGACGGGAACGAGCACGGGCAGGCTCTCGTCTAAAAACCCGAATCTGCAAAATATCCCGGCTCGCGGTGCGCTGGCAAAGGACGTGCGAGGCTGCTTTGAGGCTAAAAGTGGCTTTAGTTTCGTGGGGCTTGACTACTCGCAGATAGAGCTGCGACTGCTCGCGCATTTTAGCAAGGACGCCGCGCTGCTTGGGGCATTTGCGAACGACGAGGATATCCACGCGCGCACGGCGATTAGTATATTCGGTAGCGCCGATGGGCAAAACCGCGCGGTAGCCAAGAGTATAAATTTCGGCCTCATCTACGGCATGGGCTCGAGCAAGCTGGCAAATCAGGTAAGCATCACTCGCGCCGAGGCAAAGGAGTATATAGAGCGCTATTTTAAAGCTTTCCCTACGATAAAAGGCTTTTTAGAAGGGATAAAAACCGCGGCTAAAAACGAGGGTTTCGTACGCACGCTGCTTGGTAGGAAGCGGCTGTTTGACTTTACTACCGCGACGCCGATGCAAACGGCGATGTACGAGCGCGAGGCGGTAAATACGATATTTCAAGGCTCGGCCGCCGATATCATCAAAATGGCGATGGTAAAAATCCGTCCGCTTTTAGACGAGCGCGCTAGGATGCTTTTGCAGATACACGACGAGCTGATTTTCGAGGTGCGAGACGACTATGCCGATGAATTTGGCGCGGCGGCGCAAAAGATAATGCAAGAAATTTACAAACTAAACGTACCGCTAAAAACGAGCCTAAACGCGGCGAAGGATTGGGGCGAGCTAAAATAAAATTTTAGGCTTAGCGCTCGGTAGGCGTCAAATTTGCCTAAAACCGGCTAGCTTTGGGTTAGTCGTGTAATCTTAAACGCTTGCGGTTTGCGGCTAAATTTAAGATAAAATCGGTCGCTAAAACCTTGCTTGAACGTAAATTTGGCCCAAAATCAAGGGCAAAAGCCTAAATTTAAAAGCTGGAAAGAGAAAATCTATGAACGTCCATAAAATCGCCTACGTAAGAGTTACCTTGCTGGCGTTTGCCGCCTTTATTTTTAACACGACGGAATTTATCCCCGTGGCGCTGCTAAGCGACATCGCGGCGGATTTTAGCATGGACGCTACTAGCGTAGGCCTCATAATCACCGTCTACGCGTGGGCTGTGAGTATCCTTTCGCTGCCGCTGATGCTGCTAACCTCAAAGCTCGAGCGCAAGAGGCTGCTTTTGCGACTTTTCGTGCTATTTACGCTAAGCCACGTCCTGGCCGCAATTGCGTGGAATTTTACCGTTTTGGTAATCGCGCGCCTTGGTATCGCGATTTCGCACGCGATCTTTTGGTCGATCACTTCATCGCTCGTCGTGCGCGTAGCGCCGATAAATAAAGGCTCGCAGGCTATCGGCATGCTGGCTCTTGGGACATCGCTAGCCATGGTTTTGGGGCTTCCTTTGGGGCGCGTGGTCGGCGAGCTTTTGGGCTGGAGGATTACGTTTTTTGCAATCGGCGCGCTTGCGGCGGCGGAGGCGCTGTTTCTTTGGAAAATTTTACCGTTTTTGCCAAGCCGTCGCGCGGGCTCTCTTGCGAGCCTGCCGATGCTTGCAAAGCGCCCTATGCTGCTTGCTTTGTATCTGCTGACGTTTTTGATCGTAGGCGCGCATTTTACGACCTACAGCTATGTCGAGCCCTTCGTGGCTAAATTTAATCCCTCAGGTGATCGCTTCGTAACCTACGTCCTGCTTGCATTCGGCGCTTCGGGCATCGCCGCTAGCATGCTTTTTTCAAAGCTTTACCGCTCATTTGCGAACGCCTTTTTGATCTGCTCGATCCTCTTTATCCTAGCCTCGGCGCTGACGCTAAAGGTTTTTGTCGCAGAGAGCGCGGCGCTGCTGCTCGCGGCTTTCGTCTGGGGGATAGGTATTTCAGGCTTTGGGCTTTGTTTGCAGATTAGGGTTTTGGCGCTAGCTCCCGACGCTACCGACGTCGCGATATCGATCTACTCGGCGATATACAACGTGGGCATCGGCAGCGGAGCGCTTTTGGGGCATCAGGTCGCAACGAAATTCGGACTTGAACACATAGGCGAGGCGGGCGCGATACTAGGTGCGCTGGGGCTTGCGAGCTACCTTTACGCAAGCGTGAAATTCGCGGAGAAATAGCGCGTAGACTAAATTTACGAAAGAGCTTTGGCAAGTTCGGGAGCGCCGTTTTAAAGCCTGCCCTTTAGAAACACTGGCTTTTATAGGCCTAAATTTTTAAAATTTATCCCTGCGATTAGCTAAATTTTGCAGATAAAATTTAATCTCGCGCTTAGCTCCGCTGTCTGTTTTATTGATCCTCCGCGCTATCCGCCCAAAGCCCCTTAAAATTTAGCGACAGCGCGCAAGAAATTAAGGCACAGAATTTAAAGCGCGAGTCGCCAAAATTTAGCTACTTTATAAACCTCGCATTCGGTAAAATTTCAGCCAAAACCGCGTAATTGTATTTTTCGTTTGCGCCATAAAGATGCGGGTTTAAGGCGGCTAGCAAAGACTAAACCTAGTCAAATCGGTAAAATCGCCGCAAAGCCTAATTTTAGTATTCGTCGCTGCGAGCAAAGCAAAGGCCTGAGTGGAGATTGCTCCGTTTGCGCGCTTATAGGTTAAAACTAACTCAAAACGAGACCGCTAATCTGCCGAATTTACACATATTATAAAATGAAACTAAAGTTTTAAATCTAATTTAGATATTTTAAAAACAAATTTCGGTAATATTGCGTTAAGTAAAAATTTTATCCGAAAGGAGCTGCTATGAGCGGTATTGCTCTCATCGTCTGCTTCGTCATCGCGGTCGTTTTTATGATCGTGCTGATTTCTAGGTTCGGGGTTCATCCCTTTATAGCGATCATGCTCGCCTCGCTGGCTCTTGCCGTCGTCGCGGGCATCGACCTGGTCAAAATCCCCGCGATCATCGGAGAAGGATTTAGCGGGATATTTAAAAGCATAGGCATCGTCATCATCCTGGGCGCGCTCATCGGTATGGCGCTGGAAAAGACGGGCGCGGCGCTAAAGCTGGCCGACATGGTCGTGCGCTGCGTAGGCGACAAGCGTCCTGAGCTAGCTATGCTCATCATGGGTTGGATTGTGGGTATCCCGGTCTTTTGCGATAGCGGCTTTGTCGTGCTAGATCCGATCCGCCGCGCGATAAAGGAAAAAATCGGCGCCAACCCCGTAGCTATGGCCGTCGCGCTCTCGTGCGGCCTATACACCTCGCACGTATTTATACCGCCGACGCCAGGCCCGATAGCGGCCGCCGGAGCCGTGGGCGTGGGGCACAACCTACTGCTAGTCATCGCCGTGGGTGCGGTAGTTTCGATACCGGTTCTCGTCGCGGGCTATCTTTTTGCTAAGACTATCGGCGCAAAAGTGAACCTAAAAGAGGATCTGGCTGAAGTAGGCAAGAGCTACGACGAAATCATCAAAGAGCACGGCAAGCTGCCTTGCGCGTTTTTGAGCTTGGCGCCGATTTTTGTGCCGATTTTGCTGATGGCGCTGGGTTCGGTCGTCTCGATACTAAAGCTAGAAGGCGCGTTTGCGAGTTTTGCTTTATTTTTGGGCAACCCGATTATCGCGCTTGGCGTCGGCGTGCTATTTGCCGTTATCTTGCTGGCTGAAACGGGTAAGCTGGGCGAATTTAACTTCATGACCAACGAAACGTTAAAGATCGTGGGACCGATCCTTTTCATCACGGCTGCGGGCGGCGTGCTAGGTAACGTCATCGCTAAGGCGGGCTTTGTAGAGTTTATGAAGGCAAATGCCCATCTCATCGGCACCGTGGGTATATTTTTCCCGTTTGTTATCTCTGCTATCATCAAGACCGCTCAAGGCAGCTCGACCGTGGCGCTTACGACTACGGCCTCTATCATGGGGCTTTTCACCGATAGCGGCTCGATGATGAGCGCGCTGGGGCTAACTAGCGAGATGGGCGCGGTGCTAACGGTGATGGCGATCGCTGCGGGCGCGATGACTGTTTCACACGCTAACGATAGCTACTTCTGGGTCGTTACGAACTTTAGCAAGATGTCGCCGGAGCAGGGCTACAAGACTCAGACGATGCTTACATTTATAATGGGAATCGTGGGTATGGCGACGGTTTGGGTAGCGTCGCTGATTTTGCTGTAAATTTGACGGCTAAATTTGAGTGCGGTTTCGGCGTAACGAGACTGCACTCTTTGCGGTATGAACGGTAAAATTTCAAATTTGTCCGCCTAGACCCGCATCTTTAAAACGCTAAATTTGGTTTGGTTAAATTTAGCGTTGTGCACTAAATTTAACCTTTCTTGT
>CAURKB010000112.1:0-6824 GCA_963525315.1 uncultured Campylobacter sp. | reverse complement strand
CGTTTATATCAAAAATCAAAAACGATTTTGCCAAATTTACCTTATTGCCGTCCACCTCTTTTTGTACTCCGGCTAGCTCGAAGACGATTTTTTTATCTCCGCCAGAGGTGCCGCTAGAGTGAAATTTAATAGGCTTTGCGGAGTCAAATGCCTCTATCATAAAATTTTTATACGGCTCGCTTAAAAACTCCGCGTCCCCGACGACGTCAAATTGACCTAGCAAGCCGGCAAAACCGTGTGAAATATTCATATCGATTTTTATTGCTATATCCTCAGGCGCACCGTACTCTTCGCCAAGCGCCATAAGCTCGTTTATGCGTTTTTTAGAAAAAATCACTTCGTAGTTTGCGTGAGATTTTAGCAATCCACTTTCAAATACGCTATTTTTGACGTCTATTCCGTTTGTTTTGATTAGACTTAAAGCCTCGTTATACTTCTCCTCCACCTTATTTGCGTTAAATTTCAGCCCGCCAAAAACCACGGTAGCCAAAATCACCAATGAAATCAGTAGCTTTTTCATCCTTGTCTCCTTTTTTTAGTAGTCGCTTTTTTTAGATATATCCATACGGCAGCTAGCAAAGAAAGCATCCCGACAGGCATCAACCAGCCGTTTTCTCCTAGAAAATTTCCCGCTCGCTCAAACGCCTCTCCGGCATAAAAGCTGCCAAGCCCTAGCAAGACCGCCCAAACTACGGCGCTAACAATGTTTATGACGCTAAATTTAGCAAATGAATACTTCGTAAGCCCGATAGCAAGAGGCACTAGAGTCTTTAGTCCGTAGATAAATTTTTTAAAAAATATTATTTTATTTCCGTGTTTTTTAAACAAAATTTGAGAAAAGGCAAGCTTGCGTTTATGTTTTGCTAGATACGGCATTACGGCCGCGCGGTTATACCTGCTGACGTAAAAAAGCAAAGTATCTCCGATAGCGTTAGCTGCAGCTGCCAGCACGATACTCACGGTTATGTCCATCTTGCCTAGATGAGCTAGCACGCCGGCCGCGATGATAGCGACCATGCCGCCTCCAAGTGAATATAAAAACACTATCACGTACCCATAGGTCGATAGCGAGGTTAGCATCTCTTGCAAATTTGACCCTTAATATTTCGATATAGCGCCCATTAGCGCGTTGTATCCGTAGCTATCGGTCTTTGGCGGCGTATCTCCGGTTTTAGCAAGTACCGCTCCGCCAAAGCTCGCTCCCGCGAAAAACCCGTCGTTGTCGGTGTAGGCGTAAATGTCGCTGGTGAAGCTAAAATCGCTCACTTTCCCGTAAAATTTACCCGTATCGGCAAACGCAAACGATGCGTCGGCGTTTATCGTGATCTTGGCGTCTTTTATATCGGCTACGAGGCTATCTTTTAGGATAAAGAGCACGAGCGCGCTATTTTCGTAACCTAGCTGCAATCCGATACTGCCGCCGCTAATGTCCACGACCATCATTTCGCTGGGCGCATACGGGTTTCCCACGAGCATCACGCCTTTGCCGTGCATACCGCCCAGCACGAAGCCGACTTTAGTAATGCTCGGAAAGATAACGACCGCTTTTGCATTTTGAAGCAGGGCCTTAACCGGCGCATCGGGGTTTTTACGCATCGTCTTTGTAAAAGAATTTGACGCGTTTAGCACGAGTTCGTCGTTGGCGCCGAGCGCTAAAACGCAAAAAATCGCTAATAAAATTTTTTTCATCTTTTACCTAAATTTGACCTATTTCGCCATTTCTACGGCTCTAGTTTCGCGGATCACGTTTACTTTGATCTCGCCCGGATACTGCACCTTGCTCTCGATCTCTGCGGCGATCTCTTTAGCAACAAGCACCGCTTCGTCGTCGTTTATGAGCTTTGCGTTTGCGATGACGCGGATCTCGCGACCGGCGTTTATCGCATATGCTTGTTTGATACCCTCTTTGCTTTTTGCGATGTTTTCTATCTCTTCTACGCGTTTTAGGAAGCTTTCAAGCACCTCTCTGCGCGCTCCCGGGCGAGCCGCGCTCAGAGCGTCCGCAGCGCAAACGGCGGCGCTTTCTACGCTAGTTGCCTCCTCGTGTCCGTGGTGGGCGTAGATGGCGTTTATGACGACGGGATGTTCTTTGTAGCGTTTGCAAATTTCAGCGCCCAGATCGACGTGACTACCCTCAAATTCATGCGTCAAGGCCTTGCCGATATCGTGCAGCAAGCCCGCTCTTTTGGCTAGCTTTTCGTCCCCGCCAGTTTCAGCAGCAATGATGCCGGCAAGATGAGCTACCTCGAGGCTGTGCGCGAGGGCGTTTTGTCCGTAGCTGGCTCTAAATTTTAGCTTGCCGATTAGCTTCATTATCTCGGGATGAATTTTGCTAAGGCCTAGGTCGATGACGATATTTTCGCCCTCCTCTAGGATTGATGCTTCAAATTCTTCGCATACTTTTTTGTGTAGATCTTCTATCCTTGCCGGCTGTATGCGGCCGTCTTGCACCAAAAGCTCTATCACGCGCGTCGCGATCGCCCTTCGGTAGAGATTAAAGCTGCTTAACGTGATAGCGTGAGGCATATCGTCGATGATGATATCTACGCCAAGCACCATTTCCAGGGTCTTGATATTGCGCCCCTCTTTGCCGATTATGCGGCCTTTTAGCTCATCGTTTTTGATATCCACGACGTTTATCAGGCGCTCGGCGGCAAACTCTCCCGCAAACCTCGATGTAGCCTGCGCTAGGATGTAGTTAACCCGCTTTTTAGCCTCGCGTTTAGCCTCCTCCTCGTGTTTTCGCACGATGTGAGCGATCTCGGCGCGGCTTTTTTCCTCTACTTTTTTTAGCACCTCTTCGCGCGCCTCTTCTTGCGTTAGGCCGGCAGCGTGTTCGAGTACTTTTAGCGCCTCTTGCAGCTTGGCTTGATAGCTTGCTTTTAGCCCAAGCCCTTCCTCGTACATGCTTTTTGCTTCGTTTCGAGATTTTTCAAGCTCGGCCCTGCTTTCGTTTAAAATTTCTTGCTCGTTTAGCAGAGTTTGCTCTTTTTTACCGATTTCTTCAAATTTTTGCGTGTACTCTTTTTGCAGTTTTACGGTTTTGTCGTCGTATTTTTTCTTGGCTTCAAATTCAGCCTCTTGGACTTGGATTTTAGCGTCTTTTAGCGTGCGTTCGGCCTCAAATTCTATCGCTTTGGCCTTTGCTTTTGCCTGTTCTAAAAATATATTGTAGTTTGCGTCGTTGATTTTTTTAGCGATGAGATAGCCTACGCCAGCGCCCGCCGCACCTGTTCCTAAGCCGATTAAAATTTCTATCATAGATTCCTCTTTTTACGTAAATTTTGCTCGGGGTCAGGTAAAAATCACAAGTAGCGTCGTGATCTTCAGATATGATTTCATTTGTAAAATTGTCTAAAATTTCAACGAATATCAAGGTAGGTCGGTAGGGCAAATTTGCAAAAAATCTATCATAAAAACCCTTACCGTGTCCTATTCGCGCCATATTTCCGTCCACCCCGAGAGCCGGAACTACGGCTACGTCTATACGCTTTTTAAATATCTTGGTGCTTAGCGGCTCTTTTACGCCAAATTTCGTCCGAGATACAAGCGGTAGCCTGGATTTTACCATTTCTAAACTAATACCAAGCATAAACGGAGCGAAAATTTCATACTTTTTGGCTAGCTCGCGTTTCAAAATATAAAAATTTGGCTCATAAGAAAGGGGGTTAAAAATCAAAATCCGTTTGGCTTTAAGCTCGGTTAGCAAATTTAAAAGCGGCTTAAACATCTTATAGTGTTTCGCTCGCGCCGAAATTTGAACCTCTTTTTTTAAAATCCGTTTGGCGTCGCGCCTAAAATCTTCTTTTGTCAAATTTAACGCTCGTTTCATAAATTTTATGTATAATTTCTTCCAAATTTCAAAATAGGAAAAATATGAAAAAAACTCTTCTGATTATACCATTTTTAGCTCTATTTTTAGGCGGCTGCGGCGATGAAAACAAAAGCGAAGCAAGCCAGGCTAAGACGAGCGAAGCAAGCCAGAGCGTTTCCGTTCCGAGTCAAAGCGCAAGCCTAGAAGCGCCTTTTGATCTAACGCTAATGGACGAGAGCAAGATGACGCTGCAAAAATTCGACAAAGGCTTTAAAGTCGAAGGCAACGACGAGGCGATTTTGTTTAATTTTTTCGCCACCTGGTGTCCGCCGTGCAAGGCCGAAATACCGCATCTAAACAATCTAAACGATAAATTTAAAGGTAAGCTAAAAATCGTAAGCGTACTAATGGAAGATAAATCAAAGGATGAAATAGACGCGTTTATGAAAAAATATAAGATAAATTTCGACGTCGCTTACGGCGAGGGTAATTCTCGCTTTGCCAAGGCTCTAGGCGGCGTGGTAGGCATACCCTACATAGTGCTTTATAAACCAAACGGCGAATACGCTACGCACTACGTCGGTCTCGTGCCAGAAGAGATGCTAGAAAGCGATATAAATAAGGTGATCGACTGATGTTTGGTTTTTTAAAAAAGGGGCTTGATAAGACGCTAACGGCGATACGCTCGTCAAAGCCCGCCGATAAAAAAATCTCAAAGGAAATTTTAGAAGAGATCTTGCTAGAAGCCGACATCGCCTACGAGATCGTCGAAGAAGTCCTCTACTACCTACCGCCGCAAAACGAGGTCAAAAAAGACGACCTAAAGCGGCTTTTAAATACCTACTTCATATACGAAAACGAGCGCGAAGTAAAAAGCGCAAAGCCTTTCGTGGAACTCATCTTGGGCGTAAACGGTGCAGGCAAGACGACCACGATCGCAAAGCTTGCGAATTTATATAAAAACGAAGGCAAAAACGTTATTTTGGGCGCTTGCGATACGTTTAGAGCAGGAGCCATCGAGCAGCTACGTCAGTGGGCGCAGAGAACGGGCGTGCCTATCGTTGCCACACAGCAGGGTCACGATCCGTCCGCGGTCGCCTTTGACGCGATCAGCTCGGCCGTCGCTAAAAATCTCGACAACGTCATCCTAGATACCGCAGGTCGCCTGCAAAATCAAACGAATTTAGCCAACGAGCTAAGCAAGATCGTGCGCATCGCAGACAGAGCCTACGCAGGCGCGCCGCACCGCAAGATCCTGATCCTCGACGGCACGCAGGGCAACGCCGGCCTAGCGCAGGCAAAGGCCTTTAACGACATCGTGAAGCTTGACGGCGTCATCATCACCAAGCTTGATGGTACACCAAAGGGTGGAGCGCTTTTTGGCGTCGCGCGCGAGCTGGAGCTGCCGATACTCTACATCGGCACCGGCGAAACGATGAACGATCTAGTAAAATTTGACCCTCATGATTTCGTAGATACTATCGTGGATGAAATTTACGCCTAAATATCGGGCGTAAATTTTAGCTTTTTTTAATTTGTCCCCATTTCCTTAAATTTGCAAATTTTATATATAGTACCCGCGCTTAATGCAATTTACTAAAAAGGAAATAAAAATGACGACGCAAGAGTATGCAGCTATGTTTGAAGAGGACGATGCGCCGGGCTGGGACGCGATAAACGACGCGCTGGAAAAAATCTACGACCCCGCAAGCGAGCGCCATTACCCGTCGCAGCTACATGCGAGTCTGGGCGGCGATGATTATTTGGCGGGCGTTAGTATATTTGACTGCGAGGATAGTGCGTTTCATCGCCATATCGTGAGCTTTGGCATGAGCGAGCTTTACTACGATCCGCAAAGCGCGCAAGAAGAATTTAGCGGATGGGGATTTGAGTTTAGCATGCGCGTCGCGCCGTTTGCGGACGACCCGGACTCGGATCTCGGCGACGACAATGTAGCCCCAAACGAGCCTTTTTGGGTTATATCCGTCATGCAAAACCTCGCTAAATACGTCCACACAAGCAAAAAATGGTTTGAGACATATCATTTCATGCCGGCAAATTCGCCGATACGTCTTGATACGAGTACAAAGCTAGTAGGCGTAGCCTTCGCGCCAGGTCCAGTGCTTGGCGGCATAGACACGCCAAACGGCAGAGTAGAATTTCTCCAGATGGTGGGTATCACGCAGCGCGAGCTAGACTGGCTACGCGAGGATCCGACTACGCAGCGCGTAGAACGGCTCATAAAAATGATGCGCAAGGACGATCCTCTGCTAATCACCGACCTAAAGCGCGAAAAAGAGTACGTATAAGTAAATTTAACCGAGCCGTAAGCCCGCTCAAAATAAGCGCGTAAATTTAAGTAAAAACGCTAAATCAAACAAAAGCTTTTATAGTGGTTTACGGCGGTTAAATTTAACCCGGCGCCGACTCCTAGCAGCCCAAAACCGTATAAATTTAAAGCTGATTTTAACGTTACGTGAAAATTTAGCGTGCGCCGTATCGCCGTAAAGTCTTGCTAAAATCAGCCGTAGCGTAAATTTTCTGCCGAGTTTATTTAGCGTATCTCAAAGACCCTATTTAGCATTTTAAAGAGTTAAATTTGATTCCAGACGTCCGAATTTACATCGGCGCTTAGGCGCGAGAGCTAAATTTACGCGCTCTTTTACAAAAGATTTATGCTTTTTGCAAATTTGCTTTACTACCGCGCGAGCTAAGCACAAATTTTGCCGTTAGATTTTGCTCTATTTTAGGCAAATCTCGCAATCGCAAAACCGCTTATTTCCATTTTAAATTTAAATTACGGTCGGCACGGTCGCCAAAAACGCAGCGTGCGGATCAAATTTGATTTTAGTTTTTACCACTTCGTTTTTATATGTATTTTGCAAATTTGCCCGAGCGCAGAGCCGCAGTCTGCTCGTCTACCATAGCTTGCATTTTCTCCTCTAGGGCTTCGTTTTCGCCGTTATTTACGATGATTACTCGCGTAGGGTATAGCACCAGACTCATACGC
>CAURKB010000111.1:0-6826 GCA_963525315.1 uncultured Campylobacter sp. | reverse complement strand
GGATACGGATGCGTGGCGTCGACCGCGATAGGCACGATGACGGGCAGGATGTTTGAGAAAAAATACTCGTCGCATTTGGCGCGGAGCTCGGGCGAGATTTCGTCGTAATTTTTCATAAAAAGCCCGTTTTGCGCGAGTTCTTTTAGCGCGTCTTTATAGTGTTTTTCCACGAGCGCGAGTTCGTCTTTGATGTATTTTCTGATCTCTCTTAGCTGATCGAGCGGACTCATGCCGTCGCTACCGCTAGCTGCGACCCCTGCGGCAAAAAGCTGCTTTAGCCCCGCGATGCGGATCATATAAAATTCATCCAAATTCGTCATGTAAATCGCGATAAATTTTAGCTTTTCAAGCGGCGGTAACGCCTTTTCGCACTGGGCTAAAACGCGCGAGTTAAAGCGCAACCAACTAAGCTCTCGGTTGATAAAAACACTCTTTGTCTCATCCATTTTCGATCCTTTTTAATGTTTTATAAATTTTAGCGAATTTTATCTTAAATCATGGCCTACCCGAGAAAGACGCGAGCTTGTGTTACAATAAACAAAAAATAAATTAAGCTTCGGTAAAAGTAGGCAAAAAATAAGATGGATTATATTTGAGCGGTTATTATTTTATGCGTTGGAACGGCGGTCTTTTGGGTACCCAAAAAGATTTCGACATAGCCGCGTTTTAAATTTGAAAAACAAAATTTAATGTTTTACGTGAAATTTAATGTTTTACGGCTTGGTTTTGAATTAAATTTAACGCGATTTTCAGCTAATCAAAGATAAAATTTGAGAGAATTTGAAGCAGAAAACGGCGGCACAAATCGTCCGCCGCTATTAAATTAAAGATTATTTTCTTTTTTATACTCGGCTAAAAAGGCGTAAATTTCGTCTTTTAGTCTGAGTTTTTCGCGTTTTAGAGCATCCACTTCGGCATCGTTATAGACGTTGCCTTTTTGCATCTCGGCGATCTTTTCGTCCAGGTCGTTGTGCTTATCAAAAAGCGATGTAAAGTGCGCGTTTGTACCTTTTAGCTTAGTTATAAGCTCTCTATCCTCATGAAACATCTTTGCTCCTTTAATTAAAGTTTGATTTAATTTTAGCGAATGTTATTTTAAGAGAGGGTTAAAAAAGCGTCAAATTCGGAGCATTCATTAAAATTTACGGTAGTTTAGTTTCGTCTCTAAATAGCTTAAATTTCTACGCTATCTAATCCAAAAGATACTTTTGCAAAATTTAAATTTGAGTAAAAGATCGGATCGATCCCTGATTTTAGCGTTAAATTTACGGCTATCTAGGCAAAGGCAAAATTAAAATACACATAAATCGTCTCAAATTTTAGACGTATTTTAGCTCTTCTGGCTTATGTCTGCTTTTTATGACTCGTTTGGTTAGGCGTATCGACTCGCCAGTGCCGATGACTAGTAGCTTCGTACCCGTACCGATTAGCGTATCGCCCTTTGGCATCGGGATAAATTTGTTATTCACGTCTTTGATACCTACGACGTCGGCGTTTGTTATGTTTCGTAAATTTGTTTCTTTTAGGCGTTTAAAGCGCACCCATGAGTAGTCGGGTACCAAAATCTCCTCGATATCGATCGGCGAGTCTTGTTTATACAAAAACTGCTCGAGCAAATTTTCCATATCCGGACGCACGCTCATCGCACTAAGGCGCTGGGCGACTAGCTTTGACGGGCTCACGACGCTATTTGCACCGAGCTTTTTTAGGCGTTCGGTATCGTCTTGATTATCGGAGTTTGTCATTATAAAATAGGGCTTTTTACGTCCGATCTCTTTTTCAAAAAGCCTTACGGTCGCGATAAGCGCGATATTGTCGGCGATATTAGAGCTTAACGTGATCATACCTTTTGCGCTTGAAAAATGCGTCTTTAAAAGCGCGGTTTGCGTGTGGGGTTGAGAGACGATGTAGTATGGATACTTATTTCTTTCTGCGATTTCCGGTAGATCTTCGCGCGGGTCTATGACGACGAAGGGGATGTGATTTTCTCTAAATTCTCGGCTTAGCTCTAATGTGTATTGGTTGTGATAGCAGATAACAAAGTGGTTTTTTAACCTTGCGATCTTATATAGCATTCGTCTCTCCTTTATGATCGCTACGAGCGCGCCCTTTTTTAAAACCTCGAGCATCAAACCCGTAGAAAACGTAAAAACGGCAAAACCGAGTAAAATAAACGTAATGGTAAAAAGCCGTCCAGCCGGGGAAATGGGCGCAACCTCTGTAAATCCGACGGTCGTAAAAGTCATACCCGCCTGATATATCGCGTCAGATAGGCTAAAGCCGTCAATCGCGACATAACCCATAGCGCCGATCGTCATCATCAAAACGACTAAGATGAGCGGTAGGCGAAACGGGCGAAGTTGTTCGTAAAGTTCGGTATTGAGATTGATTTGAGGTTTGGCAGAACTCGACCAGTTGAGGAATTTTAAAATCTTTTTAAACAAAGACAACTCCTCAAATTTGCGGTAAATTTAGCGTGACTGTTTTCTCATTGTTCTTAGCGTAGAAGCAGCTACTTTGATCTTTCTCGTAGTGCCGTCCTCTAGCGTTACGCGGATAGTTCGTAGGTTTGGTAAAAACCTTCTTTTAGTTCTGTTTTTGGCGTGGCTGACGTTGTTGCCTACCATCGGACCTTTGCCTGTTATTGCGCATACTCTTGACATTTTATTTCCTTAAAATTAAAAATTTTTCCTGATTTTATCTAAAATAAGCAAAATATTAACTTAAATGCTCCGGTCGGTTTTTAAGCGAGTGTGATGTTTTAAACTAAAATTATGGATAAAAAGGATAAAATAATAAAATTTAAACATATTTTATTTTGCGAGATCTGCGGGCAAATTTAAGCCCTGCTATAAATCGGGAAATTTCTAGGCGTTTTATGAGATTAAAATTTAAAGACGATACGGCCATTTTTTATCCTATGGGCTTTCTTGACGGAGACGTATCTAAATATGAAATCAGCGAAAAAAATATAAATTCTATTCGCCAAAAATCCCCTCGCTACATCTTAATATCCCTTAAAAACGCCGTTTATTTTAATAAAATCGGTTTTAATCTAATCCTTGAAGCCATTTTAAAGCTAGCCGCATTTAACGGCGCTAGCGTAGGCTTTTGCGACTATAACGAAGTTAAATTTAAAGCCCTCAAAAGGATGTCAAAGGGCATGACGAATTTATCTTTTTTCGAGACCGCAAACGTAGCGGCGCTATTTTGGGGGGAGTTTAAACCCGAATACGCAAATAGACGCATCATAGTTTTTAATGACGATGCCGACCAAAAACGCCAAATCGCCCTTAAGCTCTCGGGTATCGGCTATATCCCGACGATAGCTAAGGATCTAAAAGAATTTAAAAGCCTTCATAAAGACTTTGAGTACTCGGTCTATCTCACGCAGATAAAATCAAGTAAAAAAGACATAAAAACCACGCTTAGAGAAAATGCCGTTATATACGAGCTAGAGGGCTTTATCGACTCGGCTTTCATAAATAATTTCGACCAAAAGACGTTTAATAATTCATTAAAAATAGGCTTTAAATTTTTTGTCTTTGATATGAGTAAATCAAGTTCGATAAATATCCACGGCGTATCTTTTTTAGCCAAGCTCTCTACCGTCTGCGCCGAGTATGGAGCCGCTATCGTCGTATGCGGCTTAAAACTAGCCAGCACGTCCCAAGTCCTAAAAAACGACCTTGAGGACTACGGCATCTTGGTTTATAAGAGCCTCGGCGAATTTTACGAAGACGACGGCACTATCGCGGGCGGAGGCGGCTTTGGAGAAGAAAGACCCAAAAATCTTACTAAAGATATCATAAACGCCTTGCCGAGCCTTTTAGCGACGGTAACGGACACTCTAGCCTCAATGTCCGGTTCTACGGTTACGAAAATAAGCACCGCAATAGAGCGTTTTAGTTGCCAAGAGGGTAAATTTAATATCGGCTCGGTCGCGTTTTACGGTGATTTGGAGGCTAAATTTATCCTCTGCCTACAAAAAAACGATATCAAAAAGATGTGTAAAATTTTACTTCAAAATAGCGAAAATTTAAGCCTATCTCAAGCGTATGCCGATCTGCTAAGCGTTATTTGCGACCGTATCGAATCGCAGCTAGCCAGGCAGGGCATAACCGTGAGCTTTACCTTGCCGCATATTTTAGAGGTAACTCAAGACGAAAACAATAAAAACCGAGGCGTCTTGGTGCGGCTTGACGTAGACGGCTCGGATGCGATATTTTTTCTAAGTAAATAAAGGATAAAAGATGTATGTAGCGCCTAGTATTTTATCGGCGGATTTTGGAAATTTAAGAGCCGAGATCGAGGCTATCTGCGAAGCCGGAGCTGATCTTGTACATGTTGACGTGATGGACGGGCATTTCGTGCCGAATTTAACCATCGGCCCCGTCGTCGTAAACGCCGTAGCAAAGGCCGCTACAAAGCCGCTAGATATACACCTGATGGTTCAAAATAATACCTTTTTCGTCGATCTTTTTTTGCCTCTGAAGCCTAAATTTTTAAGCTTTCACATCGAGGAGGAAAAGCATCCGCTACGTCTAATAGATCACATCCGTAGCCGCGGCGTGGGGCCTGCTATCGTGCTAAATCCGCATACTCCGGTCTCGGCGATCGAGCACATCGTAAACGAGGTCGATATGGTGCTGCTAATGAGCGTAAATCCGGGATTCGGCGGTCAAAAGTTTATCCCTTCGGTGCTCGAAAAAGCCCGCAGCTTACGCGAAATGATCGAACGCAAAAACGCTAAATGCATGATCGAAGTCGACGGCGGCGTGACGGGACTAAACGTCGCGCAGCTTGATGAAGCGGGCGTGGATATCGTCGTGGCGGGCAGTTATATATTTTCGTCAAATTCATACGAGCACTCTATCCGCTCGCTAAAGCTCGAGTTTTGAACCAAGATTTTGAAAATTTACTAGCCGTAATCGCCAAGCGAAACATACCCTACGCCGACTTCGTCGCCGCAACCAAGCAAATGGACGAATACGCCGAGCTTTTCGACGTTCGCGACGTGCAGATGTGGCGCGCGCTGGGGCTTGACATAACCCGCACCGCAAAAAACCAAATCGAGCTCAAAACTCGCCGCAAGGAGATAAAAGATCAAATTTTTTGCGTCGTAGATATAGAAACTAGCGGCGGTATAAATAGCGGCCAGATCATCGAAATCGGCGCGCTAAAGCTACAAAACGGCGAAATAATCGGTAAATTTGAAACCTTCGTGCACGCGCCCTACGTCCCGGAAAATATCAGCGAACTAACGGGTATAACGGCAGAACACCTAAAAAATGCACCTAGCCTAGCCTTTGTCATGGAGCAGTTTAAGGTCTTTTTGGGTCAGAGCGTTTTCGTAGCACACAACGCTCGCTTTGACTACGGCTTTATCAGCGCGACGCTGGAGGCGCTAGGATACGGAGAGCTGCTAAACCGCAGGCTCTGTACGATCGACCTAGCCCGCCGCACTATCGCCTCGCCAAAATATGGCCTAGGCACGCTAAAAGAGATTTTAGGTATAAATAACGCTCACCACAGAGCCCTTAACGATGCTATCGCGGCGGCTGAAATTTTTAAATATTCACTGCAAAAGCTTCCTAGCGAGGTAAAAACGGTCGAGGATCTAATAGAATTTAGCAAATCGGCCAAGACGATAAAGCGACTAAAAACCCAAAACCCAAGCTTGCCGCATCTCACGGACGACAATCCGTAAAACCGAAAAAACGCGAAATTTTGCACATAAGCCTCGGCTTAAAAACTCGGTTTTGATACGTTTTTATGCTAAAATTCGTTAAATTTGATAAGAACAGACAAAACGGCTTTAAATTTAATTGTGACAAAAAGTCCGTAACGCAAAATTTTACGTCGGCTAGATAAAACCCGCAAGCTGCAAGCAAGGCAGAATTCACCGCTCTAGCAATAAAATCTACGTCCGAACAAAACCGCATACTTGCAGGCGCTTGATGCAATACCCAATTTTAAAACGACGAATAAAACCGGGCGGTAAAATTTGGTTAAATTTAGCAAGTTTTTTTTGCCTAAATTTTAATAGCGCGAGAAATTTTTGCTAAGCATGAGGCCTAAAGCAGATAAAATCCGAATTTATATAGCAAAAATTACCAGCCAAAAATTTTATCACTCAAAAATGCTCCGCTTCTAAACGCCCTTGCCGTCTGCTAAAATCAAAAACACACTCGCTAAATTTATAAAAATTTACGCTTATCAAACCAAGCGGCGGCCGACGCTGTCTTCAAATTTAGCCAAGCCTAACCGGCGCGATGAGCTTATCTTGGCGTACCGCTAGGCGTAACCGCAAGTATGAAAACGGGTTTTAGGGCGCAAAAACGATTTTTCTTACAAATAAAACGGCTATTAGCCGCACCAAAAATACGGCTTAAACGCGCATAAAAAAAGGGATGCAAAATAAAAGCTCATGAAATGCTATAAATTTAGGATAAAAAAGCAAAATTTAATTTTTAAATTTTTAGATCAAGCTAAAAATGAGCGAGATTATAAAAATACGGACCAGAGTAAATTTATTTATTCGCCGACCCGCTCGCCGTTTATACGTACTATCCTAGCGGGGATGCCTACGACCGTAGCGTTATCCGGCACGTTTTTTAGTACGACGGAGTTTGCGCCGATTTTGGCGTTTTCGCCGATTAGGATATTTCCCAGCACTTTTGCGCCGGCTGCTATCGTGACGCCGTTTTTTACGGTCGGATGGCGCTTGCAGCGTTCCTTACCCGTGCCGCCTAACGTCACTTGATGATATATCAGCACGTCATCGCCCACCTCTGCAGTCTCGCCGATAACTACGCCCATACCG
>CAURKB010000110.1:0-6832 GCA_963525315.1 uncultured Campylobacter sp. | reverse complement strand
TCACGCAAGAAGCCAAATTTCTCGCGTTGCTCGGCTTCGTCGATACCAAGCAGTTTAAATACCTTTTGCTGAACGTCGTTTTTGTGTATCCTCACGCTACCGCCGCCAAGCTCATAGCCGTTAAGCACGACGTCGTGAGCGACTGATAGGATGTCCTCGAGATCTGGCTCGTCGATGTTTTTAGGCATGGTAAACGGATGGTGCATAGCTGAGTAGCTACCATCGTCGTTTTGCTCAAACATCGGAAAGTCAAGCACCCATAAAAATTCCATTTTGTTTTGGTCTATGATGCCCATTTGTTCGGCGAGGAAAATCCTAAATCGACCCATGTAGTCAAGCACGACTTTTTTCTTGCCGGCGCCGAAAAATACGACATCGCCGACTTTTAGCTCGCAGCGAGCCACGATCTCGTCAAGGTCGCTTTGCTCGAAAAATTTGCAAAGCGGTCCTTTTAGACCGTCCTCTTTCATCTGGAAGTAGCCAAGGCCTTGAGCGCCGAATTTACGGACGAATTCCTCAAAGCGGTTCATCTCGCGCTTACTAAAGATATTATCGCCGTTTGGCACTTTTAGCGCTTTGACGCGGTTTTTCTTAGGCTCGCTTGCGATTTTGCTAAAGATTTCATTTGACGAGCGCGCGAAAATGTCGATAACGTCGATCATCTTTAGATCGTAGCGCAGGTCGGGCTTATCGCTGCCGTAGGTCTCGGTCGCTTCTTTGTAGCTCATGCGGCGGAAAGGGATTTGGATATCGTATCCGCAGGCGGCAAAGACGTCTTTTAGCATATTTTCAGCCATATTTAGGATGTCTTCTTGTTCGATGAAGCTCATCTCGATATCTATCTGCGTAAATTCAGGCTGTCTATCCGCGCGCAAGTCCTCGTCGCGGAAGCATTTTGCGATCTGGAAATATTTATCAAAGCCAGAGCACATCAAAAGCTGTTTAAAAAGTTGCGGGCTTTGCGGCAGGGCGTAAAACTGGCCCGGATATACGCGGCTAGGTACTAGATAGTCTCTTGCACCTTCCGGCGTCGCGCGCGTTAAAATAGGCGTTTCAAACTCGATAAAGCCCATTTTATCTAGGCTGTTTCTAGCCGCGATCGCCGCTTTTGAGCGCATTTTAAAGATATTTTGAAGTTTCTCGTTTCTAAGGTCCAAAAATCTGTATTTTAGCCTGATGTCCTCATTTACGCTCTCGTCGCCGATGACGAAAGGCAGCGCCTCGCTCGGGTTTTCGACGATTACTTCGCTGGCGACTACTTCGATCTCGCCCGTTTTTAGGCGCGGATTTACCAGGCCTTCGCCGCGAGCGCGGACTTTGCCTTTGATCCTTAACACATACTCGTCGCGAACGTGCGACGCGGCCTCGTGAGAGCTCTTGCTATCTGCCGGATCGCAGACGATCTGGATCAGTCCCGTGCGATCGCGCAGGTCCAAAAATATAACGCCGCCGTGGTCGCGGTAGGTATTTACCCAGCCGCAAAGCGTAACTTCTTTGCCTATGTCGGCACTGCTTAAATCAGTGCAGTAATGGCTACGCATTTTCACTCCTTTTGCTGTTTTTAACGCGCCCATTATACTAGAAATTTGCTTGCTCCCAGCTTTTTTAAAATAAAATGTGATAAAATCCGCCCTATGAAAAAAGAGAATTTATTGCTTCCTTCCGAGATAAAAACGGTCGGATTGGTTGCGAAAATCAATGCAAATTTAGTTAAAAACGCGCGAATTTTGCGCGAAATTTTGGCTAGGTACGGCGTTCAAATTTTGTTTGAAAATGCGGCGGCTAAACATCTAAATTTAAAAGAGGGCTCGAATTTGCAAGGATTTGAAGTGCGCGAGCTGGCTAAAAAGTGCGACTTTTTGATCTCGCTCGGAGGCGACGGCACGATCATCTCGCTTTGTAGAAACGCGGCCGAGATTTCGCCCTTCGTGTTAGGCATTCATGCGGGCAGGCTAGGGTTTTTAACAGATATCACGATGAATGAATGCGAGAAATTTTTCGCCGAGTTTTTCGAGGGTAAATTTGAGGTCGAGACCCCTTTTATGCTTGACGTTTTTTTGCACAAAAAAAGCGGGGAAATTTTGCGCAAAATCGCATTTAACGACGCGGTAATCGTGGGCGAAAAGGTGGGCTCCATGACGCACGTGGAGGCTTTTTGGAACGAAAAATACTTTAACGCGTATTTTGGCGACGGCGTCATCGTTTCTACGCCCGTGGGTTCTACCGGATACAACATGAGCGCGGGAGGGGCGATAACCTATCCTTTGAGCGAGGTGTTTTTGGTTACGCCCGTTTGCTCGCACTCGCTCACGCAGCGCCCAGTCGTGCTTCCGCGCGGATTTGAGATCAAATTTAAAACTTCAAGCGCTGCGGTGCTCGTTATCGACGGGCAAGATAGGTATAAGATGAGCGAGTTTGAGAGCGTGAGCATGACGCTAAGCGCGAGTACGGCGCGGCTAATCCGCCACGTCGGGAGAGATTATTTTCAAATTTTAAAAGAAAAACTGCATTGGGGTTATAATGATTGAGCGGATTTTGATAAAGCAAAATTTGAGTTTTGAAAACGTCGAGTTAAATTTCGGGCGCGGACTTAGCGTATTTACGGGCGTGAGCGGCGCTGGCAAATCGGTTCTGATGGGCTCGATAATGGCGGTTTTTGGCCTAAAAGATAGCGAAGCAAAGCTGATAGAGGCCGACGTCTCGCATAAATTTAACCTTGAGGAATTTGGCCTTGAGAGCGAGGAGATAAATACCTTTAAGCTTTTTCGCGACAAAACGATGCGCTACTTTATAAACTCGCAAGCCGTTTCTAAAAAAAATCTAGCCAGTATCGCCAAAGAGCACGTCAAATACCTGTCCGCAAAGGAAATAAACGAATTTGAAAACGAGAGATTTTTAAATTTGCTTGATAGCTTGCAAGCGAAAAAAGACGCTAAATTTAACGAAACGCTCGGCGAATTTAGGTTCAAATTTGAGGAATTTAGCCAAATCTCGCGCGAGCTGAAAAAAATAATCGACGAAGAAAAAAGAGTGGAGGAGCTAAAGGAATTTGCCTCTTTTGAAATTAATAAAATAGAAAGCGTGAGTCCGAAGATTGGGGAATTTGACGAGCTAATGGAGCTAAAAAAGCGCCTAAGCAAAAAGGATAAAATTTTAGAAGCATGGAATAGGGCGGAGCAAATTTTTAATTTCGAGCAGGCCGTGACCGACGCGCTAAACATCAGCGACGTCGATAGTAGCTTTTTTGAAGAGGCGATGAACGAGCTGCGAGTGGCGCGCGAAAATCTAAACATGGACGAGCTAGAGGATGTAGATATCGAGGGAGTGCTAGACCGCATCGAGGCGATAAACTCGCTCGTGCGTCGCTACGGCGGCGAGGAGGAGGCTTTGCAGACGCTAAAAACGCGCAAAGCGGAGCTTGCAAGATACGAAAATATAAGTTTTGAAAAGAGCGAGCTGGAGCGTAAATTTAAGCAAAATGAAGCCGCGGTAAACGCGCTGGCGGATAAAATCAGCCAGGCTCGCGCGGCAAATTTAAAGGAGCTTGAAGCGCTCATAAATTCGTTTCTAAAAGAGCTTTATATGAGCGAGATTTTATTAAAGATAAATAGTAAAACCCTAGACGCCGCCGGTAGGGACGAGGTAAATTTGAGCTTAAACGAGACGGCGCTAAAAAATCTAAGCTCGGGCGAGCTAAACCGCTTAAGACTAGCTTTTATCGCGAGCGAAAGCAAGATCACCGGAGGCGGCGAGGGCGTCATAATCCTAGATGAAATAGACGCGAATCTAAGCGGAAAAGAGGCGATGAGTATCGCAAACGTGCTGCTAAATTTGGCCAAATTTTATCAAATTTTCGCTATCTCGCATCAGCCGCAGCTAAGCTCCAAGGCCGATTCGCATTTTCTAGTTGAAAAGCGCGGCGAAACCTCGAACGTGAGGGAGCTAAAAAACGAGGAACGCGTAAGCGAGCTGGCTCGTATGATAAGCGGCGAACGTATAACTGAGGAAGCGATAAATTTCGCCCGCCAGCTTTTGGTTGTTTAAGTTTGGCTTAAAATTTAGGTTGAAAAAAGAAAAGTAATGGTATATTCTCGAAAATTTTTAAATGGATATTTATGGAAAAAAGTAAAATTTTAATAGTAGAAGACAACAAAGCCTTAGCAAAGCTAATCGCTAAAAAGATGGAAGATAATACCGAAATGCAAGTGGACGTCGCTCACAGCTTAGCAGAAGCGCAGGCGTTTCTTACGAAGGCTAAGGATTATTTTATAACTTTGCTCGATTTAAATTTGCCCGATGCTCCAAACGGCGAAGTGGTCGATTTCGTAGCGTCTAAGGGACTGCCGATTATAGTTTTAACGGGTAGTATGGACGATAAGACTAGAGAAACTTTTATGGATAAGGACATCGTGGACTACGTCTATAAGGGAAATATGAGCGACGTAAATTATATATTTCATATGATAGATAGGCTAAAAAACAACAATCAGTATAAAGTCATGGTAGTAGAAGACGTAATGCAGACTAGAAACGACGTAAAAAAAATACTGCAAAATTTGCAGTTTCAAGTATTTACGGCGGCTCACGGCGAAGAGGCGATGAATTATTTTGCCGATAATCCCGATATAAAACTCGTGGTTTCTGATTACGGTATGCCGGTAAAAGACGGTTTGGAGGTTTTAAAAGAGCTAAGGGAACAAAAAGATAAAAACGAGCTAGGCGTTATAATGATGACTAGCGCGAACGAAAACGTTAGCGGCGCGGTATTTTTGAAAAACGGAGCTAATGATTTTATCGCTAAGCCGTTTTTAAAAGAAGAGCTTATTTGTCGCGTAAATAATACCATAGAAAATATGGAAAATATCAATAAAATCGCAAATTTCGCCAATAAAGATTTTCTAACCGGATTATTTAATAGAAGGTATTTTTACGACGATATGCAAGGATACTTGGCAAGTTTGGAAGAAAATCCTATGCCTTACGCCGTAGCCGTAATCGATGTAGACGGGCTTAAAAATATCAACGATAAATACGGACAAGATAGCGGCGATAAAATTTTAAAACTGCTGGCTAAAAAATTAATCGACGACACCAAAAGCAGCGATATAGCGGCTAGATTCGGCGGCGGAGAATTTTGCGTTTTATTAAAAAACGTATCGCAAGAAGACGCGGTTAAATTTTTCGTCGGACTAAGAGCCGCGATAGCAGCCAATCCGGTAAATATTAAAAACGAATCGGTTAAAATTTCGGTTTCCATAGGCGTTACTTTCGGTAAAAGCGATTATAACGTCGACGAGATTTTGGAGCTTGCCGACGAGGCACTTTGCAAAGCTAAACAAAACGGTCGAAATAGGGTGGAAATAGCCTGATGATAATAGACACGCATTGTCATCTGGATGATAAAAGCTTTGACGGCGACCTTGCGCAAGTTATTGAAAATGCCCGTAAGAACGGTATCGGCGGAGTACTGATACCGGGGGCTGATATTAATGATTTACCAAAAGCGGCTAAAATAACCCGCGAATTTGAAAACGTATTTTTTGCCGTCGGAGTTCATCCGTATGAGAAAGCGGGATTTGACGAAGAGACGCTGCGTAAATTTGCGCTAGACAAAAAGTGTATAGCCGTGGGCGAGTGCGGGCTTGATTATTTCCGCTTGCCTAAGGATGAGAACGAAAAAGAAGCGGAAAAAGCCGAACAAAAGCGCGTATTTAGAGCGCAACTTGATATGGCCGTAGAGTTAAATTTGCCTGTTATCTTGCACATAAGAGACGCAAACGAAGATAGTTTTAATATCTTAAAAGAGTATGCAAGCAGGCTAGTAGCTGCGGTTTTGCACTGTTATAACGCTTCGCCGTTGCTTTTGGAGCTTGCTAAAATTGGCGAATTTTATTTTGGTATCGGCGGAGTTTTGACGTTTAAAAACGCAAAGAATTTGGTTCAAATTTTGCCCCAAATTCCGCTAGATAGGCTGCTGCTTGAAACAGATGCGCCGTATCTGACGCCAGAACCCTTTAGGGGCAAAAGGAACGAGCCTGCTTTTACGCGGTTGGTTGCGGTAAAGATGGCTGAGATTTTAAATTTAAAAGAAGAAGAGGTAATGCAAATAACTACGAAAAACGCGAAGAAAATTTTTACGAAATTTAACACGTAATCAAGGAGAAAAATGAAAATCTTTAGAGTAATAATGCTGTGTTTAGCCTGTGCGGGATGGCTTTTTGCGTCCGCAACCGGTAGCGACGCAGAGCAAACCCAAAAGATGATCTTAAAAGAATTCGACATAGACGCTAAATTTATGAAGAGTTCTCATTATAACGATATAAAAAAATCTATCAAAGATAGCAAAAGAAAAGAGTTTGCCGATACCATAAGAAACGGTCATAAGCATATCCCTATGCTTCAAAAGATTATAGAAGATTCCGGTATCCCGGAGTCGTTTTTATATCTTGCTATGACGGAGTCCGGTTTTTCAAACCATATAGTATCTAGTAAAAAAGCCATCGGAATTTGGCAATTTATGGAGTCTACGGCTAGGCTTTACGGCCTTAGAGTCGATAAATATGCCGACGAGCGAAAAGACCCTATGGCGGCTACCGCTGCGGCCACTAAATATCTACAAAGCTTAAAAAACGACTTTGGTAAGTGGTATCTTGCGATGATGGCCTATAACTGCGGCGACGCAAGGCTAAGAGAGGGAATAAAAAAGGCCGGTACCGACGATCTAGCCGTTTTACTCGACGATAAAAAAAGCTATATTCCCAAAGAGACGAAAAGATTCGTAAAGAAAATTTTAACTATCGCGCATATAGCCAAAGAACAAGAAAGCTTGGTG
>CAURKB010000109.1:0-6886 GCA_963525315.1 uncultured Campylobacter sp. | reverse complement strand
ATTTTAAAACTTTAAATCAGGAAAAAAAGATGGATATTAGAGAGGCTTATTTAAATTTTTTTGCAAGCAAAGGTCACGAGATCATACCGTCCGCGCCGCTAGTGCCAAATGACGCTACGTTGCTTTTTACAAACGCGGGTATGGTGCCGTTTAAGAGCATTTTCACCGGCGAAGTACCGCGCCCTACTCCGCCCATACGCACGAGCTGTCAGACCTGCATAAGAGCCGGCGGCAAGCACAACGACCTAGACAACGTCGGCTACACCGCGCGCCACCACACGTTTTTTGAAATGCTGGGAAATTTTAGCTTCGGCGAGTACTTCAAAAAAGATGCGATCGCGTATGCGTGGGAGTTTGTGACGCAGGTACTAAAACTACCAAAAGACCGCCTATACGTCACCGTTCACGAGAGCGACGACGAGGCGTTTGCGCTGTGGGAGCAGCACATCGCAAAGGAGCGCATTTATAGATTCGGCGATCACGATAACTTCTGGCAGATGGGCGATACGGGACCGTGCGGACCGTGCAGCGAGATTTTCTACGACCAAGGCGGCGAGCACTTTAATACGCCTGAGGACTACATGGGCGGCGACGGCGATAGATTTCTTGAAATTTGGAACCTAGTCTTCATGCAGTACGAGCGCAGTAGCGACGGAAAGCTAACTCCGCTGCCAAAGCCTAGCATCGACACGGGCATGGGGCTTGAGCGCGTCACAGCGATAATGGAAGGCAAATTTAGCAACTACGATAGCTCGCTTTTTATGCCTCTTATCGAAGAAGTCGCAAAGCTTTGCGGCAAGCCTTATGTCTATGAGAGCGGCGCTAGCTACCGCGTCATCAGCGATCACATCCGCTCGGTGACTTTCCTGCTAGCTCAGGGCACTACATTTGATAAAGAGGGCCGCGGCTACGTGCTTCGCCGTATCCTTCGCCGCGCGATCAGACACGGATATCTGCTAGGCATAAAAGAGCCATTTATGTACCGCCTCGTCGATAAAGTCTGCGAGCTAATGGGCGGCCACTATGCCTACCTAAACGAGAAAAAAGCGGCGGTAAAAGAGCAAATAAGGCTCGAAGAAGAGAGATTTTTGGCCACGATCGCAAGCGGACTCGAGCTTTTTGAGAGCGAGCTAGCGCGCACGAAAGAAATTTTTAGCGGCGAGGCCGCGTTTAAGCTTTACGATACGTTCGGCTTCCCGCTTGATCTTACCGCCGACATGCTACGCGAAAAAGGACTCAAAGTAGACGAAGCTAAATTTGACGAGCTAATGAGCGAGCAAAAAGCGCGCGCTAAAGCCGCTTGGAAAGGCAGCGGCGATAAGAGCGCAAAGGGCGATTTTAAGGCGCTTTTAGAGAAATTCGGCGAAAATAAATTTAGCGGCTACGAGGAGCTTGAGCGCACGAGCAAGATTTTAGCGCTGCTTGACGAGGACTTTAAGCAAACTCAAATTTTAAAAGCGGGCGAGCAAGGCTGGGCGATGTTTGACGTGACGCCTTTTTACGCCCAAAGCGGCGGCCAGGCGGGCGATAGCGGCGAGATAGTAGGCGCAGCCGACGTGCTAGATACGCAGAAGTTTTTCGGACTAAATTTATCAAACGTCGCGGTTAAAAAAGAGCTTAAAATCGGCGATACCGTGAAGCTAAAAGTAAGCGAGCAAAGAGCCGAGATCGCGCGCCATCACAGCGCCACGCACCTGCTCCACTCTGCGCTTAGAAGCGTGCTAGGAACACATATCGCGCAGGCCGGATCTAGCGTCGAGGCAAACAGACTCAGATTTGACTTCTCGCATCCAAAGGCAGTGACTGCGGAGGAGCTAACAAAGATCGAAAATTTCGTCAATGCCGCGATTAGCGAAAATATAGAGGCGAAAACGGAGATAATGGACATCGAGGACGCTAAAAACAGCGGTGCGATTGCGCTATTTGGCGAAAAATACGCCGACAAGGTGCGCGTGCTAAGCTTCGGCGAGGTTAGCAAGGAGCTTTGCGGCGGTACGCACGTGACAAATTTAAGCCAAATCGGCGCGTTTTTCATCACTAAAGAAGGCGGCGTGAGCGCGGGCGTGCGCAGGATCGAGGCCGTGTGCTCTAAGGCCGCGCTAAATCTAGCAAAAGCCTGGCGCGGCGAGATCGAAGAGCTAAAAACCGAGCTAAAAAGCGCCGAGCCGATGAATGCTGTAAAAAAACTAAACGCCGAAATAAAAAGCCTAAAAGACAACACCACACAAGCCAAAGACGCGCACGCGCTGGCGGTGGTAAACGTAAACGAGACCAAGCTTTGCGTCGCGGTGCTTGACGGCGGCGACATAAAAGCCACGATAGACGAGTTTAAAAACGAGAACGAAAAGGTGGCGATCCTGCTCGTGCAAGTAAACGAAGAGGGCAAAATCGCTCTGGCCGCAGGCGTGAAAAATGCGGCTTTGAAAGCTGGCGAATGGGTCAAATTTACGGCGCAAATTTTAGGCGGAAACGGCGGCGGCAAGGACGACTTCGCAACCGCAGGCGGTAAAAACGTACTAGCGATCGAGGATGCGGTTAGGCAGGCGTTAGAGTTTGCTAAAACTAGGCTTGAAAAATAAGCTCGCGTCGGTCAAATTTAAGAAAACAGCTTAAATTTGACCGTGGTTTTGAGGCGTAAAATTTAAAGCAAATTTGAGCTGCCTTTAACTAGGCTAGATTAAAATAGTCGAAAGTCAGTAAATTTAACGAGCTAGTTTATAGCGTCAATTTTATTAAATTAAAGTTTAAAAATGAGCTCAAAAATAGCCGTAAAATTTAATCCAAAATCCGGCTAAATTTGAGCCCAAAGGGCTTAAAGCGAGTTTCAAAGCGGATAAATTAAAAACCGAATTTATTTGGTTTCTAGGCTTAAATTTAAAGCAAAGATGTGCGAAGTTAATAACTTTTAAAGCGAGCCAAAAAAATTTATCCGTGCGTTAAGTCGTTAAATTTCGGCGCCGGCAAGGGTAAATTTAAACGAACAAATTTTAAAATCAAAGGGGGCAAATGCCTGAATTTAATATAGCTTTTGCAAGAATCGACAACGCCTTACCTTTCGTTCATATCCTTGCCGTTATCGTTTTTATCGGATTTCAGGCGAATTTTTTACTAATGGCTAAATTTTTTATGAAGAATTTAGGCAACGACGCGCAGAGCTATGAGACGATAATCTCGATGATGAAACGCCTAGGATACGCAGTTTACGGATCGATTTTAATCATAGGCGCGACAGGTCCGATGCTGGCTAAGGAAAGCGCGGCAAAAACCGCCGACCCTATGCTAGACACGGTTTTAACGACTAAGTGGGCTCTTTACGGCTTTTTGCTTCTAAATATAATTTATGTTACTTACCGTCTAAATAAAGCCGTAAAAGCATTTAAAAATAGCGAATACGTCGAGCTTCACGAGAATCTCATTGTTACGATTTATTATTTCATCCCGCTAAACGTCGCGTTCGCGCTGCTAGCGACTTATCTTGGCATAGCATATAGGGAGTTTTGATGATTTTTTTGGCCTCAAGTTCGCAAACGCGAGCGAAAATTTTAAAGCAAAGTGGAATAAATTTCGAGCAAATTTTCTTTAATTACGACGAGGGCGGCGTAGATAAAAATTTACCGCCGCACGTCTACGTTCAAAAGATCGTAGCGGCAAAAAAAGAGCAGTTTTTAAAGGCAAATAGCGGCGCAAAAAACGTCGTTTTCGCCGATAGCGTCGTCGTATGTGGCGGTAAAATTTTAGGCAAAGCAAAAGACGAAAATGAAGCTTTTAAAATGCTAAAAATGCAAAGCGGTAGCACCGCTAGGATCGTAACCGCGATGATATTTTTAGGCGAGAAATTCGAGCTTTTTAACGTAAGCTTTGCCGAGTATAAATTTGCTAAATTTGACGAAGCCGACTTGCAAAACTACATATCGGGCGATCTTTGGCGGGGCAAGGCAGGAGCCATGACGATAGAAAATTTCAACAAAAAATACATCCTAAGCCAAAACGGCGAAACTAGCACCGCAATGGGGCTAAACGTGAAAATTTTAAAGGCGTTTTTATGAGAATTTTAGCTTCTATTTTGTTTATTATCTTTGTTTCGCTGAGCGCAGCGTTTGCGTATCTTTACTCGCAAGTTACCTTTGATGCGTCAAATATCATCGATTTTAAGCCAAAGCTCACGACTCAAATTTACGATAGAAACGGCGAACTCATTGCAAATATCTTTGACGAAAATAGAATCTACGTCAAGTACGAGGACATCCCGCCGCGCGTCATAGAGGCGCTAGTAGCTATCGAGGATACGAGCTTTTTCGAACACGGCGGCGTAAATCCCGAGGCCATCACGCGAGCTATCGTTAAGGACATAAAGGCGGGCAAACTAGTCGAGGGCGCTAGTACGCTAACGCAGCAGTTAGTTAAAAACATGGTATTAACCAGAGAAAAAAAGCTAACTCGTAAGCTAAAAGAGATGATCATCTCGATGAAACTGGAAAACGAGCTAACTAAAGAGCAAATTTTAGAGCGCTACCTAAATCACGTCTATCTAGGACACGGCTATCACGGTATAAAAACCGCGGCAAAAGGATACTTTAGAAAGGAGCTTGACGGGCTCACGCTAAAAGAGATCGCTATCCTAGTGGGCTTACCAAAAGCGCCTAGCACCTACGATCCGACCCGCCACCTAGATCTATCTCTTAGCCGCGCAAACAACGTCATAGCAAGGATGAACGCGCTAGGCTGGATCAGCGACGCAGAGTACAAAGCCGCGCTAGTCGAGCAGCCCGTAGTTTTTGACGACACCCTCACGCAAAACAAAGCCCCGTATATCGTGGACGAGGTGCTAAAAGAGGCCTCAAAGCGCTTTGAGGATATAAAAACCGGCGGCTACGTCATCGAAACTAGCGTCGATTTAAAGGTGCAAGATATGGCGTCCGAGGCGCTAAAATACGGTTACAACGAGATACTAAAACGTAACAAAGACGCAAACGCCAGTATCCTAAACGGCGCTATCGTCGTTACGCTACCTAAAACGGGCGAGATCCTCGCGCTAGTAGGCGGCGTAGACTACGCCAAAAGCAGCTACAACCGCGCCACGCAGAGTATGCGCCAGCCGGGCTCCAGCTTTAAACCCTTTATCTATCAAATCGCTCTAGACATGGGCTACTCGCCGATGAGCAAGGCCGCCGATATATCAAGGGTTTTTAACGAAGGCAGCCAGTACGAGTGGCGACCGAAAAACTATAGCGGCGGCTTCCAGGGCTATATCACGCTGCGAGAGGCTCTACGCCAGTCACGTAACCTCGCTACGATAAATTTACTCGACGAGATCGGGCTTGATACGGCTTATAAAAAGCTAACCGAGATGGGCTTTAAAAACATCCCTAAAAACCTCTCCATCGCGCTTGGTAGCTTCGGTATCTCGCCGTTAGAGTTTGCTAAATTTTACTCGATGTTTCCAAACGGCGGCGAGATCGTGGAGCCAAGCCTCATAAAACGCATTATAAACTATCAAAATTTAGAAGCCGTTTTCGAGCCTGCGCGCGTATTTGTTACGGAACCCGAGCAGGCATATCTGATGACCGATATGATGAGGACGGTTGTGGAGCGCGGCACCGGGCAAAACGCCAGGCTAAACGGCGTGCAAGTCGCTGGTAAAACGGGCACGACGAATAATAACGTCGATGCGTGGTTTTGCGGATTTACGCCCGAGGTCGAGGTGCTAGTGTGGTACGGCAACGACGATAATACGCCGATGAGAAAGGTCGAGGGCGGCGGACGCACGGCGGCTCCGGTGTTTAAGAAATTTATGGAAAGCTATATGAAGGAGTACCCGCTAAAACAAAAAACCTTCATCGAGCCTGAAGGCGTCTTCCATACCGCGCACGAGGGCTTAGCGGAGATATATACGAAGATCTCGCCCGTGCCTAAACCCGACGCCCAGGATATGTTAATAAAACAAGACGACGAGGGGCTGATTTTTTAGTTTGATAAATATCGGCTAAATTTGAGCGATTTGCCATGCAAATTTAGCCGCTGATTCGCTAAATTTAAACCGTCCGCCAAAGCTATAACGCCCCAAGCTCGCTCAAATTTGACACATACTTTAAAACCAAGTTCGGCTATGCGGTCAAATTTGAATTTATTTAGACCCGAATTTAAAGTCCGCTTTCAGGTTTTAGTCGCGTTAAATTTAACGCTTTTTAGCGCGGATAGCGCAAGTCTCGTTAAATTTAAGCTTGCCTACCGAACCGAGTTTAAACGAGCTAAATTTACAAATCCGTCCGAATTTACAGCCCTGTCGCGTCCGCAAAAACCGCGTCAAGCACGCTCAAATTTTAAATTATGCCTCGTCTTTTGGGATATATGTACTTCGGTTAAACAGATAGCACGCCGTAAAAATAATAAGGCAAGCCGAAAGTACATTTGAGCCGCCCAAAAGCAAGCTCATCGTCTTTTCGTCATTTCTAGCGATCAGAGCCGCTACTAAGAGCACAACCGGATACAAGATCAAAGCAATGCTAGCTAAATTTTCAACCGTAAAAATCGTCAAACAAAGACGCTGATTTTTTATGAAAAATTTGCTGTATTTTTTCGTAGGGTAGCTTTTTAGGTAAATTTTCGTAAAAATATACGGCAAAATCAGTATTGCGGCAAGAGAAGCGAGCCCGTATAAAACATTGCCTAAAAAATTTGCAAAATAAGAAACCATAAGCGTAAATCCGATAAATGCCATACTAGCGCGCCTGATAAGCCTATGCGCGTCATAACGATTTTTTAGACCCCAAGGTATTTGATCAAATTTTGCATCCAGGTCGTTTAGCTCGTCTAGTTTTTCCTCTGTGGATTTCGCGCTTTGAGCTAGACCGGACTCCCTGCGCAGATCTGCATCTTCGGGTGTCGG
>CAURKB010000108.1:0-6969 GCA_963525315.1 uncultured Campylobacter sp. | reverse complement strand
CTCGTAAAAACTCTGGCATTCGTGGAGACTAGCATCGACTATGCCGACGATGATCTGCCCGCTGATTTGCTAGAGAACATCAACCAAATGCTGAAACAAAATAGCGCTAAACTGGATAAAATCGTCGCTATAAGCCAGAGCAGAAAAGGGCTGCTTGAGGGTTTTAAAATCGCGATAGCGGGCAAGCCAAACGTCGGCAAAAGCTCGATCTTAAACTCGCTTTTGTCTTACGAGCGCGCGATCATCAGCGACGAGGCCGGCACGACTAGAGACAGCATAGAAGAAGCTCTAAAGATCGGCACTCATCTAGTGCGTATCATAGATACCGCAGGCATCCGCAAAAACGCGGGCAAGATCGAGCAGATCGGTATTTCGTACTCGCTGCGGGCTATCGAGGAGGCCGACGTTATCCTGGCCGTTTTTGACGCGTCGCAGGATGCTGACGAGCAGGATAACGAGATTCTGGAGCTTTTAAAAAACTCGCAAAAAAAGATTTTTTACGTCCTAAATAAATGCGACCTCGGCGTTAAATTTAGCGCTCCAGTAGACGCGATAAAAATCTGCGCAAAGCAAGGAACGGACGAGATAATAAATAGTCTAAAAACCTATCTCGACGCACAGGAGACGAGCGAGATACTACTAAACTCCGCTCGTCAAATTTCATGCTGCGAGGCGGCGAGCGAAGCGATAAAAAGGGCGTTAAATTTACTCGCCCAGTCCGAGCTCGAGCTTTTTGCTTACGAGCTAAATACGGCGATAGAGCAAATCTCGTCGATCACAAAGCCGTTTGAGAGAAGCGAAATTTTAGACGAAATGTTTAGCAGTTTTTGTCTGGGCAAGTAGCGAGCTCATTTTGCAACATCCGTAGCTTGCTAGGGCTTATCTAGCTTTAGCAGAGCCCGCGTTTCAGCCAAATACCGATCTTGCTAAAATAAAAGAGCGCAGCACGCCTAACGAATAAAATTAAAAAAGAGTAAAACGAAAAATGCGGTAAAATTGCTCGCCAAACTCGTCCTAAAACTACGGCTAATTTACCCTACGCTCATTTTTTTCGACTAAATTTGACTGAGCGTCCGGCGCGAAACTCGTTAAAACTACTAAGCGCGAATAAGCACATAAAAAGGAAAAATATGAATCTGTTTAAAATTTTGATTTTTGCGGTTGTCGCAAATTCGGCTTTTGCCGGCGACGCATCAAAGGATGTAAATTTGACCGCAGATGACGCTCGCAACCAAAAAGAGGTAAAAATACTAGAGACGCTTTGCGGATCGATTTTGCCCTTTAGCATAGCCTCATGCGAGCAGCTAGCGGACAAGCGTTTGGACGAAAACAGCTCTGTTTACGACAGACAAAAGGGGTTAGCGGCGCTGCAAAAAGTCTGCGACTCGAAGGACGAAAGCGACTCAAAGCTTGCCTGCGCGGAGCTAGCATGCGAGTCGGGCCAGAGCCGCGAATGCCTAAATGCCGCTAAATACTATCAAACGCTACTTAGCGTTAACGAAAAAATGTCGGCGCTTTTTTAAAAAAACTGCGACGAGCGCGGCGGGACGGACTGCTTGTATGCTAAATTTTTTGATAAGGCTCGGGACGGGATGACGGACGAGTATGTGCAAAAGATGAAAAAATATCTCAAAATGTCGTGCGATGCGGGCGAAAAAGAGGGCTGCAAGGAGTTTGAAAAACTGAGCGAGCTTTGAGCTGCGAGATAAAATTTAATGCAAAATGCGGTTTTTGCCTAAAATTTGAGCTACTTGCCAAGACCCGCACCCCAAAATGCTAATTTTTATTGGGCTAAATTTAGAGCCGAATTTATTTTTTAATTAAGGGTTAGGCGCTTTTAAATCGTTTAGTTTTATAACTCGGCGCAAATATTATAAAAAGCGGTAGTATAAATTTGCATGCAGCGTCAAATTTTACCCGTCAAATTTGCCTCGTTTTAGTCCTTTTGGTTTATCAAGTTTTTATGCGAATTTAAGTAAAATCAACCAAAATTTTTTAAAGGCTAAAAATGGACAAAGCTACCGTAAAAGCGCACAAGATCAGCGATCAAGAGTACGAGGAGATCCTAAAGATCCTAGGTAGGGAGCCAAATTTGCTCGAGCTTGGGATATTTTCCGCGATGTGGAGCGAGCACTGCAGCTACAAGTCGAGCAGAAAGTACCTAAACGGCTTCCCGACCAAAGCCCCGTGGGTGATCCAGGGCCCAGGCGAGAACGCAGGCGTCATCGACGTCGGAGGCGGCGTTGCGGCGGTGTTTAAGATGGAGAGCCACAACCACCCGAGCTTCATCGAGCCTTTTCAGGGCGCGGCGACGGGCGTTGGCGGGATACTGCGCGACGTATTTACGATGGGTGCGAGAGTCGTGGCGAATATGAACTCGCTGCGATTTGGCGAGGTGCGCGGCAAGAGCGAAAATGCGAAAAAACAGCGCTACCTGCTAAAAGGCGCAGTCGCGGGTATCGCTCACTACGGCAACTGCATGGGCATACCTACTATCGGCGGCGAGACGACGTTTGATACTAGCTTTAACGGCAACATCCTAGTAAACGCATTTGCGCTGGGGCTTTGTAAGAGCGACGAGATATTTTACGGAAGGGCCGAAGGCATCGGCAACCCCGTGATCTACGTCGGCTCAAAGACCGGCCGCGACGGGCTTGGAGGCGCCGTGATGGCCAGCGATAGCTTTAATGATGCGAACAAATCTCTGCGCCCAACCGTGCAGGTGGGCGATCCGTTTGCCGAAAAGCTGCTGATGGAGGCGTGTTTGGAGCTATTTAAAACCGACTATGTCGTGGGTATCCAGGATATGGGCGCGGCGGGGCTTACTTCAAGCAGCTTTGAGATGGCCGGACGCAGCGGCAGCGGTATGAAGATGTATCTAGACCGCGTGCCTATGCGCGAGACGGGCATGACGCCGTACGAACTAATGCTGAGCGAAAGCCAGGAGCGTATGCTCATCTGCGCAAAGAAGGGGTGTGAGCAAAAGATACTCGAGATATTTAAAAAATGGGATCTCGACGCCGAGATCATCGGCGAGGTAACAAACAGCGGCGTGATGGAGCTTTATTGGCACGGCGAGCTAGCGGGCGAGATACCGATAGCGCCGCTTAGCGAAGCCTCTCCGGTGCTTGACCGACCGACCGCGCGTCCGAAATACCTAGACGAAATAAAAAATTTACAAATTCCTGAAAATGTCGATAACAAAACCGCGTTTTGGAAGCTGCTTGGCGAGCCTGAGGTGCTAAACAAGTCGCTGATCTACGATCAATACGACGCAAATATCCAAACAAATACGATCAAACAACCGGGGCTTCTGGGAGCTGCGGTTATCCGCGTGAAAGAAACTGGCAGGGCGATCGCGATGGCGGCACAGTGCGACCCTCGGGCGAATTTCGTTGATCCTAAAATCGGCGCGGCTAGAGCGGTCGCGGCGGCTGGACGAAAGGTCGCGATGAGCGGAGCGACTCCTCTAGCCATCACCGACTGCCTAAACTACGGCAATCCGCAAAATCCGGAGGTTATGTGGCAGTTCGCGCAGGGCTGCGAGGGTATCAAAGAGGCTTGCCGCGAGCTAAATACGCCCGTCGTCAGCGGCAACGTGAGTCTATATAACGACACCGAGGGCGTGAGCGTCTATCCGACGCCAGCGATCGTGACGGTGGGCGTGAACGAGGACGCAAATGCGAGCCTGCCGAGCGTCTTTACGCGCGCCGGCACGGCCATATACGTGCTTGGCGAGACGAAGGGCGAATTTGCCGCGTCGCTTTACGCTAAGGCGCTATTTGACGCGGTGGGCGGCGAGCTAGCTGCGGTGGACTATAAAAAAGAGCGCGCACTGTGGGACTTGGTCATCGAGGCAAATAAATCGGGCGCGCTAGAGTTTGCAAACAGCGTAGGCGTGGGCGGCGTAGCCATAACGCTAGCAAAAATGGCGTGCCTAAGCGGGCTTGGCGCGGAGTGCAAATTTGACGTTAAGCCCGATTTCATCTTTGACGAGAGCTTTTCGCGCGCGATCGTCGGCGTAAAAGACGAGGCTAAATTTGAATCTCTAGCCGCAAAACGCGGCGTCAAATTTGAAAAAATCGGTAGCGTGGGCGGAGATAAATTTAAACTAAACGATATCGAGGAAAAGCTAAGCGACGTGAGCGAGGTTTATTTTGGCGAGTTTGCCAAGATTATCAAACAAGAAAGCTAAATGATAATCTTAAACGGCTTTAAAGAGATAAATTTTGATCCGCGCCTTATACCAGGCGCCGAAAAATTCGGCAAAAGTCCGGATAAAATAGACTTCGATAAAAACGCGGCTTTGATCGGTTGTATCGGAGCTTGTAAATTTGAGCTGTTTAACGTCAAAAAAGAGCTTATCTGGGAGATAGGCGGCGATTTTTTACGCTTTGCCTTTGTGCCAGGATGCGCGCAAATTTGGCTGGTTAAGAAAACTAGCGAGCTTGCGTGCGAGCTTTTAGTCTACGACTACGAGCGAAATTTGATCGCTAAAGATGAGCTTGACGCGCTTAGATCCGGGGGTGCGTTAGTTTTGGTAAAGCCGTTAGGCGCGGCTGTCGCTGTGGAGTTTGATTGCGGCGCAGACGGCTCTAGCGGATTTTTAGCGCGGCTTGAAAACGGCAAGATAAAAGCGCTACCTTACGGCGAAAATGTTTTTTTATCGCTCTTGGACGGCGAGCGAGCGTTATTTATGAGTAGTTCAAAAAATCTCGCCTTCATCGCCCGCGCGTCTGATTTAGCGCGGCTAAGGGAGATAAATTTCGACCAAACGCAGCTTGCGCGGGATTTAGACGGCGAGTTTTTGCTAAACGGCATTATCCCGCTTAGCCTGAGCATCTGGCTGGTAACTAGCGTCAGTTTTGCGAGTGGTTATCGTCATTACGTATTTGACGCCCAAAATTTGCGTTTTATAGACGAGGCTGCGATAGAGGGATTTCTGCCTTATGCGCAGGAGTGGGGTTACGTGCGCAGCGAGATAACCGCGCTAAAGCTAGTAGAGGGTAAAATCGCTGCGTTTTGGGACAAAATCATAAAAAACGTTACGAAAAAAAACAAAGAAACGCAGATAATAAGGCGCTATTTTACGGCTGATTTTGCGGACATCGTAGCGCAAATTTTAGCCGCCGTAGAACTTGGAGACAAGGGATAAACTTAGCGTTTGCGAGGCGTCCGGCTATTAGCGCATGGCATATAGCTTAAGCCGCGCCGCGCGATTTAGCGGCTAATTTTACTAAATTTAAGGCGGAGCGTGATAGTAATTAGCGATTTTACCGAGCTTGACGGCGATCCCAGATACGGCGGTATAAACGCTGCCGATTTTGGCGCGAGTAAATTTTGCTTTAGCGTAGGTACGCTAGCAAAGCTAGTCGCGGTCTGGGGTGACGAATACGAGGACGAGGAACCCGGTTTTAAACTCTACGGCTTTGATCGCAAGCTAAAATTTAGCCTAAATGAGCCGATAATCTATGCTAAATTTGAACCTCGCGCGGCTCAAATTTGGCTAGCTAGGCGAGATAGCAAGAAGCAAATTTCGATTTTGATTTACGGCTACGGCGGCGAGCTAAGGGCAAATTTGGCTCTACCTGACGAGCTTGAAAATTCAGGCGTCTGGATGGGCGAGCTACCGCAAACGGGCGGTATGGCCGTAGGTCTTGGCGCGGGGCAGGACGGCTCTAGGTCGTTTTTGTTGCAGGCAAAGGGGAGCGGATTAAATTTAACCGCCGAGCTTGAGGACGATTTTAGTTTTTTGTTCGTTACGGCCGGCAAAAAGGACGAGCGCGGAGGAGATTACGCGCCTGAGGACAAATTTGGCAAATGGCTAGAAGATACGTCAAAACGCAAGCTCGAGAACGAGCAAACGCGCAGGCAAAAATGTATTTTGGGCGGCAACGCAAAAGAGTCCGAAAGTCAAATAAGTAATCAACCGCGCGATTTAAAAAACAACTTCGCGCGCGAAGTGATACTGCTAAATTTATACGAGCAAGAGATCGCCTTATCAAGCTATCCGCAGCTAGAGCCGCTACGCAGATTTAGCCTTCCTGACGAGATCGCGCTAGACGGCGAGGCTTGCGGATTTATGCTAGGCGGTATCGCGCCGCTTAACGACCGAATTTGGCTCGTGCGCAACGACGGATATTTTCGCCGCTATCTTTTTGACGCGGGCAAATTTGAGTTTATCGCCGAGATCGCTCTGGGCGGGCTTTGAGCCTAAAAATGGCGGCGCAGGCGAGATAACGTCGCAAATTTGCGATTTGGACTGCTTTGAGGGCAAATTGATATTTACGCGCTACGAGCTAGGCGAGCCGGATCGCTATTTTGAAGCGGACGCAGCAAAGGTGTCGGCGTTTATGCAAATTTAAAGCCGATTTCGTAAGCTTAAAGACTAAAATTTAAGCCGTTTTAACGTTTTTGAGCCGAACTTAAAATTTAATAAGTTTAAAAAGGCTAAAATTGGAGCTAGCCTAACGCTTTTAATCAAATTTAGCAAGCTCAATTTGGACGGCTCAATGCCGAATAATCAAAAAAAGGAGACGAAAAACAAAACGGCTTTAGGCGCAAACGAATTTATAAATCAACGAAAGGAAAAGTAGATGTCTTGGAAAGACTTTTTAAACAACAAAGAGGACGAGCAGCCGCAAAAGGAGGGCAGAGGAATGGATCAAAAAAGCGTAGCTAAGCCGCCGGTGCTATTTAGCGAGACGCAGCAGGTATTAAAAGAAGTCGAAGCTAAACTAGGCGGCACGCTCATCACCTACTACAACTCAAACGCGGGCAGCGTCTGCGGCAACGACGCGAGCGCGATGTATGAAATTTTAAAGGGCAAAAAGATAGAAAACGCGTTTTTGTTTATCAAGAGCGACGGCGGCAGCGGTATAGCAGCTCTTCGCATCATCAGTACTCTTAGAAACTACTGCAAATAGATAACCGAGATTTTTTTATATTATTGCTCGTCGGCAGCGAATT
>CAURKB010000107.1:0-6994 GCA_963525315.1 uncultured Campylobacter sp. | reverse complement strand
GTCGGGCACGGGTTTGACGCATTGCTGGGCTTAAACTACAAGCACGGTAAGGACTACGATACTCCGGCGGGTAAAATTCCAAATACAAGGTATAATTACCGAAGTCTTGATTTTAAAGGCGGATATAGCTTTGCCGATTTTCATAGGCTTGAACTTGTAACTAGATACACCGAGTCCGAGCGCGGAGTAGTCGGTACGGCGGTCGGCGCTCCCGGAACGGCGAACAAAAAGGGCTTTCAAAAATACATAAAAGAAGCGCCTCTTAGAGAAAAATACGTAGCGCTAAACTACGAAGGCAACATAAACGATAAATTTATATTAGATTCTAGCTTGTACTACAGAGAGCTTTATACTCATCTAAACATAAGGCCCTACATCGGCTCGTTTTCGCCTAGGCAGGTCGATAACTATGTAAATGGCCCGAAGGTCTACGGCGGTAAATTTATCGGGAAATTTATAGGCGACAACCTAACCCAAACTTACGGCGTAGATTTTTATTACGAGGACTGGGATAGCGTGTATCAAAGCGTAAACAAAGGCCCTAGCGTACGCAACAGGCTAAGAACCAAACAGCTTGACGTCGCCGGGTTTGGACTACTTGAATACGCGTTTAGCAACGACGCGATTTTAAGCGCGAATTTACGCTACGACCGCATAAAAACGTCCTTTGATATGGATAGCTCGATGAGCCCCGCCGTAAAAGCCCTATACGAAAACGCCAACGATAGAAAAGACGGCAGAGCCAGCTACGGACTGGGACTTATTTATCCCGTCGTCGGAGGGCTTGAATTCGTAGGAAATTTCTCGACTTCGTTTAGAGCTCCTATGAGCGGCGAGGTCGCTCCGATACTTACGTTTTCAGGCAGCGAGGCGTATCTACCAAACCCTGATCTAAATATCGAAAAAGGCGTTACCTACGAGGCTGGACTTCGCTATACGGATAAAGCGCTTAGATCAAATTTGATATTTTACACGGGAGATTATAAAGACCTGATCGTCGAGCGAAACTGGCAAAGCGGCGGCGTGACCTACTACCAGTCGCAAAACGTAAATAGAGCTAAGATAAGCGGAGCCGAATTTGACCTCGCTTATAAAATTTTATCAAATTTGGAGTTTAAAACAAATCTCGCCTACACGCGCGGCAAAAACAAACAAACCGGCAAACCGCTTCCGGAGATCGCTCCGCTTAGCGGACGCGTGGCCGTTTCTTATTCGCCGGAGTTTTTAGCAAATTCCTACATAGAGTATAGCGGCGACTGGGCGGCTAAAAAGACGCGTATAGATGATAGCGTAGAGCGCGAGCGAGCGGGATATTTAGTGCATAACCTATACTTTGGCAAGAGCCTTGGCAAACTAGGCTTTTTAAAAGATTTTAGCCTAAATTTCGGCGTCGAAAATATCTTTGACAAAGAATACGCCCCAAGCCTAAGCTACGAGCTAATCAGCCAGCCTAGAAGCGCTAGCAACCCGCTAATAAATCCGGGTAGAAATTTCAAACTAGGCTTTAAGGCTAGCTTTTAAAATTTAAATTTGCCGAGCGGGTTTTAACAGGCCCGCTCAAAAGCCCTAAAATTTATAAATTTAAGGATCAAATTTGAGAAAAATCATATCCGTTTTATTGCTACTGGTAGCGACGCTGGGCGCGCTTGAATTTACCGATCAAAACGGCAATAAGCTTCGCTTCGACCGCTCCGTTAAGAGCGTAGCGCTGTTTCCGGTGCCGCTAGCTTCGTTTTCTCTTAGCGTCGAAAACAACGTATCTCGCCTAGCCTCCGTTCATCCGATGGCCAAGAAAAACATCGAGCGCGGAATGCTCGGAAAAATGATAAAAGGCGCGGCTAGTATCCCCGCAGGCGGTATCGGAGAGGATTTTACCCCAAATATCGAGGAGCTACTAAAACTATCTCCGGATCTTGTCGTGCAGTGGGGCATGAGAGGCGAAAAGATCATCGAGCCGCTGCGAAAAGTAGGGCTAAACGTAGCTTTGGTAAATTTAAGCGGCACGGAGGAAGATCCTCTTTTTTGGTTTGGGATGCTGGGTAAAATTTACGAAAAAGAGCAAAGAGCGGAGCAAATTTTACAAAACAGAGCCGAGGTAAGAGCTAAGGTTGAAAATTTCGTAAAAGGGCTTAGTAAAAAACCGAAGGTTCTTTTTATATTCGGCAGGGATAAAAGCTACGAAGCCGCAGGAGGCGGGACGTATTTCGACTACGAGATAAAGCTAAGCGGCGGAGTAAATGCGGCGAATTTCGGGGGATTTAGAATTTTAAATAAAGAAGAAATCCTCGCGCAAAATCCGGACGTTATCTTGCTTAGCAACTTTGACGAGCTAACTCCGCGGGACTTTTTTAACGACAAAATTTTAAAAAACGTAAAAGCCGTCAAACAAAAAGCCGTCTATAAAATGCCCCTGGGAGGCGATATGTGGGAGCCGCCTACGGGCGAATCGCACCTGGGCTGGGCGTGGTTTAGCGTGCTGTTTTCGGAGCAGGCGCATATAAATTTAAAAGACGAGATGAAAAAGAGCTACAAGCTACTCTACGGCTACGATCTAAACGATGATGAGATAGCTCAAATTTTACGCTTCGACCTAAACGGAGAGAGCAAATTTTACGAGCTTTTTAGATAATGAAAAAGTATCTGTTTTTATCGCTTTTTCTAGCTTTTGCGGTCGTTTTTTCGCTGCTTGCGGGTAGGATTTCGCTTGAGGGGCTAATTGATTATTATCAAAACGACAAAGAGACGCTTTACGCTTTGATATTCGACCTACGCTTGCCTAGGCTGATAGCGGCATTTTTGATAGGCGCTAGCCTTAGCGCGGCGGGCGTGATATTTCAGGCGATGTTTGCAAATCCTTTGGTAAGCCCGAATATCCTGGGCGTCGGTAGCGGAGCGGGGTTTGGCGCGGTAGTTTGCATTTTAGCCTTCGGTAGTCCCGTAGTCACGCAAATAGGCGCTTTTATTTTCGGCTTTTTAGCTGTCATGATAGCTTACGCCCTGGGCGTTTTGGCAAACAAAAACTCAAAGCTTATGCTGGTGCTTGCGGGCATCATCACGGGCGCTATCTTTGAGGCGCTGATTTCGGTTGTCAAATACGTCGCCGACACGCAAGAAAAGCTACCTAGCATCGTATATTGGCTAATGGGAAGCTTAAGCGCCATATCTTGGAGCGACGTGGCAGCGCTTGCTCCCGTTTGCGTTAGCGGGCTCGTGCTTCTTAGCCTAATGGGCTGGAAGCTAAACATTTTATCCCTAGGCGGCGAACATGCAAGCATTTTGGGCGAGAGTAAATTTTTAGGCTTTATCTTTATCGTACTTGCCACGCTGATAACGGCCGCAAGCGTAGCCATAGCCGGTATCATCGGCTGGGTAGGGCTTTTGATGCCGCATGTTACGAGGCTGATTTACGGCTCCGATAACTCGCAGCTAGTTCCGATTTCGGCGATTTTAGGCGGGATATTTTTGATGCTAACCGACGTCGCGGCTAGAAGCGTGAGCTCAGCTGAAATCCCGCTAAGTATCCTAACCGCGCTTATAGGCGCTCCGATGATCGGCGTCATCATCGTTAAAAAGGGCAAAAGATGGTCTTAAGCGTAGAAAATTTAAGCTTTTCATACGAGCGCAAGCAAATTTTGCAAAATTTGAGCCTTAGCCTAAAAAGCGGCGAAACGCTTGCGATTTTGGGCCCAAACGGTATAGGCAAATCTACGTTTTTAAAGATTATTTTAGGACTCTTAAAAGCAAAAAGCGGCCAAATTTTGATTGACGGCCGCGATCAGGCCTCTCTTAGCGGTAAAGAGCGCGCTAAGCTCATAGGATACGTGCCTCAAAGCGAAAATATAGCTTTTAGCTTTAAGGTAAAAGATCTGATTTTAATGGGCGTAAACGCAAACGTCGGTATGTTTTCAAGGCCGAGCGCAGAGGATAGGGCGATGGCTGAGGAAGCCGCAAGCATAGCGGGCGTTAGCGAGTATTTAAATTTAAACGTAGACGAGCTAAGCGGCGGCATGATGCAGCTAGCGCTTATAGCTCGCTCGCTAGTACTACGGCCCAAAATTCTCGTCATGGACGAGCCTACGTCGTACCTCGACGTCTTTCATCAAAACGCCGTTTTAAGCCTAATCAAAAGGCTAAATAGCGAGCAAAAAACCTGCGTGATCTTTACCTCGCATAATCCCGATCACGCGCTTGCGGCGGCGGATAAAACCTTGCTATTAAACGGTCCCTTAGGATATAAATTCGGCACAACCGATCAAATTTTAAAGGGCGAAAATTTAACCAAACTTTTCGGTATCGATTTTATAAATTTAAACGTCGAAAATAAAAGGAGATTGCTAGTTAGGTGGAAGGTTTAAATTTGACGGCGATATGGCTAGGATCGCATGTTGTAAATTTGGCTAAAGCAAATCGGGGCTTGAAATATTTAGTGATCATTATATCTTAAGAATGAGTGCGTGCATAAATAGGTAAAAAGGCATCTTTAAGACCGATTAACGTGACCATAAAAACAGATAAGCACTTTAAGGCATTGATATTAAGAGGTGGAGTTTAGGGCATAGTAGGGCTAAAAAATATAAAAAAGTTTGAAAAGTGAGATTTTCAATATAATTAATAAGAAATACCCTAAAATACGGGCTTTTTAGCTTGATGCTCGGTGTTTTTAGTTAGGTTTAAGACAAGTAAAAACTTTCAATGAGAGCGCGTATTATGTGGTATCAGACGAAGCGCAGCTAGGCACAAGCGCGCAATATTTAGTTTGCTAGAAAACTTTCAATAGGTTAGTTTACTATAGAGCCAAAGCTCAATATGGAGAAAAGCGCTCAAAGAATGATTTTAGCCACTCTGCGCCCGTTACTTTACAAGAGCCAAAACGCCTAATACAAAAACCCAAATAGCCACAATGGTATCTTATTGCCGACACCAACTTCAATATCATCTGCTGCTATAAAAGAATTTGGCATATCTTTTATCTGTTCAAAGCTCTTTTTGACTCCACCTATCTCAAAAGTAAATTTATCATCCACTATAAAGTCGCCTTGCTTTGGGATATTTAGCCTATGTTTTACCCTTAGCTGATTAGCAAAAAAAGTCTCTCTTATGGTGCCCGCCTTGCAATCATCGCCGTAAGCGTAAATCAAATTTGTATTATTCATATATATTTTTGCCGGCTTTACTAGCTTACTAAGTCCCCTACTTTGCTCATCTATCATATTTACTAGACTTGCATCGTTTAAATAGGCGATATAATCATATAGTTTGGCTCTACTTATCTCGGCAAGAGCTGCGATTTTAGTATAATTCACCTCAAACGGCTCGCTTTGGCAAACTACTTCAAGCAGTTTTTTAAGCTTATATGTGTATTTTTGCTCAACTAGCCCGAGAGACGTTAGATCTACGTCTATGCTTAGATTAATCGTGTTTAGCAAGCTTTCGTAGTATGAGCTTTGCTTATTAAAGTAAAATGGATAGTAGCCAAATTTGAGATATTTTTTAAATTGATTTAGCTTTATTTTTAGGTCGCTTGCGATTGCTTGATGATCTTTTAGTATCGCCTCTAGGCTAAATTTATCTATCGTCGTACTACTTTCAAGCTCTAAAAACTCTCTAAAACTGAGCCCCTCTAGGCTAAATACGCTAACCCTGCGCGATAAATCGCTCTTCGCATTTAGTATGCTTACCGCCGATGAGCCCGTAAAAATTACTTTTAAAGGACTCATATCGTATATAGTTTTTAAGTGTGCGGCAAAATCTTCGTATTTATGCACTTCATCTAGCAACAGATATTCGCCGCCGTTATCTACAAATTCAAAGGCAAGTTCGCTAAGACTAGTAGAGCCCAAAAACGGATAATCAAGACTTATGTATAGAGCTTTTTTGTTTTGAGTTTTTAATTCAATTAGTTTTTGAAACAGCATTGTAGTCTTACCTGTGCCGCGGGCTCCTACTATGCCGATAAGCTTCTCGCTAAAATTTATTTCATTGTATAAATAACGCTTGTATGTCGTATTAAAATTTTTAAGAAATCTTTCTTGATACTGCTCTATTAAATTTAACATTTTTTATCCCTTTATGTAATTGTCTATAAACGTAGACAATATTGAGACATATTAGCATGAAATTTTTAAATTGTCAATAGCTATGAACGATTACAGTTTTTATTTTTTCAATCGACGGAATTTAGTTCAAGTGGTTTTTATTGTAAATGGCTATATACATTTACATCCAGTTTAGAAAAATCAGAGTTATTTATATTGCTATCTCTAGAAATATATTAGTTGCTTAAGGAGGCCGGCAAATTGTACATGCAAATCGATAAAATTCCAATACAGTCGGGTTTAATGCAAAAATTAATACGTAATTAAATCTCTCGTATACTCTTGCTCTATTAAAGCTGCCTTGAGAGATAAACTTTAGTATTCTTTCCGACTCTTCGCCAAATTTATCAGAATAGACAAATGCAACTGCTCTTCTTTATGGCGCTAAACTCTTTTTTAAAATTATTATTTGAAACTAGCTTTATTTTATGAGAAATACTTGTAAAATGGCTATTTTCGTGTTTAGTTATCTAATCCAGCATTAGTAACCCCTTTTTATCCCGGTTTCTAAGCAACCGGCAAAAAAACTTTTGGAGCAAAAAATCGACACAAGAATGAAAGATTGCTAAAAATTTTAAGTTTTAAACATAGCGCTATCTATTTTATACTATGGTCAAAAACGATTTTAAATACTACGGTTATTTAGGTAAGGACGACATATAGCTATCGTTTTTGCTTGGCGAGATAGATAAAAAGACTTTTAATTACTACAAAAAATAATAAGGAAGTGAAAATAATATTGCAATATGGCGATAAAAAGTATAAAATAAAATCATGAAAGGAAAAAACTATGGCTTACCCGCTACTAGGCACGAAAATAGTGATAGACGAAGAGAAGGTTTTACGAGAGAAAAAATATAATCTGTCGGCAATGTATGAATACTTGGACGAGCTTGGAA
>CAURKB010000106.1:0-7051 GCA_963525315.1 uncultured Campylobacter sp. | reverse complement strand
TATACTTATTTTTCATCGAGCTCATCGTAACTTAATGCTCACTATGTTTACATTAGGTTCCGTTGAGCCTTGTTTATTATCCAAGAAAACACGGCAGTTAGAAGCGTGATATCTATCGCCATTTGCCGCGCGCAAATCTAAATCAAGAGGTTTTGTTTTTTCTCTCTTGTTGCTCTTTTTGGGCTTGCGATTTCTTTTAATCAACTGTGGGAATATTACGGTTTTGTCAAGAAAATACGGGGCTTTTGCTTCTTCTTTTAATGCGGATGATGCCTTTGCGCGGTCTTTTTTAGCTCCAAAAGTAGCGTTCCATTGTTCCAAAAGCGCATTCATGAACACGTCTATTTCGACGTATGCGCTCGGATACTTACGAGCCATTTTAAAATTTTGCATGCTGTGTAAAATTTTGCAATCCTACAAGCCCTTAATTTTATTGCATTTATAGGTTTTCTTTTTTCCGCCCTCATATTCGCTTGCGGTCTTTCTAAGCAGCTTTGAGACATCATAACCTAGGATTTGCGCCGTAGCTTGCTCTAAATGCCACTCGCCAGTATTTTGCTTAAAAAGGTATGCGGGGCTTAAAACATCGACGGTTACAGCTTTACGATCTAGATGCGATTCGAGAAATGAGGCTATTTTTTGAAAATGCAAAGGTAAGCAAAAGACCATAGCGTGAATGTGCGGCATACCTCTGCGGTGGGCTTCGAATACATAACTGACAAAGATCGGATATCGCTTTAGCTCATTCTCGATAAGCGTTTTTAGATATCGTCTTAAGGCTTCAGCAGCTTCGACGGCAGTCATACGGCCACAAGTGCCGCGTTTTTTAATGCCCGAATTATCAAGAGTAACGGCTATATCAAGAGCCGTAAAGCCGATTTTTTCGAGGGTTTTTGAGATATCTACGGTTCGTAGACGGACTTCTCGGTCTATTGACGAGCGGGCGAGCAGATAGTCATGGACGACTTCGCCGTCATCTATGCTTAAAAATTTTCTATTTTCTAGTATACTAACCACCCACAAAAAATAGGATTTTTCAGCAAAACTTCCCGAGAGATTTTATGCACAGATAAGCTTAAATTAGCTAATATTTCAGAGGTCGAAAGGTGAATGCTTTTACGAGTTTCAACTAATTCGGCCCCGCTTCTTTTTTTTACTCATAATGCCAATCCCAAAGATTTTAAGTAGTTAAACCACCACGTTATAACTTTTCTAGTCATAGCGATATTCGTAGATTTATTATAAACGCCAGCTACGCCGCGGATAGCGTGAAAAAGCGTGCGCTCAACCTCATAAGGTATAAGCCCGTTTTGCGGCATATTTTCGTGGCAAAACGTAGAGGCTATCTTCCTAAAGCTATGGAATACAAGACATACGCCGCTCCCTAAATTTTCGGAGCAATAGTCGCCTAGCGCATTTGACAAGGTTCCGTCGCTTAACGGCTTGCCTTTTGTATTTCCGAAAAAGAGCTGCTCGTCTTTTAAATTAAAGCCCGATAGCCATTCGCCCACCTCGCGCGGAAGTCCTAAGTATTCATCGCCGTTTGCTTTAGTTTTGTTTTCATTTTTTGGAAAATGCAGATAAAACTCGCCGTTTTCATCAATTTTTAAATGATTTGCAGACATCTTTCGGACATTTCCAGCGCGAAGCCCGGTAGCCAAGCCCATTATTAAAGCTTTTTTGATAGAGGATATAGGGCTACGATAATTTAGAATATACGAGATTAAGCTCTTAAGATCGGCTTGCTCGCTAATCAAAGCATAACCTTCGCTAGGCGGGCAGTCGTAGCTTTCTTTTAAGAGAATGCCGTCAAAAATATCTTTTTTTAAAATGCCTCGCTTTCTAGCAAAACTCCAAAGTTGATGAACAAACTCGCAATAATCGTCAAGGCTAGCGTATAGTTTTTCGCGAAAGATTTCATCGGCGATGTCTTGCAAATGTTTTCTTTCAATCTTTGAAATATCTCTATCGGCAAACGCTCCAAGCCTTTTTGAAAAAATAGTTTTCTTTTTTTTGACGGTTGTTGCGGCAAGCGAAGGGCGAAAGGTTAGGTATGACTCAAACACGCTTCGTAAGGTGTTTTTGGAAGTTTTAGCAGCGCTAGGAACGGCTAGCAAAAACTCATCAAGAGCTTTTAGAGCTTCTTTGTAGGTCATATCGCCAAAACTTCCCAAAAATTTTACTAATTTTCCGTTTGTTGAATAATAGAAATCTTTTCGGTATTTTACATGCGTAGTGTTTTTCTTGTGAAGCTTTTTAATTTTCAGACACAAGCCCGTATCGGTAAGCATTTGGCGACTTTCTTTTTTATCGCTTGGGAGCTTGTAATCACGAATAGCGTCGTCAGGCGCAACTTTAAAGTTTAGTTGTTGAGTGAGTTTCATTTTCGACCCCGCTTTTAATTTAATTATAAAAACTTTGAGGCCTACTTACCGGGATTTGCTTAAAAAAACTTCCCAAAAACGCTTGGGAAGTAAAGTTGGGAAGTTTTAGGGCGTTAAATTTGATAAATTTCGCGTTTAACGGTTTTCGTTAGTTAAATAAAAGCATGAATTTTGGGGATTTTTATCGGTTTTGTAAGTATCGTGGTGCGCTCGAAGGAATTCGAATCCCTGACCTTTTGAACCGCAATCAAATGCTCTATCCAGCTGAGCTACGAGCGCACTTTAAAAGAAATGTGAAGTATAGCCAAAGGTTTCTTAAATCTTTCATAAATTTTGACGCATTTACAAAAATTTCATTTTTTAGCTTATTTTATTGCGCTAAATTTACCGCGAGTATATAAAATTTCAAATTTATGCGCTAAATTTGCCGCATTTAATCGTCTATAAAAAATCTTTATGTTATCTTACGCCATAAATATAGCATAAATAACGAATTTCAAGCATCAGCAAGCAAAAAAGAGTAAAATTTGAAAAACGATAAAGAAAGGAAAGCCAAGTGATACATAAAATTTTGATCGCAAACCGCGGAGAGATCGCCGTTCGCGTGATCCGCGCCTGCAAAGATCTGCATATCAAAAACGTCGCCATCTACACCAAGCCCGACCAAGACTGCCTGCACGTCAAAATAGCTGACGAAGCCTACCAGATCGGTATCGACCCTATCAAGGGCTACCTAGACGCCAAGCGTATAGTCGAGGTCGCAAAAGCATGCGGCGCAGACGCGATACACCCGGGATATGGATTTTTGAGCGAAAATTACGAATTTGCCAAAGAGGTCGAGGATGCGGGGCTGGTTTTCATCGGGCCTACCGCCGACGTCATCCGCAAAATGGGCAACAAAAACATCGCTCGCTATCTGATGAATAAAAACGGCATCCCGATCGTGCCGGGCACCGAAAAACTAAACAACGAAACGATAGAAAACATCAAACTCTACGCCGAGCGCATCGGCTATCCGGTCATCCTAAAAGCTAGCGGTGGTGGTGGTGGACGCGGCATACGCGTCGTGTGGAAGGAGGAGGAGCTAGAATCTAGCTTTGAAAGCTGCAAGCGCGAGGCTAAGGCATTTTTTAACAACGACGAAGTTTTCATGGAAAAATACGTCGTAAATCCGCGCCATATCGAGTTTCAAATTTTAGGCGACAAATACGGCAACATCATTCACCTGGCCGAACGCGACTGCTCGATCCAGCGCCGCCACCAAAAGATCCTCGAGATAGCGCCCAGCCCCACTATGAGCGAAAGTTTGCGAAAAAGCATGGGCGTGACCGCAGTCGCAGCGGCAAAGGCCGTAAACTACACCAACGCCGGCACGATTGAGTTTTTGCTTGATGATTACAACAACTTTTATTTTATGGAGATGAACACCCGCATCCAGGTCGAGCACGGCGTGACCGAGGAGATCACGGGCGTGGATCTCATCGTGCGCCAGATCCGCATCGCGGCGGGCGAAATCCTAGACATGGAGCAAAGCGACGTCATCACGCAGGGTTTTGCGATCGAGGCACGTATCACCGCCGAGGACGCATGGCAAAATTTCATCCCAAGCCCTGGCGAGATCAGCGGCTACTACCCTGCTCTAGGCCCTTCCGTGCGCGTGGATAGCCATCTATATAAAGACTATCAGATACCGCCGTTTTACGATAGCTTGCTAGCTAAGCTAATCGTGCGTGCGCCTAGCTACGATCTAGCGGTAAATAAGCTAAAACGCGCGCTGGATGAGTTTACGATCGAAGGCAGCGTCAAAACTACGATCCCGTTTTTGCTCAGCATTAGCAAGGAGCGTGACTTTAGGCGAGGATTTTTCGACACGTCATACGTCGAAAACAAAATGCCTACCCTGCTAGAAAAGATGAAAACCAAAGACCACGACGATAACGAAGAGGTGATCGCAGCCATCGCCGCCGCGATACAAAGAGTAAAAGACGCTAGGAAATTTAAAGAGGAGCACGCGGATGAATGATTTTTTCGATAGCTTAAAGGATATAAAAAAAGAGCTGCAAAAGGAGCAAAATGCAAATTTGAGCTCAAATTCAGCCGCCAAAAATGCCGCAAAGCAAAATTTAAAGCCTGAGCCAAAAACCTTCAGCAAAGAAGAAGCCATCGCACACAAAGAGCAAAATTTACAGGGTGAGTTTCTAGCCTACGTCAAGGACGCGGATATCAAAAAGTGCTAGTCGTGCCGTTTTCCACCCTACCTAGCCCCTGCCCCTACCTCAAGGACAGGGACTCGCGCATGGAGTATCGCTACATAGACGGCTGCGACTTTGCCGTAAACGACGCTCTAGCTAGGCGCGGCTTTAGGCGCTTTGGCAAATATTTCTCCAAGCCAAACTGCGCGGGTTGCCGCGAGTGCGTAAATATCAGGGTCGATGCGCTAAATTTTAAATTTAGCAAATCCGCCCGCCGCACTATACGCAAAAACGAAAATACCAAAATCATCCTCACAAAGCCGCTCATAGACGACGCGCACATAGCGCTATATAAAAAATACCATAAATTTATGCAGCAAAAGCGCGAGTGGAAGTACTACGAGCTGGACTTTCGCCGCTACTACGAGCTCTACGTCGCGGGGCACGCGGAGTTTGGCAAGGAGATTGCGTATTTTGCAGACGGCAGGCTCATCGGCGTCGATCTCATCGACATCCTTAGCGACGGCATTTCGGCGGTTTATTGCTATTATGATCCTGATTTTGCAGACCTTAGCATCGGCAGATACTCGCTCTATCAGCAAATTTTACTAGCTAGGCAGCTAAATTTGCACTGGATATACCTGGGCTACTACGTCAAAGACTGCCCTAGCCTAGCTTACAAGGCCGACTACAAGCCATACGAGCGCCTGCGCGAATACGTCCCGCTAGAGCAGACGCCCGTGTGGGAAAAAGCGGAATAAAAAATGCTTCTAAACGCGTTTTATAAAGGCAAAATTTGATAAAAGTAAGTCAAAATCTAGAATCTCTAAGCATAGAAACATCAGACGCGGATCTGTTTTTCGAGCTACAAGCGCTCATAAAGCGAAACTTCGCCAAGACGCTGGGGCAAAAAGGCAAAGTGATGTCGTTTTACGACGAAAACGAGAAGGTTCAGCGCAAATATTTCGTCAAATTTCTAAAAAAACTCTGCCAAAGGTACGAGCTAAAAAACGTAAATTTAAACTTCGCCGAGTATAAAACCATCAAACTCCACTACATCCAACCAAACTCGCTAAAAGACATGGTTTTCGTCGATGTCGCCTTCGTGCGGGGCGGCGCGATATTTAGCTTCGATCGCTCAAATGAAGCTTTCATCTCGCACATCATCAGAGGCTTTGAGTCAAAGCAAATTTTATCAGCCGAGGGTCAAATCGCCATAAATATCGCAAATTTGGGCGAATGCGCACGCCTAGAGGAGCTGTTTAACAAAAGCGAATATATGAAATTTTCGATCATCTTTAACTATAACGAAGAGGAATTTGAAAAATTTAAAAAACGCATCAAAATCTGCGCCAAGAAAAACGAAGCCAAATTTGCTGCTCTTGCTAGCCTTTTCGAGGATCATTTTACGGTGCTTGGATGCGATAAAAACGATAGCTTTGAAGAGGTGCGAAACCGCTATCTGGAGCTAGTTAAAGCCTACCACCCCGACTTTCACGCCGCGCTTAGCCCCGAGCTTTTGGACGAGTGCAAAACGCAGTTTCAGCGTATCCAAAATGCCTATGAGAGCTTGAAGCCGTATTTTAAGGAGCTTGAAGCGGGAGCGAAGTAAAAGATGGACGCAAAGAATTTATTAAATAAACTTTTATCTTTGCTGCAAGAAGGTGACAACAATAATGCCTATAAAACGTTTCTTATTAAAAATAGAAAAATTTGGCTATCGTATGCAGATGATAGAATTTTCGAAGAAATAATTGATGATATATACAAAAATAAAAAACTAAATACAATGTTTTCAAGAAAAACAATATACCGTCTAATAAAAGACCTAGCGCTAGAATGTAAAATAACTGATAAAGTTTTTGATTCTGATATAAATATGTTTTTTGAGAAAATATCAAAAGGAGAAATAAGCCCATTTAATTACAAATTAAAAAAAGAAATAAACCCATATAATGGTTTTATAGCAGTACCAATATCAGGGATAACTTTAAAAAATAATTTTGAAATTGAAATAGGAAATTTTAAAATAGGGTTAGCTCAACTCATAAAGTCAATGTCGATAGATAAATGTAAATACTATATTGGCGTTAAAATAAAAAATATTTACGATAACTCATTTGCCGTAGAAAAAGCAGAAAATATGTTTTTAGATTTTGTAAGACTAATAACATTTTTGGATGGTAATTTTTATGGGGATGTGCATATCAAAATTGGATTGCCCGTATATGAAGATTATGGACAAGACGAAATACACATCAAAACATATTCATACGTAATATTAAATGAACAAAATGAGCCTGAAAAGCAACTTGCTGCATATGGCGACATATACAATACTGCACATAAAATCGTTATAGACGAAGACTTTTTTTGTAATAATCCGGATTTCAATAAACTATGGGACTTAAACGCCACATATACAATCAATGAGAAGGAGCAAAGAATAATAAATGCAGCATAATGCATAGCTGA
>CAURKB010000105.1:0-7090 GCA_963525315.1 uncultured Campylobacter sp. | reverse complement strand
TAAAGGATAAAAATTTAAGCTTTACCGAGATGGCAAATCCGCAGTGGTTTTTTAGCAGCCCTGAGCTAGCTTGGGCGTTTTACGGACACAGGCTAAAGCTCTATAACGCAACCCAGCCTCACGAAGGATTTACCCTACTAAAAGATCTCTGCGATGCCAAAGGCGGTAACTACTTTATCTACACCTCAAACGTCGATGGACATTTTGAAAAGGCGGGATTTGACAAGGATAAAATTTACGAGATCCACGGCTCTATCCATCACGCGCAGTGTATCTACAACGATGACGGCAACATCTGAAATATGGACGAAAATAGCATCCTAGTAGACGAGGAGAAATTTATCGCTACAAAGATGCCCATTTGCCCTGAGTGCGGATGCGTAAGCCGCCCAAATATCCTTATGTTTTACGATCACGAATTTAATCACAAAAGAGCTTGGGCGCAGCGCAAAAAGTACGATGCGTGGCTTAGCCATAATATGAACTCCAAAATCGTCATAATCGAGATCGGTGCGGGGCTTGCCGTACCTACGATCAGGATTTACGGAGAAAGAATGGCAAAAAGATTTAAGCGCGCCCATCTAATCCGCATAAATCCGGTAGATACCCACGTGAGCGCATATCGAGGCATGGCGATAAAAGCAGGGGGACTTGAGGGATTAAGGATGCTCCTGGGTTAAGCCAGGAGCGTAAAATTTGCTGATATTTCGCCGTTTTTTATCTGCGAAATTTGATTTACGAAGTGAAATTTGGCGTCCGTTTTTAGCTCGCCTTTTATCAAATTTACCACTTTAACGATAGCCAAAAGCGAGATCTCATCGCCCGAGCTTAACTCTAGTTTTAGCGACTTTACGGATGCCGTCGGTACTTCAAGACCGCTTTTAAATTTAGCGTGAAGCTCGCTTAACCTGCAATGAACGTCAAATTTGATCATCCTTTCTCCTTTGGTTAAATTTGATAAAATTATATATTTTAAAACGGACAAAACCGTGTCCAAATATGCGCCAAAAAGGAAACGAGATGAAAATTTTGCACGCAAGCGATTTGCACTTTGATAAGGCTAAATTTGATCAAATTTTGGGGCTAGAATTTGACGTTTGCTGCATACGCGGCGATCTGATAGACGCAAGCCAAAAGGGCGTTAGCGAGCAAAAGGCTTGGGTTAGGCGGTGGCTGGAAAATTTTAAAGGATGGATCTTTGTATGTAGCGGCAACCACGACGTAGACGGCTCGGATGACGCCGCATGGGTGAGGATGCCAAACATTTACGCAGACGGCGATATAAAGATGGTTGAAGGGATAAAATTTGGCTGCGTTCCTTATCTTTGTGCTGATATTTTGGACTTTGCGGAGTGCGATATATTGCTTGCACACGTGCCGCCAACTCGGACGCAAACGGCTGTAGAGCGCGGTAGAGATTTTGGCGATAAAGAGCTTTATAGGGCGCTAAAGCACGGGCTGCTAAAAGCAAAAATCATCTTTTGCGGGCATGTGCATGATCCGCTATCAAGAGTCGATAAAATCGGCAACTGCAAGATATATAACTCAAGCCTAGGGCTTAATATTATAGAAATTTAACCACAGAGCGGCAACCAAATTTGTCAAATTTGGACCGCAAAATGTCCTAAATTGAAAGTAAAATCATCCAAAAAAGGAGTCGCTATGGATGAGATTTTACTACCGCCCCAGATCGAAAACAAAATCAAGCTTTGGGCGCTAAGAGTGATCGAAAAATTTGGCATGCCCGATAGTTTTTTTCAAAGATACGACGACATCTTGCAAAAAGGCGAATCCATAGCCAAGGCAAAAGTTAGGCTAAAAAAACGCCTTGCCGAGCTTGAAAAATCAAAAATAACCGGCATAGAGACTCTGGATAGAAATTTAGACGCACTTTGTGCGGTGTTAAATTTGAGCGAAGTAGATAAAAAAATCATCGAATTTGCCGTGATAGTAAATGAATTTGCCGTCCTAGGAGAGGTTTTTAGACCTCTAGGTAATATGCATATCATCGCTTTTTACGAGGTTTTGGGCTATATTATTGGCGTGCCTGCTGCACATGTAAAAGAAGCGTTACGTCCCGAATCAAAGCTAAGACAAAGCAATATTTTAGAAATGCACGATAGGCAAGATATTAGGCTCGACTGCGTATTTAGATTTTTTTATATCTACTTTAGTACCGATATGTTGAACAGCCAGGGAGATATTTTAGAGGTTTTTAGATCGACATTTTTTAAAGCCGGCAAACCATCACTCAAATTTGATGATTTTAGGCATATAAAAGTAGATGAAGCAGCGATAAAAAACCATATTTTAAAGGCGGGTAAAGGCGTAAATATTTTGCTTTACGGACTTCCTGGCACGGGCAAGACCGAGTTTGTCAAAATGATAGCGGCCGAGCTAGACAGAAATCTTTACGAAATAGCCTCAAAAAGTCGCTACACAGACGATAACTATAACGGCGAAAAGCGCTTTTTATCGCTAAAAACCGCTGATAAGGTTTTAAACAAGGAGCGCGACATCATAATGTTTGACGAGATAGAGGATGTTTTTAAAAGTACAGAAAGGATGTCCAAGGCGTTATTTAACTCGACTTTAGAGGGAAACGGCGTGCCGACGTTTTGGATAACTAACGACATAGACGAGATAGATAACGCCTATATCAGGCGCTTTGATATGGTTATAGAGTTTAAAATCCCGCCCAAATTTAAACGCCTAGAAATACTAAAACGCTATACAAACGGTCAAGTAAGCGAGGAATTGCTCAAAAAGCTAGCCAAAAGTAGAGCCATCACGCCCGCATTAATATCCGGCGCGACAAAAGTTATTTCAAATTTAAGTTGCGAAAATAAAGACGAAACGTTTAAGAATTTGATAAAAAGTAGCCTAAAAGCGCAAGGTTTTGTTATCGCCAAAAAGAAAGGCAAGAAAAATAAAAAAGAGGAGATAAATTTGCCGCAAAACTACGACGTGAGCTTGATAAACGCAAACGTAAATTTAAAAGAGCTAGCAAAAGGCATAAAAGAGAGCAAAAACGCTAGGCTTTGCCTCTACGGCCCAGCGGGCACGGGCAAGAGCGAGTATGCTAAATTTATCGCCAAAAGCCTAAACAGCAAGCTAATCATCAAAAAAGCAAGCGATCTCATCGACTGCTACGTTGGGAACACAGAGAAAAACATCGCAAATGCTTTTAAAGAAGCCAAAGATCAAAACGCCGTGCTGGTATTTGACGAGATAGATAGCTTTTTGCAGGACAGGGGCGATGCGGTAAGAAAATGGGAGATAACCCAAGTAAACGAGATGCTAGTGCAAATGGAGAGTTTTGATGGGGTGTTTATCGCTACAACAAATTTGATGGATAGGTTGGATAGGGCTAGCATTAGGCGCTTTGATATGAAAATAGAGTTTGGCTACATGGAGGGTGCACAGGCGGCAAAGCTACTACAAAAAGAGTGCGAGTCGCTAGGTATAAGCGTGGATAAAGCGGCAAAAAATAGCGTAGCAAAAATCAAATTTCTAACGCCCGGGGACTTTGCCGCGGTAGTAAGATCGGCTAAATTTAGCCCTATCTTAGGCGTAGGCGAATTTATAGATAGGTTAAACGAGGAAATAAAACATAAGATTATCGAAGACAATGGGCATAGGGTGGGGTTTTAAATGATGATTTTGAATGAGTTTTTGCTGGACTTACCCAGCAAATTAAGGTTAAATGAGTAAAACAGTAACACTATTTAAGAAATTTGACGGTTTTTGCCATTTTACCTAAAATTTTTTGAAGTCGGTTTGTATACGGTACTAAGAAAGGCGATTATGGACTTAGAAGACTTAAAAAACGTTTTAAACGCAAAAGGCGAGATAATAGGCTTTTGCGGTACTTTTACGGAAGAAGAAATTTTGCAAAAGATTGCGGAGCTGCCGATAAAAAGAGCGAAATTCGTATTTTTAAATTTTACGGCAAATCCCGAAATGCCGCTAGAAATAGTTTTAAAAATAGTAGGCGAAGTAATGCAAATTTGTAGTAAAAAAACAAAAATAGTCTTTAACGTAAAGACTCATAAGCTTTTAGGCGAAAAAATCAAGGTGTGGCTTTTAGCTACGGGCATTTAACAACGTGCAAAAAATGTATCGGCGCGAAACTCAAAAAAGGATAATCAATGATCTACGAAAAAATAAAAGAACTAACGCTAAATAGCGATAAAAAGGCGCTTTCAAAGGCATTAGGCTACGCAAGAGAGAAAAACTTCAGTAGCGCTCTTGCGGATTTGCAAAGAGCAAATAGCCTAGACGAGTTTATGTCAAAGGGGCATTTTGACTGGTCGCATAGCTCAAAAACGCTTATCTTGGCTCTTGGCGAGCACTTCGGGCTTAATGTCAATGATGAGCTCAACGCCGCCAAAATTCGTTACGACGAGCGAGCGAAATTTAGAGGCTCATATATCTACATAGATACGAATTTTAAGAGATTTAACGAGCCTATTTTCGCTCTTGCTATGGCTCAGTCCTTAAGGTATATTAGTCTAACGCCGTTTTTAGATGAACTGTGTTTTAAAACATTAGACGAGCAGCTAAATATAATCTCTAAAATCGTTAAAGACTACTACCAAAAGACGAAATCGCTACCCGTTTTTGGCGATATAACGGGCTTTAAACTATGCCTTCTAGGCAAAAATTATACTCTTGATACGGATGAAAATTTTGTACAAAAAGAGATATTTGAAGCATCGGCGTGGATAAAATTATGAAAAGCATACAAGATTATGAAAATGCGATAAAAACGGTGAAAAATAAACATAAGTTCTTAAAACGGACTAGGAAGTTTTTTGGCTCATCAAATACGTTAAATTTATATAAAATTTGGCTTGAGTATGCGCTAAGCAGTAGTGAATGCTTAGTTATTTATGATGAATTTAGCGCAGATTTTAATAATACGGATTTTGTTTGTCAAGTGCTTAAGAAAGCCAGCGAGTTAAATGAAGCGGAGATAAAGCAAGATAAAGAAAAGCTAAAGAATTGGGCAGCTATCTCACAAAGTCAAAGGGCTATCTTAAACTATGAACTTTATGCAAATAAGCGTAAAATTTGTTTATATACGGCTAGGCTAGTAGACGTAAGCGATGAAATTTTAAATCTTTATCTAAAATACGTAGATCAGGTTTTTACTTTATACTCCAGCGATGAGATAAATTTAGCTTACATAGATGCTTGCAGCGACATAAATTTAGCGCAAAGACTCTTTGACGTAGCGCTTTTTGATAAAAGCCTTTCGTGGTGTATATCGGCGATTATCGAGTTTAGAGATAGGGGCGGCAAAGGCTCAAGGCTTTTATATGAAACGCTATTTTCTCATGCCTTGTCCCGGGCTACTGCTGCAAGCGACTATGCAAGGATACTGCGTCATTTAAATCTTGTAAAAAAGGTTATGGACTATGATTTCTCACGGCTTTACTTAAAAGCAAAGGCTCATACCGGCGGTTTAAACGGCGAAACAGATTGTGATTTGAGGCAGGAACATTATATACGTTTTTTTAAAAGCAAATTTGGTTTTTCACAAAAATTTAAGGATATAGTATGAATTTATCAGGATACTACGAGCGGATTCACAAGTGTTGCATATATTGCAGGATTTACTATGCGGATTATATTATAGATGACAGTGTGTTGTTGGTAAATTTAGCTAAAAATCTAAGTCGAGACGAACTTGACTACCTTTTACAAAACCACACGGAGCTTTGCTTGAGAGTAAATCATCATCTTTTCGAGTATGACGATTTAGCTCGCGCGGTGTTTTTTAAAAGCAAAAATAGAGGCCTAGCGATAAAAATTTATAAAATCGCGCAAAGCCTTTGCAAAAGCGGCATGGACTACTCGTTTTTGGCGATAGCTATACATAAAACCCTAAGGGTCAAAAAGTGGTGCAAGGAGCTTTTAGCCATGGCAGAAAATAACATAAAAGACGGTCTTTGCTACGTAAATATGCTAAATTTTATAGAGATAAAAACACTAAGCGGACTTAAGGCCGAAAATTTTTTGCAAAACGCTTTAACGACGACAAATTTTAAGGCGAATTTTTATCTCACCATGGCGCTTGAGTTAAAGCAAATAGAAGGCTTCGATGAGTTTGCGTATAAATTTTATAAAAAGTGTATAGATAAGGATGGGCGCGATTATTATCTAAGCTATGCTCACGTTTTTATAAAAGACAAAGGCGAGCTAAAAGCACTCGGTATAAAACCGAAACAAAAAGAGCAAAAAGAGGTTGTAGCTTCAAAAGCTCATAAAAGCAAAGACGAATATCTAAGCGAGTTAAGAAATACGATCGACTTTTATAAATTCTACGATATCTTAGGCGATATGGCGGAAGAATTCGGCAAGAAAAGATGGATTTTAGAGCTTTTCAAAGACGGCGAAATTTACGCCAAAACCGCTGCCGATTATGCTTATATAGCAAGCGATGTTATGGATGATTTTAAAGATAAAATTTACGCAAGAGAGCTTTTGACTAAAGCCGTGGAGCTCTTGCCTGATCCTAGAGAGACGTTTTTTGTGCTTGATATTTTAAAAGAGCTTGGCGACAAGGCGCTTTTAGCCGCGGCTTGCAAAAAGCTAATTAACTTGTCTGATTCTATATATATGGAGGTTGCCGGCTACTTAAAAGACGTCGATCCAAATTTAGCCAAAGAGTGCGCCGTAAAAGCCGTAGAAAATGCCAAAACCAGAACGGAGATTTTACATGCGGCTACTGACGTTTTGGAGATTTTTAAAGACAAAGGATGGGCGATTGAGATAGTGAAAAAGGGTATAATTGACGTGCTGTAAATTAAATTTAAAGGAGATGTGGTGGATTTAGATATAGCTTGGGTAAATAATATGGACGAGAAGGACAAAGGTCTTACGATCTTTTTAAAAGATATCATGCAAGAATTTGCAAAGGAAGAGTTAAGGACTTTTAAAAGATGGAAAAACTTTCATTTTGTTTACAGTGAACGCTCTATAATGTCATCTTTGGTGCCGGTCTTACACTCTTTGACTGATGGAATTTGGCTTGAGGATCCATTTGTTAAAGTAGATATTAATGCTAAGAATTGTAGAAGAC
>CAURKB010000104.1:0-7481 GCA_963525315.1 uncultured Campylobacter sp. | reverse complement strand
AACAAAAACAGGCCCAAAATCACGCCGGGTTTTATATCCGGCGCGCTTATGTTTTTTAGCTTTTTGTAAAAAATCGCCCCGGCTATGATCGCCGCTAGCAAAAATCTCCAAAACAAAACGCCAAAAACTCCGTTAGTCGCAAGCGCTAGCGAGGTAGGCAGATAGCCTAGACCAAAGACTATCGCAACAAATATCATGCCTACGTCGGCGCGAAATTCCAAACTATTTTTCACCATTCTCCCTTATGATTTTACTTAAAAATTCCCTGCAGGATCTTCGTGCCCTGCTCGACCGCGCCGCCTCGTAGCGAGCTTTCTTTCTCGCTCATCACGTTAAATAGCCCGTCTAGCGTCTTGCGCGTGATGTAGTCGTTTAGATCCTCGTTTTCTTGCGGGATGTATTCGCCCGCACCCATGCTAGTAGCGATGCCTTTTAGCTGTTTTGCGGCGTCTGATTTTGCCAGCGCGCTACCCGCGACGAACGAATTTAGCCCGTTATAGGCGGTTGCGAAGGTATTATCGCTCATCATTTTGGTAATGATCGGCTTAAACACGGCTTGCAGCTTCTGGCTCGAGTTTTGTTGCAAAAACTTCGTAAAGCTATCCTTGCCGCCTTCTAGCACCTTTTTCACGTCCGCGTCGCTCATGTTTTTTATCACGCCCGAAAATACATCCGCAGCCCCCGGCACGGCTGCGCTCGCGGCGTTATTTATCGAGGTTACGAGCTCGTTTGCCCACTTTTCGCCGCCCACTTTTTTAGCCAAATTTGCCGCCGTTTCCAGACTCTTTGGTAGCGGGATTTTAGCCGCGGCGTTGTTTAGGAATCCCCCGTTAGACAGCTCCTTAACGGCCGCGTTTAGAGCCGAGCTAACCACGCTTTTGTAGTCGCCCGAGTTTGCCGCGCCAAGTATCTGCGCGCCTTGATTTAGCGTTTCTTTATTTAGCGCGTCCTGCCAGCCTGCTTGCGCCGAAACTGCGAGTAAAACCGCGCACAAGATCAAACTTTTTTTCATCGTTTTTTCCTTAAAGTAAAATTCGGCGGTTATGATATTAAAACTCGGCTTTTAAACGGGTAAATTTTGTCCTTTTTAGGGCTAATTTACCTGCATTTTTACGGCACGGCGGGCGATTTAGAGCGTCAAATTTGGGCGTAAATTTGAGCGAGATTATCCGCAAGAAGTAAATTTTAAGCTAAAATTAGCCTTTTTGAAAGGACGAAATGGAGCTTTTACTTCTCTCTATCGCGCTTGCTATGGACGCGGCGGCGCTTAGCATCGCAAACGGCGCGAAATACCGCAATCTCGCGCTATCAAAGATTTTATTTATCGCATTTGTTTTTGGATTTTTTCAGGCTGCGATGCCTCTTGCGGGCTACTTTTTGGGCGCGGCGTTTGCGAGATTTATCGCGCAGATCGATCATTTCATCGCGTTTGCGATTTTGGGCTTTTTGGGCGTAAAAATGATCCGCGAAGCCTGTAGAAACGAGCCCTGTGAAGCTGTGAGCCTTGATACGAAGATGCTGCTTTCAGGCGGGTTTGCCACCAGCATCGACGCGCTAGCCGTCGGCGTGACGCTGAGCTTTACGGCTACTGACATCTGGTTTAGCGCCGCCGTGATCGGGATAGTGTGCTTCGCGCTTAGCGTCGCTGCGTTTTACGTCGGTAAATTCGCCGGAGAGTTTTTGGAGCAAAAGGCGCTGATTTTAGGCGGCGCGATCCTCATCGCTCTTGGATTTAAAATTTTAATCACGCACCTTTTAGATCACGGGTTTTTGAGCTAAAGGCTAAATTTTGGATTTAGCGGGCTAGTTTGGCTTTACCGCAAGCGAAAATTTGCCAAAATCGTTAAGCCCGCGTAAATTTAAATGCGGCCGGCAAACGCAGAAGCATTTAAGGAATTTTATGAGTAGAAAATTTAAAATTACAGATTGCGTCAATAGCGACGTATGTTATCCTTACGCCCCAAAGCCGTCGCAGGGCAGAGACGCCAGGGTCGAGATCTACCCGCCTAGTAGGCTAGCCGAGGGCATAGCCTTTGCCAAAGAACACAACATCCGCGCCGTTTGGATAACGGGTAATCCAAGCGTGCCTTTTTCGCTTGATTTTAGCGCGTTTGAAATCTTTCCCGAGATAGAGTCTGTAGGGATTTGGAAGGATTTTAAAATCGGCGAAGTAAAGGGCGTGGAGGCGCTTTACGACACTGCGATACGTGCTTTTATATTTTATGAAAACGCCGAATTCGGACTTGATTTCTCGCGGTTTAAAAATTTAGAAGCGCTTAAGGCGACGCAAAACAAAAAGATGAAATTTAACCGCCTGCCGCCTACTTTGCGCTGTGCTGATATTTCAAAACTCACGCACGAAAATTTGGCCATTTTCCGCGATACGCCAAAGCTTGAGCGGCTAGAGATTATCTTTTCTAAAATCACGAGTTTAGAGGGCATAGAGGGTTGCAAGGAGCTAGATACTTTGTTTATATTTTCCGCGCCTAGGCTTACTAACGTAAGCGAGATAAATGCTCTAAAAAAGCTAAAGTGGCTTTATATCGAGCGGTGCAGGCTGCTTAATAGCGCGGCGATAGAAGGCGTGCGGCTAGAGTCGCTAGAGCGTTTCGACGCGCGCTTTAACGCGGAAAATTTGAAATTTTTAGCAAATTTTCCGAATTTGCGAGAATTCTTTTTTAAATACGTAGCAGACGGAGATTTAACGCCCATACTGGAGAGCAAAATCAGCGGCTGCGGCTTTGAAAGCAGGGGGCATTATTCGCACACTTGGAGCAAGCTCCACGACCTGCTAAAGGCAAAATACGGCGAAAAATGAAGCAAGATAACGCATGCAGACTAAAATCGGCGCAAACGAGATGAAGATTTTAGGCGACGTCATCGCTCCAAACGTCGGCGTCGGGGATATATATCTGGGCGAAAACGTTAATGATATCTTTAGCAAATTAGACAAACTAGGCTACGAAATAAGCGATATACGCGACGACTGCATAAAAATAAAAGAATCGTTTTTGGATATTTATTTCGACCCTATAAATTTTGAAATTTCCCTTATCTCGTGCAGCGTAAATTTTAACGGATATTATAAAACGTCAAAAGGGCGCATCTGGGCTGGGATGAGCGTAGCTGATATCTTGCAAAATACGACCGAGCAGGTCGCTTGGGGCGGATTCGTCGCGGTCGATAGGATTTGGGGTATCGGGTTTCCTTTGCCGGAAGAATTCGACGATTTTTCCGAATTAACCGATTTTTTAGATTATGATTTCGTTTTTAAAGAGTTATGGGTATATAAAGACGCAAACGCGAATAATTTAAAGGCCAATAAGCGGCGTAAGCCTCATCGCTCTTAGATTTAAATTTTAATTACGCGCCTTTTTTAGATCACGGGTTTTTGAGGTAAATTTAACGGAGCCTTGCGGCAAGCGCCGTTTTGTTAAATTTGTCATTAATATAAACCGCAAGGCAAAGCAGGTAATGCAAACAGCCTAAATTCCTAGATGTATTGTAACCTGAATCGTTTCTTCCATAAATCTTCCTATATTTCTTTTACTTTTATTATATCTCTTATAGGAATTACTTTTTCGTATTCCGCCGCTTCTTTGTGCGTTACGCTTTTATCGTTTAATACCTTTTCTCTATCCGGATTTGATTGGTTTTTGCATGTGGGTTCTTTCATCTCTAAATGGACGTTTATAAATTCTATTGGCGAAATAATTAGGTGTTGAATTTGATAATCCGTTGTCGGGGTCATTGCCGTAATTTTAAAATCTTGACTATCTTGGTCGTAAAAGAAGACCCATTTATCTGCTTTATCATCTACTTCAAGCATTTTTACTTTTAGATCCGCTACCAAAGCGTCGTATTTAGTATTTGGATTGTCGCAAACCTCTTTTAGGCTTTTTGCTATTTTTCCGCTGGGTTTATCGACTTTGGCGGTCTTGCTACCGCTAGCTCCCGAATCAAAGCAACCGCTTAGGGTTAAAACGGTAGCTCCGGCTAAAATAGCCGATAAGGTAGTTTTGTTCGTCATGTTTTTTCCTTTAAATTTGATTACGTAAAAGCCTTTTGGCTCGCCTATTTACGGTTTTTTCGTTAGATATTATAATTATATACGCATATATCGCGGCTTAAAATTGGCAAATTGCGTAACAAGTCAAATTTACCCTCTACCGCCGTAAAGCACCGCGCAAGCGCCAAGCAGGCAAATCGCGCCGCCGATTAAGTCCCATTTGGTAAAGGCTTGCTTTTCTACGAAATGCAGCCAAAGCAGCGACGAGACGATGTAGATACCGCCGTAAACGGCGTAAGCGCGTCCGGCGAAGTCTAAATTTACCCGCGTCAAAATAAAAGCAAATGCCGCGAGCGACGCCGCGCCGAGCCCCAAAAACAGCGCGCTTTTGCCCAGCCTAAAATACGCCCAAAAGCTAAAGCAGCCTAAAATCTCGAAAAACGCCGCCGCGAAATAAAGCGAGATTTCTTTTAACAAAGTCCGTCCAGATCGATCTCGATGCCCACGGGGCAGTGATCGGAGCCCGTGATATCGCTTAAGATAAACGCGTCTTTTAGGCGGTCTTTGAGGCTTGCCGAAATGAAAAAATAATCGATCCTCCAGCCGACGTTTTTAGCGCGGGCGTTAAAGCGGTAGCTCCACCACGAGTACGCGTCCGCCTCGTCGCCGCGCACGTGCCGAAAGGTGTCGATAAAGCCGCGCGAGACGACCTCGTCCAGCCATGCGCGCTCGATAGGCAAAAAGCCCGAGGTTTTGGCGTTTGCTTTGGGGTTTTTGAGGTCGATTTCGCGGTGCGCGGTGTTTACGTCGCCGCAAAATATCACGTCTTTGCCCTGCTTTACGAGCTCCTCTATATACGCCAAAAATTTAGCGTAAAAGTCCATCTTGTAGGCTAGGCGCGTCTCGTCTTTTTGGCCGTTTGGAAAGTAGATGTTAAAAAGCGCGACATTGCCGAATCTATGCTCCAAAACCCGCCCCTCGTCGTCGTCGAAAAACGCCGCTTTTTGCGTAGCACAGCTAAATTTAGCCAGGCTCATCACGCCTGAATACCCCGCACGAGTCGCCGAATTTACGCTGATTTCGTTAAATCCGAGCTTATAAATCTCGGCGGGCACGTCGCTCTCGCGTACCTTTATCTCCTGAAGACCTAAAAAATCGGGCTTTTGCTCCTCTAGCCAAGCAAAACCGTCTTTAGCGGCGACGGCGCGCAGTCCGTTTACGTTCCAGCTGATTAGTTTCAAATTTTATCCTTTGTAAAAAACGGCTATAATAGCGAAAAATTTAGAAATTCGGACTTTGATGGACGGGCTAGCAAGGGAAATTTTCGCTCAAATTTTGGGCGAGAAAAAGATGGAAATCATTTTATTTTTAGCGCAAAATGCCGACGAAAACGGATTTATCTGCATTAAAATTTCGCAAATCTGCGAGCAAACGAGCGCTAGCAAACCCACCGTCATAGAGACGATAAAACTGCTAGAAAGCCGTAAAATTTTCGAGCGCGTAAAAAACGGGATTTACCGCTTTAAAAATCTAAAAGAGCTGCAAAAATAAGCAAATTTGCCTTTTCGCGCAGCCGTGTCTACTTCGGGCAAATTTGGCGCGCGCTAGCAAATTTGCCTAATTTAAATTTAATCGCGCAAAATTTATTCAACCTGATTCGCCAAAATTTGAGTCAAATTTAATCATACGGATTTTACGGCTCAACCGCAAATTTAACCGACCTTGGCTGGGCGATGCGTTCGTAGTCCTTCGCGTTTAAAATGATAGAGCGATCTAGCAAGCCTGCGTTAAAGGCAAGCTCGTCGTAGCGCGTAAATAAGCTAGGATCGGCGATCAGCTCTAACTCCTCGCAAAAGCTAAACGGCGGAACGCTACCGGGTACGCAGTCCGTTAGCCTCGCGACCTCGTCGGGGCTTGCTAGGCTTGCTCTTGATCCGCCGAGTGCGCTCGCGATGAGCTGCAAATCAGCCTTGTAATCAGCAGGCAGAACCGCCAAAACATATCGTTTGGCACCGCCGCCTTTTACGATGCAAACGAGCGCCTTAGCCCCCTGTCCTAGCTGCGTGCCGCGCACTACGGCGACCTGGGCCGAGGTTTTGACGCTATCGTGAGATACCGCGCGAAAGTTTGCGTTTTGCGCGCTTAGCAGCTCTTTTATCTTCTCGAAAATTTGCTCGGACATCGCTATTCCTTTGGTTTAAATTTTAGTTTGGATTATACAGCAAATTTTAAAATATCTGCCTTGTCGCCCCCGATTATTTTAAAGATTTAGCAAACCGAATGCGTCTAAATTTAAATATTTTTGGCTATTATTTTGTAAATTTGCCTTAAAATGAATGCAAAGAAAAGAGCAAATTTACAAAGGAAAAATATGCAAATAGACAAAATCCAAATCGAAGCGGGCTGGAAAGAGGCGCTAAAAGATGAGTTTTTGAGTGAAAATTTCGCCCGAGTGAAGGAAAATTTTCTACGCGCAAAGGCTGCGGGTGAGGTCTATCCGCCAAACGCGCTGATATTTAACGCCTTTAATCTCACGCCCTTTAACGCCGTAAAAGTCGTAATCCTGGGCCAAGACCCGTATCACGGCGCGGGGCAGGCGATGGGGCTAAGCTTCTCCGTGCCGCGCGGCGTCAAAATCCCGCCCAGCTTGCAAAATATCTACAAAGAAATTTACGATGATTTGGGTATCGTGGAGCCAAACTCCGGCGATCTGAGCTACTGGGCGAAGCAGGGCGTGCTGCTGCTAAACGCGACGCTAAGCGTTAGCGCGGGACGGGCGAATTCGCACTCAAATTTTGGCTGGCAGGAGTTTACGGACGCTGCGATTAGAAAGCTTAGCGAACGCGCCCAAAACGTCGTTTTCATGCTCTGGGGTAATCCCGCTAAGGCAAAAGCCTCGCTCATCGACGCATCGCGCCACCTCGTGCTAACGGCGGCTCATCCAAGCCCGTTAGCGCGGGGCGCGTTTTTTGGTTGTAGGCACTTTTCAAAGGCGAATTTGTATCTAGCGCAGCACGGCAAAGCGCCGATAGACTGGGATCTAAACAATGCCGTTTAGAGCCGAGCTAGTCGCGCAAATTTTGCTTTAAATCTACGCAAATAGACGAATTTAACAAAGGAGTAAAATGGCGATTTCGATCAAACTTAAAAAACGTTGGGATGTTTATCCCGCTTTGCAAGACGTGCTTGCGGCAACCCAAAATCTTAGCGTATCGCCTTTCGGACTTACCGAAGAGGGTTTGCAGGATTTTCGCGGGATTAAGCTCATAGGCGAAAGAGCGCAAGTTCCTTTGCGAAATGGATATATGTGGGAAAACATATCCAAACCCCTCCATACCTCCCTATCTTATGCCGACTTTTCAGGCTCGGTGTGGCAGTATTTTGCCATTGAAGAGACAGACGATTTTACCCCTGTGATCGACCACGTTATTTTCGACGAAAGCATGTTTCAATTGAGTGCCTATGCTATTTG
>CAURKB010000103.1:0-7553 GCA_963525315.1 uncultured Campylobacter sp. | reverse complement strand
TCATGAAATTTCCATAAGCTAAAAATGCTTAATTATAGCAAAAAAGCATTAAAGTAAAATTTCGCCACGAGCCTTTAGGGGCGAAATTTGGGCTAAATTTTAAATTCGCCGCTTATAAAAACATCCTCATGATCGTGACGGCATACCGTATCGGCTCGAAAAAGTAATCTTTTAGCGGCGAGATCATGATGATAACTAGCGCGATAAAGCCGTATCTTTGTATGCCGTTTAGCCAGTTTGCAGCGCCGTGAAGCCCGAAAATGCGTAAAAGATACTCAAGCGCCTTTGAGCCGTCAAGAGGCGGGATAGGGTAGATGTTAAAGAGAGCTAGGACTAAATTTACGGCTGCTAGCATAAATACAAACTCCGCTATCGCGCCGTCAAAAAAGCCGTCAAAACCTATAAATTTAAACGCGCAAAACGCTAGCGCAAAAAGAGCAAGGTTGTATGCGATGCCAGCAAGCGCGACGACGACAGCAGCCTTGTAGCCGCCGTTATAAAGCACCGTGCGCAAATTTATGGGTACGGGTTTAGCCCAGCCAAACGTCACTCCCGTGCTAAGGTACATGAGTGCTGGCACGACGATAGTGCCTAGCGGATCGACGTGTTTTATGGGATTTATGCTGAGCCGCCCCAAATTTTTGGCGGTCAAGTCGCCGTATCTGTACGCCGCGTATCCGTGCGCGATTTCATGCCCGACGACGGAGATAACGAGCACGGCGACTAGGATCGCTACCTGAGCGAAGTCGATATTGTCAAGGTTCATTCGATCTTGTTTCCGTCGTTTTTGGCTTCGGCTCTGGCGGCATCTAGCAGCTCGGGCGAGTTTTGTATAAAATCCACGCTCTTGCCGACCCTGTTCCATCTGATTTTGTATTCGTCGTCCCAGCTAAAATATACAAACCAAGGCTTGCCGACGATGTTTTTGTATGCCACGGGGCCCCAAAATCGGCTGTCGTTTGAGTGGTCGCGGTTGTCGCCGATCATGAAAAACTCGCCTTCAGGGACCTGAAAATAAAATGCGTTAAACGGATAGTTGCCTACGCTTGGTAGCTCGTTTACGATAACGGGTTGCATGGCGAATTTGCTCGCGTTTAGGTAGTTTACGGCTAGATCAAATAAATTTACCTTCTCGTCGTAGTGGATGCCGCCGAATTTATAGGGCTCTTTGACGAAAAGCTTGCCGCCGAGTTTAACGATATCTTTTTCGTCGAAATTCGCCTTTATAAACTCCTCGCCCTCGTGCGGGTGTAAAAATAGCGCTTTTTCCGTAAATATCACTTCATCGCCGCCGACTGCGAAATTTCGCTTTACGTAGTGGATCTTTTCATCGTGAGGATAGCGAAAAACCACGATATCGCCGCGCTGAGGCTTAGCTCCCTCGATGAGATGACCGTTACCGTTAAAATCGGGGAAAATCTTGACCTCGATCCACGGAATGCGAGGAGTCGAGATGCCGTAGCTAAATTTTTTAACGAAAAGATGATCGCCGACTAAAAGCGTGTCCTTCATCGAACCAGACGGTATCACGAAGGCCTGCGCGACAAAGAAAATCACGAGCAGGACGATGACGACCGTGCCCGTCCAGCTGTTTGAAAAATCTAAAAATTTATTAAACGCTTTTTTCAAAATTTATGCCTTTTTTGCGCGGTTTTTGGCTGATTTTATGGTGTTTGACAGTAGCATCGCGATAGTCATCGGACCTACGCCTCCAGGAACCGGAGTTATAAACGAGCATTTTGGAGCTACTTCGTCAAATTTGACGTCGCCCTTTAGCTTGCCGTCGTCCATGCGGTTTATGCCTACGTCGATTACTACCGCACCCTCTTTTACCATATCGGCCGTCACGAAATCGGCTCTACCGATAGCGGCTACTAGGATGTCGGCCTCCGCGCAAATTTCTTTTAAATTTCGCGTTTTGCTATGCGTCACGGTTACGGTCGCGTTGGCGTTTAGTAGTAGATTTGCCATCGGTTTGCCCACGATGTTGCTGCGTCCGATCACGACGGCGTTTTTGCCCTCTAAATTTATATCGTAAGCTTTAAAAATTTCCATTATGCCTAGCGGCGTGCACGGTACAAATCCGTCAAGTCCGCTAGCTAGCTTGCCGACGTTTATCGCGGCAAAGCCGTCCACGTCTTTTGCGGGGCTAATAGTTTCTAAAATTTTATTCGTATCTATATGCTTTGGTAGCGGTAGCTGAACTAGGATGCCGTCGATGCCGTCGTCTAAATTTAACACGTCTATTAGCGCGATTAGCTCGCTTTGCGTCGTAGACTCTGGCAAGCGGTGCATCACGCTTTTTATCTCGCAGGCTATGCAGGCTTTTTCTTTTGCTGCGACGTAGGTTTGGCTGGCTTTATCCTCGCCCACCAGTATCACCGCAAGCGCAGGCTCTATGCCTTGATTTTTCAAATTTAGCGCTTCGTTTTTTACTCTTTCTTTCACCTGTGCGCTTACGTTTTTGCCGTCTAATATCGTCATTTTCGTCCTTTATTACTTTTTAATCGCAAAGATTGTATGATAGCTAATTTTAGATTAAATTTACGAAAAAGCGAAAGAATTTATGAAAATTTGGCTGATTTTAGGGCTACTTTGCGGCGCGGCGTTTGCGAGCGATTTTATCACAAAAAACGAATACGCGAAGATGCTCTATCAAAACCCGCGCGGCATCGGCTGCGACAAGTGTCACGGCAGCGGCGGCGAAGGCAGCGTGATCGCAAAATACAAAGAAGAAAATAAAAAAACCAAAGTAAAAGAGGAAAAGGAACTGGTAGCTCCTAGGATAAATAATCTTGATTTAGAGACGTTTAAAAAAGGGGTACTTGGCGCAAGGAGCATGATGCCTAGCTACTTTTTAACCGACGAAGAGATAAATTTGCTTTACGAATACGTGATAAATTTCAACAAGGATAAAAAATGACGAACAAAGAAGCTTTTGAACTGGCAAAAATTTATATCCCGGGCGGCGTGGATTCGCCCGTTCGCGCGTTTGGCAGCGTCGGCGGCGAGCCTTTTATAGTAGATCGCGGCGAGGGCGCGTATCTAGTCGATATCGAGGGCAATCGCTATCTGGACTTCATCCAGAGCTGGGGGCCGCTCATCTTCGGGCACTGCGACCCGGATATCGAGAGCGCGGTGATAGCGACGGCTAAAAAAGGACTAAGCTTCGGCGCTCCGTCAAATTTAGAAACAAGGCTAGCTAAACTAATCTGCGACGAGTTTCAAAACGTAGAAAAAGTGCGCTTCGTAAGCTCCGGCACCGAGGCCACGATGAGCGCGATACGCGTGGCGCGCGGCTTTAGCGGCAAGGACGGACTGATAAAATTTGAAGGCTGCTATCACGGGCATAGCGACGCGCTTTTGGTAAAGGCAGGTAGCGGCGCGACTACTTACGGCAACGCTTCAAGCGGCGGCGTGCCTGCCGATGTGGTAAAAAACACGTATCTAGCGCGCTACAATGACTTAGAAAGCGTGCGGGCGATATTTGAAGCAAATAAGGGCAAAATCGGCGCTCTCATCATCGAGCCTATCGCCGGAAATATGGGGCTGGTGCCTGCTAGCAACGAGTTTTTAAGCGGGCTTAGGCGACTTTGCGACGAAAACGGCGCGGTGTTAATTTTTGACGAGGTTATGAGCGGATTTCGCGCGAGTAGGCGCGGATCGTTCGAATTTAACGGCATAAAGGCCGATCTAGTAACGTTTGGTAAAGTTATCGGCGGAGGCTGCCCGGCGGCGGCGTTTGGCGGACGAGCCGCTATCATGGACTGCCTAAGTCCGCTAGGCGCAGTATATCAAGCAGGCACGCTAAGCGGCAATCCCGTAGCTATGGCCGCAGGCATCGCGAGCCTAAGTAAAATTTTTGCCGACGACGGTTTATACGCCGAGCTAAGCAAAAAGGCTAATTTGCTAATGAGAGGTTTTGCCGAGGCCGCTAAAAAGCACGGCATCGCGTTACAAACGACGGTGCGAGGCTCGATGTTCGGGTTTTTCTTTAATCAAAACGAGGTCAAAAACTACGACGACGCGCTAAAAAGCGATGTAAATTTATATGCCAAATTTCACGCAAATATGCTAAAGCGCGGCGTTTATCTGGCGCCTAGCCAGTTTGAGACGGGTTTTGTTTGCAAGGCGATGAGCGACGAAGATATAGTTTTTGCCGTTAGGGCCGCCGATGAGAGCTTTGACGAGATCACGGACGAGATGCACGACGAGCACGAGAGGATGCAAGGCGTAAAAGCCAGGATCGCCGAGCTGGAGGAGCGGCTAAAAGAGGCAAAACTAGAGCGAGAAAAGATAAAAGAGCAGATAAAAAACAGTTGGGGATTTGTCTGATGGCTAGGATAAATTTAGGCGAGGTCGTAAAAGGCGCCGAGCAGCTAAGCCTTGGCATCTCTATCGTCGTAGCGATTCTTATCGGCTCTGGCGCGGGGTACTGGATCATGAAAGAAACGGGCTGGACGTGGACGCTATTTGCGGGCGTAGCCGTCGGTATCGCAGCAGCCGCGCTAAACGTCAAAAAGGCCTACGACGCGCAGATAAAAAGCCTTGAGCAGCTAAAAGACGAGAGCAAATTTAAACCCGCAAAGGACGAGGACGATGAGTGAATTTTAAGCTCATTGCCGTTTACGGCGCGTTTGAGGCTTTGTTGTTACTGAGTTCTGCAGTGTTTGGCCGCGCGTGGTTTTACAGCTCGCAGGTTGCTTTTGGGGGTTCGCTTTTGGTACTGGCCGCAACCTTTAGAGCCTACAAAAAGCGCGTGCAAAACGGCGTGCGAGACTACGACGCCCTTGCGGATGACGACATAGACGAGTGGGGTGAAAATCACGAGGAGTTTCCCGACCGCCCTACAGAGGCTAAATTTGACGGGCGTGACCCGCACCGCAAAGACGCTAAATGCTTGGATGCGTTAAATTCGGAGGACTACGCAAAAACAGACGCGCAGCTAAATTTAAAAGACGAAAACGAGCGGGTTAAATTTGGCGAGCAAAATTTAAACGATGCAAGCCAAAGCGGCGGGTCAAATTTAAGCCTGGCAAACGAGTTAAATTTGAGCAAATCAAATCAAAACAGCGAAACTAAGCCCTCAAAAAAGAAAAATTTCGCGCGTAATTTAAAGCAAAATTCGCCCAACTACTTCACCGCTTTCGTGCCTTTTCGGCTGATCGCGTATGCGGTTTTAGTCGTCGGATTTTTAGCGCTAAAAAGGCAAGACAATCTTGATATAGCCGCGTTTTTGATCGCGCTTGCAGCGATGCCCGCGGGCGCTTTGATATACGGAGTAAAAAGCAATGAGAAATAGCTCGATAATAACGATCAGATCGATGTTTGCGCTATTTGTAGGGATGGCGTTTTTGTTTGTAGGAAACGGCCTCATCATCAGTTCTGCGGGCGTCGAGCTAAAAAAAATGGGCGCGGACGAGCTGGAGACGGGATTTGTCATCGCGGTATTTTTCGTTGGAGCTATGATAGCTACGATATTTTCGCATAAAATCGTCTCAAAAGTCGGCCACATCAGGAGTTTTGGGATATTTGCGTCGCTTTTTGGTATCGCGGCAATGTTTCACGATCTTAGCCAAAATCTCTACTTTTGGGCCTTTTTGCGCGGGTGTTTGGGATTTTGCTACTACTCGATTTTAATGATAATCGAAAGCTGGCTCAACGCGCGCGCTAGAAACGAAGTGCGCTCGCGAGTGTTAGCTTTTTACGAGATTACGTTTTACGTCTGCTTTGGGCTGGGTATCCTCGTGCTATCGCTAAATTTATCCACTTCGCACGTGCTATTGCTTAGCGCGGCGTTTATTTTGTTTTCGAGCATTCCTTTAAATTTAATCCGCATCAAAGAGCCGCCGATCCCTGAAAAAAAGAGCGTCTCGATCCCGAGAGTCTTTGCGCTCGTGCCTTTGGCGCTCATTACCAGTATCGTAGCGGGCATCCTCATAAACGGCTTTTTTACGATGGCTAGCGTTTATATCCTGCTGCAAGGATACGGTGCGAGGGAGGTTTCGTTTTTTATGACCGTCGCGATGGCGGGCGGCTTTATCGCTCACTCTCTCATCGGCGGCTTTTCGGATAAATTCGGCCGCCGTCCCGCGATAATGTGCTGCGCGGGCGTGTCGCTATTTGCGGCTATTTGCTTTTTGGCGCTTAAGCCCTCTATCTACGCGCAGTACGTTTTGTCGTTTTTTCTGGGTTCTGGCGCTTTTTGTCTCTACGCGTTATCGCTTGCTCGCGCCAACGACGTCTTAAAACACAAAAATCAAGGCATCGAAGTAGGGCGCGCCGTGCTCTTTAGCTACTCTTTCGGTTCGCTTCTTTCGTCCGTGATAATGGGCGCCAGTATGAAAATTTTAGGCTTTGACGGCTTTATGTGGGTTTATGCGGCGCTGCTTGCGTTTCTCATCGCGTTTTGCCTCACGCAAAAGACCATTCCGCTTGAAAGCAGGCGAGGCTTTGAGCATAGCCCCGGCACGATGGCAAATAGCTAATGAAAATCTCAAATTTGACGATATAGCCGTATGGAATCAGTAAATAACGCTATAAGCTCGCAAATCGCGACCCAGGCCGCAGTCGGTGGTACGCTACCAAAAACCGGCGGCGTAGGCGGCGCAAACGCCGGACAGACGGGGCAGGCGGGCGAAACTAAAAATATTTTTAAAAACCAGCCCGCGCCCTCGCAAAATCTAGGCTCCGAATCCGAGGATAACGCCGTAAAGGATTTAGATAAGCTCGTAAATAAGCTTTTAGACGAGCTAAAATCAAGCCCTACGCAGGCCAAAGAGCTAGCTGCCCAGGCTAAAAATCTCCAGCTCTCGCCAAATCTCGCAAAAGATATGAAAAGCCTCGTCGCGCTTGCCGAAAACGAACCCGATCTAAAGGAGTTCGCGCTTAAGTTAAAGGAGTTTTTAAAGCCCGTCGCCGACATAAAAAGCGCGCCGCTAAACGAGCAGATAAAAAACTCGGGTATCATGCTGGAGGCAAATTTAAAAGACGCGGTAAGCAATAAATTTAACCTGCCTAGCGCGATAAATAAGCTGTTCGGCGATATAAAAAATCTATCGAATCAGCAGCTTTTGGAGCAAATTTCAGCCTTAGCTAAGGACGATAGCCTAAGCACGAACGAGAGCTTTGCGAGGCTTGATCAAATTTTACAAAACGCTAAAACTGCAGCCAAGGATACGCTAGCGGGCTCGCCTTTTAAACAGCTGTTTGAAATCGCGGATAAGCTTGAAAACGCGGCTAAATTTATGGACAAACAAGCAAACGCAATGAGCGGCAGCGGGCTAAGCCTAAACGAAAAAACGCTAAACAACGAGTTAAATAAAATCTCGCAGCTGCTGGCAAACGCGGGCGAAAAAATGCAAAATTTAAACAGCGAAAAGCTAAGTCAAAACAGGGGCTTTGCTTTAAATTTCGCCGAGCTAAAAAGCGCGATAAAAGATCTAACGGACGAGCTTAGCGCGCTTGCGGCCTCGCAGGATAAATTTAACGACTTCGCGCAAAAAATCGTCCGAGACGGTGCTGAAGGAAACGAGGGCGCGACGCTGCAAGAT
>CAURKB010000102.1:0-7579 GCA_963525315.1 uncultured Campylobacter sp. | reverse complement strand
TGTTATTAATTCGCTTATTTTCGTAGATTTTGAAGCTGTTGATTTTATCGGCGGGCGGGCGCTTGGAGCTGACGGTAAATTTAAAGCTTTTTTGATCCGCGATTATCTCGTTCCATTTTTCGTAGTATAACTTTTGAAACGCCCCTTCCACCGCCATTATCGCAGGCACGTCCGCGGCGACGTTTAGCGCCTCTATGTGGGGCGATACGTCAAATTTCACTCCGTGTCTTTTGCAATTTGCCGCGTCGTTTAGGATGTGCGCGCGAGTGATCTCGCGGGCGATGTAGGCGCGCTTAAGCGGATCGTCAAAGGTGCGGACCTGATTTAGCAGCACGAAGCCGCTTTTATTGACCGAGTTTGAGGTATTTGGATAAAAATTACCGCGAAAGCTCTGATACGGGCTAAAAACGTGCAAAAGGACGTTGTTATCCGCTAAAAACGCCATAGTGTAGGTATCGATCTGCACCTTTGCCAGCACGTAAATTTCATCGATCGCGTTTATCGGCAAAATTTTGCTAGCGATGATCGCGCCCGCATCGTCAAATTTATCAAAATAGATATTGTTATCTTGCCTGCGAAGCCTGCCCGCGCTTAAAATAAAATGCGTCCTGTCGCTTTTTTGCATCTTTTTTCCTTAAATTCAGCTGGGATTTTAAGCGCCGCCAAACTCGGCAAATTTACGCGAGTAGATTTAACTAAACAACGCGCCGCTTTTATCCTGTCCGATTACTATACGCTTGGAGTATTTCAGCGAATTAAACGTATAAATCACGATAGAATCGAGCTGCGTAATGCACTCTTTTTGCAAAATCGCGGTTAGTTTTTTGAAATCGCTCTCGCGAATTTCTCCTTCAAAAACGGAAAACTGCACGCGAGGCAAAAACTTCTCGACCGCCTTTCTGATGCGGTTTGCGTTGTTTTTCTCTTTTTGCTCGGCGCCGGCGATGTCGTAAAATAAAATGGCGTACATTTTTATCTAGCTCACGCAATATCCACTATAAGCGCAGTTTGCGCAAAATTTGCCCTGCGTAAATTTCGGCGGTCGCCCTAGGTTCGCAAGCGCCGTTATCTCGCTTAAAATTTGCTCGATTAGAGCGAAATTTTCGCTGCTATCCTCCACTAAAATCACCTTTTTACCGCTGATTAGTTTGCCTTTTACCTCTTTTAAATTTAAGCCCGTTTTTAAAATATAGACGTAAAAAAGTAGCTGCATCTTGCCCGCAAGCTCGTTTTTTAGGCTCTTTTTGTATTCGGTAATGAGATAATGTCCGCGCTGCTTGGAAAGTTTGTCGAATTTCAAATTTGAAAATGCAAAGTCCTGCAAGTCGCTCTCTTTGATATCTGCTAGAGCCTTACCCATCAGCACGTTTTCATCCTCCTGATCGGCGTGGATATGGTGCGCGTAAAGCCACGCCTCGCGCTTACAGGTGACGTAATAATTCACAAGCGTGCCGGTGATTTGGTCTTTGCAAAACATTAGTCAAATACCTCGTCTGTGATGTCCAAATTCATATCTTTTTTAAGCCCATAATCCGTGCTATAAAAATAAGACGAGCCAAACGGCAGATAAAACATATCTTTTAGCCCGCGTATTTGCCTTAAATTCGGTAATAATTTCTCTTTATCCTTAAACGTTACGTTTATGCTAAATTTCGATAACTTTCTGATATGATTTTTTAAAAGATCTCGTATCGTAAATTCGTCATTTTGGTTATTTTTAATTTCAAGAATTTTAGCTTCAAAACCCTTAATGAAATTTTCTTTAGCTTCGATTATTAGCGTTTGTTTGCAGTTATCGTCCATAACCTTTTTGACATCCTCGTTAATACCCTCAGACTCAAGCTTTTTTATTCTCTTTCCTATGTCGCTTTCATCCGTATCTTGTTCCAGCTGAGCGCTAACTTTTTGAAAAAATGAATTTGAAATTTCTAAAATTTCGCTCTCTCTCACCTCTCTTTGCCTAAAATCCTCCAAAATAGTTCCGCTTACTTTATACAAATCGCCGTAAATTAAATTTGTAAATTTACTTATTTCGGGAAAGACGTATAGCTCGCTGCAAATTTCTCTAAAATGTCTATTTACGCGTCCCGCGGTCTGTATGATAGAGCTAATAGGCGAGACTTCGCGAAATCCCACGTCAAAATCAAGATCCACTCCAGCCTCGATAGACTGCGTGGAGATAAGTAAAATTTTACTCGCGAGCGGACTGTCTTTACTTTTATCTATTGCGCACCTTACAGCCTCGATAGTAGCGCGTTTGTGATCATCATACATATATCCGTTTAGGCAAAAGCAGCTAAATTTATCTCTTAGTTTTACGAACAGCTCCTGCGCTTTTTTGATCGTATTTACGACGACGAGGGTATTTTTATCTCTTGCGACCTGGCAAATCTTTTCTAAAAGCTCTTCTTCACCGCTTATATCAAGCCATTTTATGACGTATCTATCCTGCTTTGAAAAATACTCTAAATTTGAAATTTCTTTAAAATTTTCGCTTTTAATAACCGGCATCGTCGCCGACATAAATATAAAAATGGTGCCGAGCTGCTGTGAAATGATCTCGCAAAGCAGGATAAAATCTTTTCTAAAATTATATGGGATCGCTTGGGCCTCGTCGATGATAACGACGCTATTTTTGAGTTGATTAAATTTAACGTTGTCTTTATTTTTATTGCCAAATAGCGCAAATATCAGCTGATAAAGCGTAGTTATATTTATCTCGCCGCTAAAAGATTCCATCAAAAATTTAATCTTAGAATACCTATCCTCCTCGGTTAGATTTTCTTCGCCTATCGTCGTTTTATGGTGAGCTTTGCTAACCGAAATATCGCTATTTTTATAAATTTTTGCGATAATATCGTAGGTCTGATCGATTATCGAAGTAAAAGGAAGCGCATAAATTATGCGAGATTTATTAAATTTTAATGCAAAATTTAGAGCGGTCAAGGTCTTGCCGTAGCCAGTCGGCGCAGTCAAAGTAAAAAGTTTGTAATTTTCGTCAAAGTTATTTAAAACAAAATTTCTAAATGTATCTCGCTTTTTACTTGGCGGTAAACTTTGGATATCGCTCTCTAAAACATCTATCGGTATATCTTTAGTTTTCTGTTTTGGCATGCTAAAGATAGCCTCAAATTTATCGCTATAAACCAAATTTGAATATAGGCTTTTGAAATTTATAAAATCCTCATAAGTAAATTTGTATCTGTACTGCGATAAAATTAAGTATCGGCGAAGCTTTTCTGCCCTATGTAAAAACTCATCTTTTTTAGTGGATAATCCCGAATAAATCTTGATATTTTTAGCAGTGCCAGCTACTTCATCCCAGTATTTTAGCTCTTTTGAATTTTCAAAATTATCGCCCAAGAATTTGTTATCTTCGCGCACTAATCTATCTAAATTTAATACGTCGCCGTGGTGCGAAACGATGGCAAGAAAGCCAAATAGAGTCGGTATTTCATCAAATTTTGAATTTAGCAAGAAAAAATATGCCGACAAAAACGAGTGGTTTTTATCCAGCTTATCGTTTGAGGTATCTCTGATGTAAATTTGAAAATTATTCTTCAGTTTTGCGATGTCGTGATAGAGTTTAACCTGCTTATCTAGCTCATCGTCGTCAGGCGAGATCATATTTTTTATATGATTTTCTAAAAGTTTATTTGGATGAGACCAAAACTCGTCAAATAAAATAGGCTCTTTCATCGTTTATCTGATATATATTTCCATGGTTTTTAGATTTTATAGGTTCTTTGCCGTTTATTTCCATTACAAAGTCTTTAAAATCTTTAAAAATTCGTCCATTTTCGCAGTAGCAAGGCATTCTGGCGGTAGTTAATTTCGCATTTTCATTAATACCGTCAAAAATAAAATCGTCCATAAGCGTAAATGTATCTATAAAGCTTTCATCTTGCGGTATTTTTTCGCATATTTTTATATCGATCCAGCTAAAATCCGCTATACAAAAGTTTATCCCAAGATACGGAGTAAAGGCGATTTTATGCTCTTTTAAATTTGAAATTATTTTATCCTGGTAGCCTTGCTCTAAATTTTCTAAATTTAAAAATACGGTATAAGACGGCGAGCAAATAAGCTCTCTGTAAAACTGCTTTTTCTCCTTGGCGTTTTGATAGCCTTCCTCTATATGCATATTGCTTGAGAGGGCAAATTTTATGCCGTTAAAAACAAAACTCTTTTTTAAAATTTGCCTATCTATTTTTACGCTGTATTTGATACCCGATAGCTTAAAATACTCCTCCTCGCCTATAACGGCGCCTAAAAAGCCCATTATAGCGGTCTTTGGCGGCACCGGATAGGTTAGGCTAGAATAAATCGTCGCCGGATGCGAAAAATGAGCGTAATCGCCGAATAATCTAAAAGCAATAATGCTCATTTTATGCCTCTATCTTTTTCCAGCTACTGTCAAAATTTTCTTTGTTTATCGCTTCAAAATCATAATCGCTCATATACTCTATTTTTTCTATATTTGCAGCATATCTCGCGAGTTTATTTTTTAAATTCGTAAAGTCGATAGCGTATTCGTTGATACTTCTTATCGCTCTATCGTCTTTTTCGCTTCTTAGGCTTATGCTATTGTTTAGATCGCCCACAAACGTATCGTCCTTATACGTGATGATTAGCATAAACCTTGGAGTCTGGCCGATTTTGGAGCGAGTCGTTAGGTTTTTAGTGCCGTGCCACAAAGCTCTTAAAATTTTAGCTTCATCGGCTTCGTTAAAGCCCGTTTTTGCCGCATTATAGTTATCGATAATGCCGTAAGTAGCAAAAATAGCGTATCTTAAAAATCTTTCCTCTCTAAAAGTCGCTTGATCTTTTTGTTTTTTTGACTCGCTTGGATCGTAATCGCTGGCAAAAGCACCGGTTCCCTTAACATACTCTATTTCGACCTTGTTTAGGGATTTGCTTAATCTAAACTGCACCGGCCCCGTAAACTGAATGCCGGCGGTTTTTATCTCCTTATCCTGCTTCATTTCGTCTTTATCTGAAATCGGCAACACGCCGCCGAATGCGCGAATATCGATAAATTTAGACAAAATTTCTTTTTGCAGTTCGCTTTTGCTTTGTTTTATGTTTATACTTTGTCTGATTGCGGTTTTAGCGTCCAGTACAATATCCTCTATCCTATATTCCTTTATAAAAATCGACGCCTCGTCTTTTTTCATAATCTCGTCCCTAATAGTTCTTTTTATGCGTACGTCCGTTACTTCGGCTATGCCGGTTTCATCATCGCACCTTGGAGCGTTATCCCTTAGCATATCGCCGTTTGGATTCCAGTTCTCTCCGTCCCACAAAAAAAGTATCTCTTTTTTCTGCATCTTATTCTCCTTACTTATTTCGTTTTATCTTTTAAAAATTTACGATAATCGCTTCCGCCCATAGCAAAAGCAAGCGTAATGTATGAGCTTTTGAGCGTTTTCCCTGCCCTTTTTGCAAAAAATGTTTGTGGTAAAATTTCTATCAAACACTCTTTTATGTTTTCAACGTTAGAATTCGGTTTGCCGGAAGCGCCCTTTAACCTTCGAATCATCTCGTCGCATTTAGTCCAAATTCGCTCCAAACTTTCTTTATTTATCGAGCCGTAGTTATCAAGCCAGTTGCTAAACGATACGCCGCCGTTAACGCCAAACTGCCAGTTTATCAGAGCTGCGCTTAGCATACCGAGCAAATAAGCGCTTATGAGTGCGCTATCTTGATTTAAAAACTCGCTATTTTTGATTAACTCTTTAATCAGTTCCTTTTTATCGGTTAAATTTTCCAAATCGCACTCCTTTTGAAACACTAGTTTTTTATTTAAGACATCGATTTCATTAAAAAAATTTTGATATTTCGTAATATTTTCAAACGTTCTTTCTTTATAGAAATCGTTAAAATATTTGCTCCATTCTAATTTTTTTGCATAACTTTTATTGACGCTACAGTAATAAATCAAATCGCTATATCTTTCTATCATAATCTCTAAATCAAATTTATTTCGCGATAGTAAAAAACTCATCACGCTTAGCCCGTCTTCAAACAAATTTTGCAAATAAATCGTCTCTTCGGTTCCGCTATTTTTTTCGTAGAAGGCTTTTATGTTAAAGCTGCCCATTAAATTTGAAATATGAGAGATAAAAGAGGGCAAAACATCGTCTATCGCAAGCTTTAAATCGATAGCGGCGTTGCTTTGCGTATAAAATAAAATCGTATTTAAAACAGGTAAATTTTCCTGCTTTTTAGCGGCGATTTCAAGATAATCATTTATGCTAAATTTTATAACCTTTTCAGCTATTTGAATACTTTTTATATCGCTTTTTGAAGTTTCTTCTAGTATTTTTACAATCTCTTCTAAATTTACCGAGCTACCCAAAATCGTCGGTAAAATCGCCATTTTCATACCGTAAAAATTGTGCGATAGCTTATCTTTTATCGCTTTAAAGCCGTTTTCTACCTTTTTCGCGCTAGCGGCGTTTAACGGAAGGAGTTTGGATTTGATAAATTGCATATTAGCGGGCATCTCATTTACCGAGCAAAATGCCAAATTTGCATCGCCGCCTATACCTTTTTCATTTGTCAAAATATCGTATCCGTAAGATGATTTTTGCTCTTTTACGCTGATATGATTTTCAAAAATTTGCTTAAAATAGGCAGAAACGGGCTTGCCCTTGTATGAGAGCGAGAAAAAAGTAGCGACTTTTTTGCCTTTTTCCTTTTTTAGCTCATCAAGGCCTTTAATCTCATCTATAATATCGGCAAAATATTCTTCATTTATACTTGATAATATAAGCAAAATAGCGTCTTTTTCTATATCGCTCGGCTCAAAAAACGAGAGCAAATTTGAAACCGATCTCAAAACGCCTTTTATAAATTTAGCTTCGTCTTTATTTACTTCTTTGGATAAAAATTGAGAATTTGGAAATAAATTGCCGGAATTTGCGCCTACGCCAAATCTACATATTATCAAATCGTCTTTGCTTATGTTTAAATTCGGTTCTATTTGCTTAGTTTCTATATCGCAGAGATACGCTTTGATCGCGTCGTATTTGTAGGCTTCGTTTTTGAGACGCTTTTCGTCTTTTTGGTATATTTCGCCTATGTCGGCGAAAATTTTAACTATATCGCCCAAAATATTTTCCTTTTAAATATTTACGTGAATTATATTACTATTTTTATTGAAAGTCTACATATTCACAGAAATTACGCTAAAAATTTCTACTTTCGTAAGAAAACCGAAAAATACTACCATAACAAGGTTCTTGGTGCTGCATTTTAAAATACGCTTAATTATTTTTCTGCCTTTCAAGATATGTCCTTAAATTTTAATGTCGAAGGCATTATATTACTTATTTTGTGAATAGTCAAGTTATATTTATTTAAAAGTTAAAAAGCACTTTAATTTTTATCAAAATTACACTATAATAAGATTTTTTAAAGAATAAGGCTTTCCCTTTGGGATTTGAAATTATTTATTTAAAAGTTACGGCCTTATTCTTTAAATTCTACCTTATTAAAGTCATATCTACAACAGTAAACTATGATAATAATTGTCATATAGTATAAAAGCTAAATTTTAAGTTCTATATAGCAC
>CAURKB010000101.1:0-7585 GCA_963525315.1 uncultured Campylobacter sp. | reverse complement strand
ACGCGAGCACACGCTCACTAAGGCGCTTCAACCGCTCGGTAGCGGCGCCGCGACGGTTTTTCACGGGCTAAGGGCGACCGCCTCAACGCTACTAAACGAAAATATCAAACGACACGGCAAAGACGCGGAAATAATCGAGCTGTGCTTAGACCATAGAGAGCGCAATAAAATAAAATCAATCTACGATCGCAGCCAAAGGCTAGACGAGCGCGCCGAGCTTATGCAGTGGTGGAGCGATTATTTGGACGAAGTGAAAGGGGAATGAATGGACGGCGAAAAGATAGACCTAAACGTTTTAAAAAAATACGATAACAAAGAATTAAATTTAAATGATTTACTATACGACGAGGAGAAAAAAGTAATATTCATAGATAAAATATTAATATTTATTCAAGAATTTGCCGAAAAATACCCGCAATTTGGAGCCGAAATAAGTATTTATGAGATAAAAGAGAGCCTAGTATTTTTAAACGAATTTGATTTAGACAAAAGCTCTTATACGGTTAATTCCGCTAGTATAATAATCAACCGATACATTGAAGATTTAAAAATCATAGCGGATAAGAAAAAGCGCAAAAAAACGAGAAAAGACTACTCGAGGCAAAAAGCCGAAAAAGCCATTGACATATTATACGATATTAGGGATTATTTTTACGGGAATGATAATATTAACGATGAGGAGTGGGAAGATATTGTCGGTAGAGAAAAAGATATGCGCGAAATCATAAAGAATTTAATAGAAGAGCTTTATTACGAGCTTTATCTACTTAGAGATGATATTGTTACGCCAACGATTGCTAATAAAAGATTTGATAAAGATTTTAGTAAGCTTCTTGAAAATAGGGCTAAAAACAATAAATTCACGCCTTTAGAGCTAGGAAAAGCAATAGCACAAGTAAGAATTACCATAAGAAATATTTTTAATAATAAGCCAAATATACGCCTTAATTCCGATAAAAAGGCATAAAAACAAAGCTTTTAAAATTTCTTACATTGATTTTGATGTAAGAAATTTATTTTTTAAATCTCAACCAAAGTAAATTTTAAAAAACCTACGCCAAAATCCGTGAAACTTTTTTATTTTTTACATTTGTTTCACTGCTAAAAAATTATTTCCAACATCGATTTTAACGCTATTTTCGCACTAGACCTACACTGTATTATTCGCTAATATTCACTCATATTTATTCAAGTGCGCACGCGGATAAATAATATCACTCGTAAGGAGTTTTTATTATGAACCCATTAATCGTAAAGAACAACACGCTAAGCCCGAAAGAAACGGCCCAGTATTTAGGCATCTCGACCGCTACGTTATGGCGTTTTATGAAACGCGACGATTTCCCGAAGCCTAAACGCCTAACCGAGCGCACTATCCGCTTTTTAAAAAGCGACCTAGACGCGTATTTACAAGATAGGAGCGCGTAAGATGAAAGCATTTAAAGACGATAACGAGGCTAGGTTATACGGGCGTTTTTATGCCCGTTTATCCAAATACCCCGAGATTAAGGCGATTTACGCGCAGACGGACGAGCAGGAGCAAAGCGACCTACAAAAAGGCGTGATTAAAGCTCTTTGCGTAGCCTTTGATTTATTCGAGGAGCGCGAAACGGAGCTAAATCAAAAGAGTATCGGCGAAATAGCGCGAGAGTGCAAAGAGATAAAAAGCGCGCCCGAACTTTACGTAAAAATGCTAAAAGAGTGTTACCCCGATATTTATCTCAAACACTTACAAGACGAGCAAAGCGGAGACGATACGGCGGACTTTAAGCCCGTAGCCTTTGATTTGTTTTGCGCTTTGACCGAGCAGGCAAGAGAGCTAAACGCATTACGAGACGAGAACAAAAGGCTAATCGAAACCTTTTTTGTCAATAGGAGTACGCGATGAGTAAGCTAGTATTTACGCCTAGCAAACTTTGCTTTAGCGCGGACGATGAGGTTATGCTAAAGGCTTTTAAAAAGCATTTGCACGCCTACAAGGTGGCAAGCCTGGACGGCGTCGCTCAGCCTTTGCTTGATTGCGCTTATGATTTATTCCACATAGTGCAGACGCAGAGCAAGAGCATAAAAGAGCTAGAGATAAAAGCGGGCATAAGAGAGGAAAATAACCGATGATACGAAGCAAGCATAAAACGGCGTTAATAAAAATGATGTGGGACGGAACGGAAATAACCGCGGGGCGAGTATTTGGCATAAGTAACGCCAATCAGTATTTAGTAGAGCTTTTTAGGGAAAAAATCGTTAAATTTAGATGGTGCACGGACGCAAATAACCCTAAAAGGCGGTTTAAATTATGGCGTATCGACGATTTTCAAAAGGCTAAAAGATATTTAGGGGGCAAAATATGAGCGCAATAGTAGCATTTAACGATCTAAATTTAGAGATTTCGGAGTATCAAGACACGTGGAGCTTGTCGGACAAGCAAGTAGCGCAGGGTTTCGGCGTAACGCAAAACGCGGTAAAGCAACAAAGATGTAAAGGCGCGACCGAATACCGCGAGGGCGTGCATTATTATTACAAAGATATGTGTCACGACGGCAAAGGAAACTTAACGGACGCCCCCGTGTCTAATCCACACGGGGGTCAGAATAGCCAAAAAATGGTCTTTTGGACGAAAAAGGGCATTATCACTTTAGGCTTTAAATTAGAGGAGACGCCGCAGACGATTTTATTTAGGGACTGGGCTAGCGATTTTATCCTAAACGGCGGTAACCGCCCTTTGGATATTCACGACGTATTAGCAGACCCGCGAGCGGCCGCCGATATTCTTTTGAGGCTAGCGGACACGCAGGACGAAGTAAAACGCCTAGAGTGCAAAGTAAAAGCCGATGAACCTTATGTGGATTTCGCGCGAGCCGTTGAGGTTAGCAAGGGCGATATTAAAATAGGCGAGTATGCAAAAATCCTTTGCGATAAAGATAAAGGCATAGACATAGGCGGAACACGCTTATTCGCCCTAATGCGCGAACTAGGCATTCTAAGGGCAAACAATGAACCCTAGCAGAAATATTTAGACTCGGGGCACCTGGATTTCAAATTGCGGACGATAACGCTACCAAACGGCGAGGCGATATTAAGATTTACACCGTTGATAACGCCAAAAGGTCAAGTAAAGTTGGCTAAAAAGCTAATCGAGGCGATAAAAGCTAAAAATGCGCCTCGAATAAAGAGTTAAATCAAAGAATTTTAGGGCGGTTAGTGTCAAGCGATCCGCCCCTTTTGGATGTTAAAACGTGGAAATATTACCTCAAATTACCCAAATACTAGCTGAAATGCCTAGTATAGCCATAGACACCATACGCGCGAGTTTCCTAAAAAACAGAGTAACGCGCAAGCACTACACCAAAATAGAGCTACTTAAAAGCATAGCCAAAAATCATGGGCTGAAATGGCGCAAAATGCAAGATACGAAAGAGATAAAAATATCCAATCGTTATGAATTTCGAGGACTAAAGATAACCGAGCTTTACGAACTCGAAAATCTAAGCATATTCTACGCTACTACAAAAGCCCCGAACGAGTGCAGGCAGCGCGCCGTGATTGAGTTTTACGGGTTAAAGCAGTATCATAAGCCCGCCCCGCCCTTTGACCTCGTAGCGGAGCTTTTAAGCGCGGTTAATAACGTCTCGAGTATCGATTTATGTTTCGACCGCCCCGAGCCGTTTAATTTGGACGTATTCGACAAAATCCAAATAGGCGACACGACGTATCTAAAAACCGAGCTTACGACGTTAGAGCGCGTCTATTTTTACGACAAAGCCAAAAAGAATAATCTAAATTTCCCCTTGTATCGCGCAGAAGCTACCGCTCCGATCATTGATTTAAACAAGCCCGCGTTACTACCTAGAGCCGAGCGCCTGGAGCTACAACTGCGCCAAGCAGTGCGCGATTTTTCGCAAATAATCGACATCGCTACCAAAGCGCAGCCGGCAAAGCTCGCATACAAAGCAAAGAATAACAAAAGAGAGCTAAGGGCGTGATAACCGCTGATAGCTTATGAAACTATTATTAAGCCCGTTTTTCGTAAAATATCGCGGTAAATTTCAAAAGGGCTAATATGGACTTGATAGGGTTATTTTCAGCAAAAAGACTAAACGATTATGAGAGCGCAGCAAAACACAGGGATAACTTTTTGCTTATGCAAAGATTAGCCTCCAAGCTGGGCATTGTCGAGATTATCACGCGGAATAAGACTGCGCGCCTGCTAGGCATTGATGACGACACTTTTATTTCGCGTCAAACGCTTGGCTTTTGGGTTACGCTCATAAATGTAATGAAAATCCATAATAAGCTACTGGACTTACGAACAATTGATTTTCGTAAGTATTCAAATTTTAATAGGCACGGCAAAAGCTCGATACCTAATTTTCAAAAGGTTATTATTTGCTATTCACTCATACTCACAATAAGAAACCGCGCTTTTCATTTTGAAAACCTTTACAAACTCAATGCAAACGGCGCACCAAGAATATCAACCAGACTAAACAATAAAATTGTAGGGATTATGCCTGATATGCTAGAAGCCTTTATTGATGATGTTTTGGATTGTTTGGATAGTGAGATAAGGGAATATTTACAAGGAGGGCTTTAAAGAGCCCTTAGTGAATTTCTTTGTGTAAGTGAAGTGGGCGCGATAAGTGCGCCCTCGAATTTCGCCGTAATTATACACCCTAAATTTAAACAAGTCAAGCAAAAATAATCTTAAATGATAACTTATGGTAGCGAGAGAGTATCAAATAAAGCCGTAACGTTACATTGTAACGCCCGTAACCCCATCGCATATTATTCCGCCTATTTTTATCCCAAAAACCGCCTGAACCTTAAGCCCTTTTTTGTCCGTTTCATTTACTTTAAGAAACTCTAAAACGTGTATCGCTTTTCGTTGTCATACGTTATCATTCGTAAAGCGAAAATTAAAATCGCATTTTGATTTTAAAATCAACGCTAGCCTGCGTCCATACGGGGCTAGCGCGTAATTTATCCGAAAGTAAAAAACGCGTTTTTAAGTTTCAGACCCCCTTAGTAGGTAGGGTAACATTTACTTTCCAATCCTCAAAAATCCCGCCTTTTTGATAAATCTAGCCTCTTTTCCTTAAAGTAGCGAGCGAGTGAAACAAGCGAGCGATAGTATAATAGCAAAGAGAGTAAATTAACATAATAGCCCATAGAATAAAAATAAGGGGGCTACGCTCAAAAAAGAGCCTTTAGGACATACAAAGACATCAAAAAGAGTTAAAATCAAACAGAGGGCTTTATTTTGCGTTTAAATAGGGTGGGCTTAATTTGATGAATACGCCCCGCCCCTCAAAGGGCGGAGGCGGATAACTTGACGCGATCAAAAGCTTTTAGCCTGGTGCGACAGCGCAATTTTGCGCCGTCGAGCGAGTAGCCTAAAAATCGTCATTCCACAAAAAAATGAAATAATGGCCAAGCCCTAAAAATCATCATTCCACAAAAAAAAGAAACGATAGCCTAGCGATGAGGTAGATTTAATCTAGCCCATAGGCGAACTTATGCCATAAGCTAAATTTAGCCCATAGGCGCAAAGTAAAAGGGCGTAGCCGTTACCGACACCCGCCCCTTTTTGGATTTCACGAAAAATAAAAACGGACTTTTCGCCAAATTTGGAGAAAACTAACCAGCCAAATATTTGACCCGTTAAAGCTAGGCGTGAGAGGTTTACCATAAAAAAGGAAAACTCTAAAAGCTGGGTGAGTTTAATTCATAGAGCTAGACGAGAGATAATCAAGCCTAAAAGCTGGGTGAGTTCAATTCATAGAGCTAAACGTATTTTTGCACCAAGATCGGAATACGGCATTTTTAGCCGTAAATAGACCGCAAAGCCTGAATAAATCGAAGTTATGAGCCGTGATCGGAGCTAGGGGAATTAAAAATACCGGTAGCTGGGTACGTTAAACGTAGGTAGCTAGGTAAATTTAACTTAGGTAGCTACCAGAGAGATTTAAAGCGGTGGGGTTTAGGGGGGGCGATGAGGTTAAAGGTCTTTAGTTAATTCTTTGATTTTTTCGTAGCGTGTGGATTTTTCGTAATTTTCAAGCCAGCTTTTTACCCAATACGGCACGCCAAATTTACCACTACCCCAGTTATTAACACTTGAATACTGAACGCCCACAAGCTCCGCAAACTCTTTTTTACTCAAATTTACGCGTTTTAGCAATTCGTTAAAATCGTCTCTTGTCAATTCCATATTAGCCCCTTTCTTGTATTTTGTCATAGTATCATACCATAAAAAAGCAAAAATACCATAAAATAATAATAAAAGATATTGACTTTATCAGTTTAATATGATATTATTCTACAAATAAACCATAAAATACTGATATTTCAAAGGAGACCCAATGCAATTAACATTCGACATAGCCGACGAGCTAGACCTAACCAACGAGATACCAAGCGCGCTAAATGCTATTAGCACGCTAGTTTATGCTTTGCCTTATTTGCAAAAAGGCGTAGGAACCAATGCCGCCGCAATGGCAAACGCGTCTTATTTCCTAAGCGTGGCGATCGACGACGTAGCCCAAGCAGTGCGAGATTACGCAGATAAGAAAATATCCGAACAAAGAAAGGAGATAAAGAAATGCTAATACTAGCCAACCCAGACAGACCGACAACCAAAGAGGGCTTTAATGCCCTTATCAGACAAAACAACGGCGGTAGCGATGAGGTAAGCGAGCAAATAATATACAACGTGGGCTATTTAGTCTATTGTAGCAATATTTACGCGCTAAGACGGCTAAAAGGCTATCAGGATAAAATCCAAAGCCTGCTGGCCGATAAGATGATACTAAAAAGCGAGAACGAAAGGCTACATAGTAGGATAAAAGAGCTAATCGAGATTAACGACGAACTTCAAGACGAGCTAAGCGAGAGGGGGCTAGAGATAGAAAATTTGAACGAACTAACCCAAAGGAGCGAGCAATGAATAAAAGAGACTTTAACCAAGCTTTGAGATATTTAGCTAAGGGCGCAGACGCGCCCAGCTATTCGCAGTTAAAAGATTTTGCCTTTAGGTTATGGACCAGTTTGCATAAGCGAGGCATTGAGCTAGACCGGGCAAGAGGCGACAAGGCGCACGAAGCGTTTCAAGCAGAGGTAGCAAAGAGAGAGGCAAAAGGAATGGCGGACGCATTATTTGAAACGGGCTTACAAGCATACCGCCTTTTTAATTATTACGCTAGCGAGTGCGAAAAGCTAGAGGAGAGGATAAAAACACTAAGAGAGCTAAACAAAGAGCTAGAAACAAAACTAGAGCCAAAAGGTAGCTACACGTGGCATAGCGATCTAAAAGGCGCATAGGCTTATCAAAGGGGGCTTAATAGCCTCCTTAAATAAGTCTATCCGATAAGCACGTTAAGTCGATACGTTAAAAATAACGAGAATATTTAACGCGTGCGACAGACGCTAAAGCGAATATTAAAGAGTAGGACACCCCCGCCCTATTTGTCCGCAGCACGTCATACAACCAGGACGCACCGTGACGACTTGTCACAGTGAAATTATTTCGTCTCCATTTTTTTATTGAAGCAGATTTTCTTAGGTTCTTTGTAGTAAGGTTAGGATGTGG
>CAURKB010000100.1:0-7604 GCA_963525315.1 uncultured Campylobacter sp. | reverse complement strand
CGTTTGAGCAGGTTGCGAGCCTAAAGAGTTTTGCTCGGTTTGATCGTTTTTGGTGGCGTTATTTTCGGCTTTTTTAGGTTTTTTCTTCTCTTCTTCTAGCTTTTTGCCGGTTAGGCACTCGTAAATTTCCGCGTGATTTTTCTTTGCCCAGTCCTCTTTGACCTCGATTTTTTGGTACTCTTTGCTAGTAGGCGAAGCGAGGCCGTTTTTGACCAGGGTTTTGTTTAGGATTTTGCTTTCGTCGCTTACTTCGCACAGCCATCTATCGCCTAGATTTTTTAGCGTGAGCACGTAGTAGTTGCGCTCGGGAAGAAATATCTTTTTGATCTCTTTGTCGTAGGATTTGCTGAAAATTTCCAGCTCTTTTTTATCTTTTATGCATTTTGAGCCGTCGTAAAATTTAACGTTTGCAAGCTTGCAAGGGGCGATCACGGCGGCGTTTAGTCTAAAGACGAAGGTATCGTAGTCTAAAATTTTCTCTAAAAACAGGACTTCTTTGGCGACTTTTTCGCGTTTGGATTTGGTCGTCTCGGTGATTTGCATGTCGGTAAACTGAGCAGCCGAATTTACCGACAGCAAGGCTAAAGCGCAAAATTTAATCAGAGTAAAAAATGCGCTTTTTTTCATTATTTCAGATCGTATTTTTCTAGCAGTTTGTCGTAGCTGCCGTCTTTTTTCATCTCGTCTAGCGCGGCGTTTATTTTAGCGATTAGATCTGCTTGCTTGCCTTTGTCAAACGCCATAGAAAAGCCCTCGCTACCGTCGTTTTCTTTGTAAAATTCCTCAAGCTCGGGATTTTTCTTTAAAAAGCCGTAACCGATCGAGCTATCAAGCACGACTGCGTCTATCTTGCCTTTTTTTAGTCCCATGATTAGCGGAACCGGATCCTCGGCAGGCACGACTTTAGCGCCTGCGATAGCGTTAGCGGCGATCTCTTGGACGGTGCCTTGTTGTACGCCCACTCTTTTGCCGTTTAGGGCGTCTTTGCTAGCGATAGCGTCGTTGCCCTTAGCGCGCAAGTAGATATTTTCCGTCGCATAGTAAGACTGCGTGAAATCAACCGACTTTCGTCTATCGTCGGTTGCGCTCATCGCGCTTGCTACGGCGTCGATCTTACCCGTTTTTAGAGCTGGGATTAGGCCGTCAAAGCTCATATTTACGATCTTGTACTCAAAACCCGCGCGTTTAGCGAGCTCCGCTACTAGATCCATGTCAAAGCCGGTGATCTTGTTTTGCTCGTCCACGTACTCAAACGGCGGATAGTTTGCGGCTGTACCGATCTTTAGCTCGGCGGCGCCAAGCGTAGCTAGAGCCGCTAAAAGCAGCGTAAAAATCTTTTTCATTTTCTCTCCTTTATTTGGTTTTAAATTTAGCCCGCAACTAGGTGCTGGCTAGCAAATTTATTTTAGGCCGTATTTTTCCATCATCTTGTCAAATTCGCCGCTCTTTTTGAGCTCCTCTATCGCGGCGTCTATCTTGCCGATTAGCTCTAGGTGCTTGCCTTTGTCAAACGCGACCGCAAAGCCCTCGGTGCCGTCGGGAAGCTTTAAAAACTCCTCCAAATCAGGGTTTTGCTTTAGATACTCGTAGCCGATCGGGCTATCAGTTAGCACGACGTCGATCTTGCCCGCTTTTAGCGATAAAATCGCAGCCGCTACGTTTTCTGCAGGCACGGCTAGGTCGCCGCAGATAGATTTAGCCGCGGTCTCTTGCAATGTACCTATTTGCGCGCTTATCTTTTTTGAGTGCATGTTGGACGTATCTATGTCGGCGCCTTTTTTGCGGATGAAAAGATTATCCGAAAAATAATAAGGCTTCGTAAAATCGACCGATTTTCTTCTCTCCTCGGTCGCGCTCATACCGCTTAGCGCGGCATCTATCTTGCCCGTTTTTAGAGCGGGGATCAGCCCGTCAAAGCTCATGTTTTGTACGTCGAATTTGACGCCTATTTTCTTGCCGACGGCCTCTATCATATCGATTTCAAAGCCTACTATTTTGTTGTGCTCGTCGATATACTCAAACGGCGGATAGTCCGCGCTCGAGCCCACTCTTATCGTTTGTTGTACCGCTACGGGGGCTGCCTCGTTTTTTACTGCGGCATCTTTGCTCGCGTTTTCATTCGAGCTTTGACCGCAGCCTGAAAGCATCAAAGCGGCGGCTACGAAAACGAAAAGTTTTTTAAATTTGCCGGCGGACAAAGCCGCAACGATGTTTTGTGACATTTTGACCTCCCTTTAGTGGTTTAAAATTTTACTTAAAAAATCCTGCAAACGCTGATTGCTAGGGTTTTCAAATACGTTTTTAGGCGTGTCGTCCACGGCTATTTTACCGCCGTGCATGAAAAATATCCTATTTGCCACGTTTTTAGCAAAACCCATCTCGTGCGTGACTACTAGCATCGTGATGCCTTTTGCCGCGACGTCCTTCATGATGTCTAGTACCTCGCCGATCATCTCTGGATCTAGCGCGCTGGTAGGCTCGTCAAAGAGTATAACCTCGGGATTCATAGCAAGGCTTCTAGCTATGGCTATACGCTGTTTTTGACCGCCTGAGAGCTTGTGCGGGAAGGCGTATTTTTTATCGCTTAGACCTACGCTTTTTAGTAGCTCGTCGGCTCTTTTTTCGGCGCTTTGCTTATCCAAAATCCCTGCTTTTATCGGAGCTAGGGTTAAATTTTGCAAGACGTTTTTATTTGCAAAAAGGTTAAAGTGCTGAAAAACCATACTCACTTTTTGACGGATTTTGTTTATATCCGTTTTTTTGTCCGTTATATCCTCGCCGTTTATCTTGATGTGTCCGCCGCTTGGCTCCTCTAGGCGGTTTATGCAGCGCAAAAACGTGCTTTTGCCTCCACCGCTAGGACCTATGATAGCGATGATTTCGCCTTGTTTGATATCTACGCTGATGTCATCTAGGACGCGTAAATCGCCGTAATTTTTACTCAAATTTCTAATCTCAATCATGGCGATTTAGTCTCCTCTCTAAAATTTTAACCAAAAACGTAAAGAACTTCACGCTGACGTAGTAGACTATGCCCGTGAAAATGACGGGCTCCGGGCTATAAAACACCGCTTGCAGGCTCTTGCTTTGCATCGTGATGTCGATCACGCTGATGTATCCTACGACCGAAGTTTCTTTAAACAGCGAGATAAATTCGTTCGCAAGCGCAGGCAAGATGTTTTTGGTCGCCTGCGGAAATACTACCTCTCGCATCGAAACGTAGTAGTTTAGGCCCATAGCTCTTGCGGCTTCCATTTGCCCTTTATCGACGCTATTTATGCCGCTACGCACGATCTCTGCGACGTAGGCGGAGCTGTTTAGCCCAAGCGCGATCAAAGCGACGTAAAAGTTATCGCTCCAAGTAGCAAAAATCACGACCGAAAATATAAGAAGCTGCAAAATAATCGGCGTTCCGCGCAGGATATCTACGTATTCGTCGATGAGAAAGCTTAAAATTTTGATATTTAAAAACTTTAAAAACGCCAAAATAAAGCCCAAAGTCACGCCTATAGCCGTGCCGCCGATAGTGAGTCCCAGCGTCACGCCGTAGCTTTTAAGGTAAGCTAGACGTTGCGCCTCGTTTAACTCCGTCGGATAAAAATAATAAACGCCCGCGGAGACGATGAGGACGAAAAACAGCGCCCTGAAAAATTTTTCGTTTAGCATTTCTTAAACCTTAAAAGCGTAATGAGGCTTAATAATACGAAAAAAAATATAAATTTAACCTTTTTTACGCGAAAAAATTATCTTTTAAACAAATTTATCATATTATCGTAACTCAAATTTAAAACCCGAGGGAAATTTATGGATTACGCACGCTATATCGCCATCGCGCTGTATTTTGGATTTTTGCTTTTCGTGGGGCGATACTCGTATAACAAAAACGCTAATATGGGCGAATACCTGCTCGATAATCGCCGCCTAGGGCCGGTCGTAACCGCACTAAGCGCGGGAGCTAGCGACATGAGCGGCTGGATGCTGCTTGGCGTGCCGGGCGCGCTTTACGCTACGGGGCTTGCTACGATTTGGATGGTTTTGGGGCTAGTTATCGGCGCGTATTGCAACTACCTGTTTTTAGCAAAGCGCCTGCGCGTCTATACCGAAGTTGCTAGCGACAGCATCACGATCCCCGATTTTTTACAAAATCGCTTCAAGGACGAGACTAAAATTTTACGCATAGTCTCGGGGCTTTTGATTTTGATATTTTTCACGCTATATGTCAGCAGCGGGATAATCGCGGGCGGCAAGAGTTTTGAGAGTTTTTTTGGATTAGATTTTAAATTCGGCGCGATCTTTACGCTGGCTATCGTCGTTTTTTACACGTTTTTCGGCGGTTTTCGCGCGGTTTGTATCACGGATGCGTTTCAGGGCACGCTGATGTTTTTGGTTTTAGTCGCCGTGCCGATAGTGGCGTTTTGTAATCTAAATTTACCTGACGGAGTTACCTTTTGGGGCGAGGTGGCTAAATACGGCAAAAATCACCTAAACGTCTTTTACGACCAGACTTTTTTAAGCATTTTGGGGCTCATGGCGTGGGGGCTTGGGTACTTCGGACAGCCGCACATCATAGTTAGATTTATGGCGATACGAAGCTCAAAAGAGCTAGCCCAGGCGCGCCGCATCGGTATCGGCTGGATGGCGATAGGCTTAGCTGGAGCGATGATGAGCGGGCTTATCGGCTTTGTGTACTATAGCGAGTTAAATTTGCCTCTAGCAGACCCCGAGAAGGTATTTTTGCAGCTTGGCGAGACGCTGTTTCATCCGTTTTTCGTGGGTATCATCATTTCAGCCGTGCTTTCGGCTATCATGAGCACGATCTCCAGTCAGCTTTTGGTTAGCGCAAGCTCGGTGACGCAGGACTTCGTGTTTGCCTTTTATAAAAAAGAAATCTCGCAAAAAGCTCAGGTCGCCGCGGGCAGATACGCCGTCGTGGCCGTCGCGCTAGTGGCTACCGCGCTTGCTTTTAGCTTTAACGAAAGCGTGCTAAACGTCGTGGGTTACGCGTGGGCTGGCTTTGGCGCGAGCTTTGGGCCGGTGCTGCTTTTTAGCCTTTACTGGCGTAGGATGAGCGCGCTAGCGGCCTTGCTGGGTATGATAACGGGCGGAGCGACGGTGATCGCGTGGATAGCGCTTGGGCTAAATTCTTACGTTTACGAGATATTGCCGGGCTTTGCGGTTTCTTGCGTCGTGATTTATCTAACCAGCCTTTACGGCGACGCGATAGACAAGATGAGCAACGAGCCAAACTCGGCCACCGTGCAGGACGAATTTGAAAAAATGAAAACGAGGCTGTAAATGCAAAGTAGCGTAAAATGCGGTAACTGCGGCGCCGAAGTCGATGTAAATTTGGCTCTAAAAACCGAGCTTGAGCTTGAAATGAAGCAAAAAATGGCGGCGGCTAGGCGAGATTTCGATAAAGAGATCGAGATTAAAAGGGCGCAATATAAGGCGCATTTAGACGCTTTAAACGCGAAGGAAAAAGAATTTGACGCCAAATTTGCCGCAGCCCTAAACGCTAAAAAAACAGAGCTTGAAAATGAAATAAAAGCAAAACTCGAGGGCGAAAATTTAAACATAGTAAATGCCCTAAAAACCGAGCTTGAAGCCAAGTCAAAGCAGGTAAACGAGCTAAATTTAAAGACGCTTGAGATAGAAAAGCTAAAACGCGAAAAGAGCGAGTTTGAAAGCGCGCTGATGGCTAAAACCGAGGCCGAGCTAAGCAAGCGCCTAAACGAGGAGAAAGAGCGGCTAGGCAAGGCTTTGGCCGAACAAAACGAGCTAAAATTTAAGCAAAAAGACGAGCAGCTAGAGGCGCTAAAAAAACAGCTAAACGAGGCGCAAAGGCGCATAGAGCAGGGCAGCGAGCAACTGCAAGGCGAGACGCAAGAGCTAGCCATCGAGGCGTGGCTGCGGGAGAAGTTCGTATTTGACACCATAGACGAGGTCAAAAAGGGCGCAAACGGCGCGGACGTGATGCAGATCGTAAATACTCGCGAGGCGCAAAACTGCGGCAAAATCTACTACGAGAGCAAACGCACGAAAAATTTTTCAAACGAATGGATAGAAAAATTTAAGGCCGATATGCGCGCATCGGGCGCTGACGTCGGGGTGCTAGTTAGTGAAGCGCGCCCAAAGGAGCTAGAGCGCATGGGGCTGGTTGATGGCGTATGGGTGTGCAACTACGAGGAGTTTAAGGCGCTTTGTTTCGTGCTAAGACAAGGCGTCGTGGAGCTAAATTTCGCTAGGAACTCCGCGCAAAACCGCTCAAACAAGATGGAGATGCTCTACTCGTATCTGGTTAGCAACGAGTTTAAGATGCGTATCGAGGCTATCGTGGAGGGCTTTTCTGCGATGAGCGAGGAGCTGGAGCGCGAGAAAAATGCGATGAAACGCATCTGGAAGAGCCGAGAAAAACAGATCGAAAAGGTGCGCGACAACGCGATCGAGATGTTTGGCTCGATAAAGGGGATCGCGGGAAATGCGATAGGGGAGATAAGGACGCTGGAGCTGGGGTTTGATGTGGGCGAGGAATAAATTCCCCGTAAATGACGGATTTCAAGCTTTAAAATTTAAACTCGTTTCGGTTACGTATTTTATATGCGCGCTATCACGGGTTAAAATTTTAAAGTTAAACTACGCCTATTGTGTTTGGAATATTTGTCTCATATTCTGCTAAATTTGTAAATTTTGCCTGCCAAGACCCGTATCTTTAAGGCGCTAAATTTGGTTTTCAAATTTGACGCTACGTGTTAAATTTCTTAAAAAATGATTGTCTAAAGTTATCTTGCTTCTTTGTTAAGGGGGAAGAGGCCTGAATTACGCTCTGCTAGCAGCCCTCAAAGAGAGTGCGAGCACAAGGCGAGGTAAAGCCGAAGCAAAAGAGCTCCCTTCCCCCCTTAACAATCCCCTATCCCCTACGACGTGAGAGGTGGCGACATAGCTTTGCTGACGCAAAGCGTCGCTTGGTTTTTAAATTCGCAAATTTGCATCTGCTATAAATTAAAAAGATGTGTAGCGTGTAAGCGCCAAATCTAGACCTGCACGCAGTTACGAGCCGTAGGCGAAGTAAAGCCCCTTCCTCTCCCAAAGAAAGGAAAAAGTGGATATAAAAATGTGGCTCTTTTGCGTCGTTACGCTCACAACTGCGAAGCAAAGCGCAGTTCAAAGCCCCTCAACATAAAAGCAAAATAGCATCAAATTTAGCTAACTCAAATTTTACGTTTTCAAGATGCGGGTCTAGGTGAGTAAAATTTTTCAAATTTTGCCTCAAATTTAGTCTGCATCGACATAAATTTTAGGGTGCAGCGAAACAGATAGCCCGTCATATCGTCGCCCGCAATGAGGCAACCTCGCATGTTTGCATCGGTAAGCGGCCAGCTGCCGCCTTTAGCGGATTTTGCTAAATTTGCTAGGCTTCAAAGCTACGATTTACCCGCGCATTTACTATAAAACAAATAGGCAAGAGCATAAAGAAGCTAAATTTCGCCGACAAAGACTAAATAAAATCTAAAGTATATTCGCAAGATTTTTAAAATGATTGAAAATCAGAGGGTGGTGGGTTCACCAGGACTCGAACCTGGGACCATCCGGTTATGAGCCGGATG
>CAURKB010000099.1:0-7615 GCA_963525315.1 uncultured Campylobacter sp. | reverse complement strand
GAATGATACGGATGGCTACTGGATAAAAAAACTAAATCAAAAGGTCGGCGCGGGTACAAGCGTAGACATAACGGAAGTCGACGTTATAGACGAGGATGAGAGGTTTTTTGTTCCCGCCACTTTCTTTAAAACTATAATGAAAAATGAAAAACTACGTATGGCGCAAGTGGACGGCTATTCTATGGTACCAATGCTTCATCCCGACAACTGGGTTATCTTTGAAAAAACGAAAGAATTTAAGGGCGACGGGCTGTATGTGATTATGTATAACGACAATCTTATGGTCAAAATACTTCAAAAAACGCCGCGCGGAAATTTATATATCAAAAGCACGAACAAAGACTATGAAAGCTTTGAGCTTGACGAAGATACTTATGGGTCTTGTCATATAGTCGGTAAAGTGATTAAATGTATTATTTAAAATAGACTTAAAATGATGATTAATCGTTTAAGCTATTTTTAAATAATATTTAAGATTAAAACGATTTTTTATTGTGCTTTTACAATGATGATTAAAAATAAACCCCATAGATACGCCAGCTATTAGCATTAATCATCATTAAGCTTCGATTAATCATCATTTTCTTAAAAATTTGATGATTAATGCCTATATTTTTAAAATTTAGCTATGCTCTTAATGGCAAACCTTAAGCGGTATATGCCCTTGATGCGTAAAATCTTTGGACGATTTTTTGGGATGCTTTAAAAGGTGTTTAAAAGTCGATTATTTGGTATTTAAAGTCTTTTTGCGATGTTAAATTTTTCCGCTTTTTTGGGACAAAACGGACGATTTGGGATTATAGGGATTTTTCTTTTAGCTGAATTCTTGCGTTACAACTGAGAGTAAAGCTTTTTAAAGTGCCTATTTTACGCGCTTTCAAAAATCTCACGCTAAAATTTCTCACTCTCATTTTCTATACCCCCTCACAGCTAAATTCGGGATCGAGTAGTCGTTTATCTCTTTGATAACTAGATCGTAGCCTTCCTTTGCTAGAGCAGGTTTGATAAACTCCATGATCTCTGCGTGAGGTACCGGTGAGACGGCTACTATGATAGTGTGGTCTTTATCTGCTGCATAGAGGTTAAAGGCTAGCGCCAAACTTGCTAAAATTTTAAAAACTTTCATTATATTTTCCTTTTTTATTTTTTAAAACGGCGCTAAAAAGGTAAAAGCTTTTACGCCGTTTTGTTTTTGGAGATTTTTCTCGACTATTTTCGGTTTTTCAAATTTGAGCCCTAAATTTAAGCAAAAAGCGCCTATGGCGATTTTTAAAGTAAATTTTACGATGGCAAATCAGTCAAATTTGATGCGATCAGAAGCTCGGTATCACCGCGCCTTGGTAGCGCTTTACGATAAAGTCTTTAACTTCGGGAGTTAATATCGCTTTATCTAAGGCCTTGATTTTCGGGCTGTTTTCGTTGCCGGCCTTGGTCGCTACGTAGTTGGTGTACGGGCTATCTTTATCCTCGAGGATTAGCGCATCTTTGGTCGGTTTGAGGCCTACGTCCAGGGCGTAGTTTACGTTGATAAACGCTAGCGCGACGTCGTCGAGAGAGCGGGGCGTCTGCGCGGACTCCATCTCTTTAAATTTGAGATTTTTCGGATTTTCCGTGATATCGAGCGGGGATTTGTATTCGCCCTCTTTAGCCTTTACGATGCCAGCTTTCTCGAGCAAATTTATCGAGCGGGTCGAGTCTGCAGCGTTGTTTGAGATGGCGATGATATCGCCGTCTTTTAGCTCGTCTAGGCTTTTTATCTTTTTAGAATACGCGCCCATAGGCTCGACGTGTACGCCCACGGTCGGCACTATGTGAGTGCCTTTGTCTTTGTTAAACGACTTCATATACGGCAGGCCTTGGAAGTAGTTGGCATCGAGTTCGCCGTTTTCGGTGGCGATGTTTGGGATCACGTAGTCGTTAAAGATTTTAACGTCGAGCTTGTAGCCTTCTTTTTCCAGGATCGGCTTTACGACCTCTTCTAAAATCTCGGCGTGAGGCACTGGAGATGCGCCTACGGTGATGGTTTTGTCGCTAGCATACAGGCCGCTAGCTAAAAGCGCGCCCAGAAGTATTTTTGAAAATTGCATTATTATTCCTTTTTTGATAAAAAACGGCGCTAAAAAGGTAAAAGCTTTTACGCCGTTTTATTTTAAGAGCAGTCTCTAAACTAAATTTGGATTCGTCGTTTCGTTAAATTTGCCCGCGTCGCTAAATTTGAGCGGGCGGGGCTAAATTTGATTAAAACGTCGGGATTATCGCGCCTTTATATTTTTCCTCGATAAATTTCTTTACCTCCGGGCTCGTGATGGCTTTGTCTAGAGCTTTGATTTTAGGGCTGTTTTCGTTACCGACTTTAACCACGACGTAGTTGGTGTAAGGACTATCTTTGCTCTCAAGCACGAGCGCGTCTTTGGTCGGATTTAGATTGGCGTTTAGAGCATAGTTCGTGTTGATAACGGCGATGGCGACGTCATCTAGCGTACGAGGAACTTGAGCGGTCTCGATCTCTTCAAATTTTAGCTTTTTCGGGTTTTCCGTGATATCAAGCGGAGTTTTTAGAGGGTTGTCGTTTAGCTTGATAAGACCTGCGCTAGCTAGCACGTCAAGCGCGCGGCTCTCGTTTGTCGGGTCGTTTGGTATCGCTACGGTGCTGCCGTCTTTTAGCTCTTTGATACTTTTTATCTTTTTAGAGTAAACGCCCATAGGCTCGAGGTGAACGCCTACGGTTTTAACTAGATGAGTGCCTTTGTTTTTGTTAAATTCCTCAAGATACGGCAGGTGCTGGAAGTAGTTAGCGTCTAGATCGCCGTCCTCGGTGGCTAAATTTGGAGTAGAGTAGTCGTTAAATTCTTTGATCTCAAGAGTAAAGCCGTCTTTTGCAAGGATAGGTTTTACGACTTCTAAAATTTCAGCATGCGGAACCGGCGTAGCGCCTACGACGATTTTCTCGGCTGCATTTGCGGCGACCGTTAGGCTTAGAGCGACTAGAGAATATTTGAGTAGATTTTTCATTTTATATCCTTTTTAAAATTTGGCTAGCATTTAAAAAAGGATATGAGCGGAGGCTTAAATTTCTTTTTAAATGCTTAGCAAGACTAAGCGCTTAAAAAGAAATTTGCGCTTAGCGTTAGTCTTTCGACGACTTAAGTTCAGTGAAGCGACGCATTTCGCACATATCTGATTTCATTTTCTATCCTTTCTTTGTAAAATTAATTTCGGGATTTTATGCAAAAAAAGTTTAAAAGAAAATAAAATCAGACGTAAAAAATCATTTCTTTGTGATCTTATAAATAAAATTTCCTAATGATTGGAAAATTTGAACCATTATGATTAAAATCACTACGGTATAAAGCATGATATCGGGGCGAAATCTCTGATATCCGTAGTTTATCGCAACAGATCCCAGTCCGCCGCCGCCGACCGCGCCTGCCATCGCGGAAAAGCCGATAATAACGATAAGAGTGAGCGTGATAGAAGCCACGATGCCGGGCAGCGCCTCTACAAACATCACCTTAAATATAATCTGAAAATTTGAGCTACCGAAGCTTCTAGCGGCCTCGATGATGCCTTTATCGACCTCTTTTAGTGCGCTCTCTATGAGCCTAGCGATAAACGGCGCCGCACCGATAGTAAGCGGAACGATAGCCGCGGTAGTTCCGATACTGGTACCTACGATCAGACGCGTGAGCGGGAAAAGAACGATGATGAGGATGATAAACGGAAAGCTTCTTAGCGTATTTACAGTGATGTCAAGCGCGATAAATAGCGGTCTATTGGGCTTTAGACCGTCCTGCGCCGAAAGCACGAGCAAGATAGCGGGCACTAAACCGATCAAAAATGCTAGAAGCGTAGAAACCACGCTCATATAAAGCGTCTCGCCGATGGCCGGAAGCAAAATACGCTCGAAAACGTCGGGAAATTTAGAAAAATCTATACCGAACATCACGCCACCTCCCACAATACGCCGCTTTGCTTGATATACTCGGTCACGCGCGCTTCGTCTTTAGGATCGACGTTTATGACGAGCGAGCCAAGCACGTTTTCGTTTAGCTTTTCAAGCTTACCCCAGACAATGTTAAAGTCGATATTTAGCGTGCGCGCCATGTGCGTGATGACGCTGTTTTGCGCGACTTCTTTTGGGAAAAAGAGCCTGATATTTACGCCTTCGCTCGGCAAAATTTCATCCTCGCCGAGAAATTCCTTCATCTTTTCATCTGGCTTTAAAAATAGCTCCTCGATCGTGCCGCTGCCGATTATCTTGCCGCTTTCTAGCAGCACTGCGCGGCGCGCGATGCTTTTTACGACTTCCATCTCGTGCGTGACTAAAACGACGCTGATGTTTAGCGTTTGATTGATCTGTTTTAAAAGCTCGAGTATCGAATTTGTCGTATTTGGATCAAGCGCCGAGGTAGCCTCGTCGGAGAGTAAAATTTTTGGACTTAGCGCGAGGGCGCGAGCGATAGCGACGCGCTGTTTTTGTCCGCCGCTTAGCTCGCCCGGGTAGCTTGCGGCTTTGTTTGCAAGGCCGACTAGCTCTAGTAGCTCGCTCACTCTTTTTTTGATTTCGCTATCTGAGTAACCCCAAAATTTAAGCGGAGTAGCTACGTTTTCAAACGCCGTTTTCCTCGCCATCAGCGCAAAGTGCTGAAATATCATCCCCACGTCTTTCCTAAGCTCTCTTAGCTCTTTATCTTTTAGCGCCGAGATTTCTTTGTCAAATACCTTTAGGCTGCCGCCTTGATAGTCCTCTAGGCCGTTTATGCAGCGAAGCAGGGTGGATTTACCCGCGCCGCTGTGGCCTACGATGGCGAAAATTTCGCCTTTTTCTACGGTTAGGCTGACGCCGTCTATGATCTGCGTTGCTCCGTAAAATTTCTTTAAATTTTCTATCTTTATCACTCAAATTTCCTCGTTCGTAATTCCGCCGAAGCGCTACTAAAATTTATAAAATTTCGCGCCTTAGCTCATCTGCGCTCTTTGGCGAAAGAAGCGCCGGAGCGATGTCAAACACGCTAAACGCGCCGCGCTCGCCCTTTTGCGCCAAACGATATGCCGCGCGGGCGTAGGCTACTAGTACGCTTGCGGTAAATTCCGGATTTGAGTCAAGCTTTAGCGAAAACTCGATCAGATGTTTATTTTCTCCGCACTCGCCCGTCGCTCCGCTTCGCAGGACGAATCCTCCGTGAGGGATGCCGCCGTGCTCTTTTTTAAGCGTCGCAAGATCAATAAAATGCACGCTCGTGTCGTAGTCGGCAAAGTAGTTTGGCATCGTTTTTATCTCGCGCTCGATGCGCGCTTTATCGGCGCCCTCTTCGGCGACGACGTAGCACTCGCGCAGGTGTTTTTCGCGCGTGCTAAGTTTTGGATTTTCGCCCGCGCGGACTCGCCCTAAGGCGCTTTCTATTGGCACGGTATATTGGCGCGCATCCACGACGCCATCGATCCTGCGGATAGCGTCTGAGTGGCCTTGGCTCACGCCTTTACCCCAAAACGTGTAGCTGCTGCCATTTTCCAGCACGCTCTCGCCAAATAGTCTATTTAACGAAAACAGACCTGGATCCCAGCCAACGGCGATGATACCCACGTTTCCGCCTTTTTTGGCGGCGGCGTCCACCGCGGCGAAGTGCTCAGGTATTTTTGCATGCGTATCAAAGCTATCTACGACGTTAAAGTTCTGCGCAAACTCGGGCGTCTGCGTCGGTAGATCCGTTGCACTACCGCCGCAAAGAACCAAAACGTCAAATTTGCCCTTGTGCGATAAAATTTCATCCGCGCTAAATACCGGAGCGCCGTATGTCTTTACTTCGCTTGGATTTCTGCGGCTAAAAACAGCCGAAAGCTCTAAATCCTTGCTATTTCGCGCGGCAAGCTCTACGCCACGACCTAAATTTCCATATCCTAAAACCGCTATTTTTATTTTTTCGTTCATTTTTTTATCCTTTTATTTTTTAAATTTTTGCGCATTAAACGGTGTGCCGTAGTTTAATTTTAACCGCTCAAGGCACCGTTTGGATCTGCCAAGTCCTAACGCAAAAACCAAAAAATATCAATCGACCGCTCCCAAATTCACTAGCTCGCTATCTACCTTTTCTAGCTTTTGTGTCGCGCTAGCTAGCCCTTCGCGGTTGGCTTCTACTACGGCTTGCGGAGCGGAGGCTACGAATTTCTCGTTATTTAGCATGCTTGAGAGTTTTGCTATCTCTTTTTCTAGTTTGGTTTTTTGCGACCGCAGTCGCATGATAACAGCACTCATATCCACGCCTTCAAGCGGCACGAATGCTTCTAAATTTTCGCTCACGTCGCGCGCGGCGTTTTCTATTTTAGCGTCGCAAAACTCGATCTGTTCGCACTTAGCTAGCAGCGAGATGTAGTTTGTCGCCTCGGTCAAATTTTCGTTTCCGTTTAGCTTGATGAAGGCTTTTGCGATCTTTGAGTTACCTTGCTCGATGGTCGCCTTTGCGCGGCGGATCGCGACGATAGCTTCGATCACCAGCTCAAAGGTCTTTTCTATCTTCAAATCGCGCTCATTCGCCTGCGGATACGCCTCTATCATGATTGAGCTTGCGCTTTGCAAATTTGAGCCGCTAAGCTCGTGGAAAAGGAATTCTGAGATAAACGGCATAAAGGGACTTAGCAGCCTCATAGCCTCTTTAAATATCGCTCCAAGCTCCCTTACGCTGCCTTTATCGGCTTTGCTAAGCTCGATGCCCCAGTCGCAAAACTCGTCCCATAAAAATTTATAAATCGCGTTTGCCGCGTCGTTAAAGCGGTAGGCGTCGATGTTCTCTCGCACTTCGCGCACGCACTCGTTAAAGCGGCTTAGCATGTATTTGCCAAGCTTTGTTTCGATTTTCGCGTCGCTTAAATTTGCAAATTTAGACTCGTTTAGCAGCAGGTATTTGCTCGCGTTGTAAAGCTTGTTCGTAAAATTTCTCACGAGCTTCATCTTTTCGTCGCTTAGTTTTATGTCGCGTCCCTGCACGGCAAGTAGCGCAAGCGTAAAGCGCAGGATATCGGCGCTGTACTCATCGATGCTAACTAGCGGATCGATGACGTTGCCTAGGCTTTTACTCATCTTTCTGCCTTGCTCGTCTTTAACCAGAGCGTGCAGGTAGATATCGTCAAACGGTAGCTTGCCCAGCGCGTTTTCGCCCTGAAACATCATCCTAGCCACCCAGAAAAACAAAATATCAAAGCCGGTGATTAGTAGGTTGTTCGGGTAAAATTCGGCCAAATCGCCGTCAAACCATTTCTCGTTTTTTAGCTCCTCGCCGTTGCCCCAACCAAGCGTGCTAAACGGCCAAAGCCCCGAGCTAAACCATGTATCAAGGACGTCTGGGTCTTGATGGAAATTTGCGCTTTTGCATTTTGGGCACTGCGTCGGTTCGCCTTCGTCCGCCCACTCGTGTCCGCACTTGCCGCAGTAAAATACCGGGATCTGATGTCCCCACCATAGCTGGCGCGAGATACACCAGTCACGAAGTTCGCGCATCCAGGCGTTAAAGCTGTTTATCCAGTGAGCTGGGTAAAATTTAGCTAAGCCTTCGCCGACCTTTGCGATCGCGTCGTCTGCGATCTGTTTTTTGACGAACCACTGCTTTGAGATGTATGGCTC
>CAURKB010000098.1:0-7869 GCA_963525315.1 uncultured Campylobacter sp. | reverse complement strand
GCCTACGACCACGATGTCGCCTACTTTGACGTCGGCGGTCGAGATTGTTTTGAGAGATTTTTCGCCGTTATTATTTATCTCGATCCAGACCTCTTCGATGTTTGGACGGGCTAGTTCTTTGATAAGGTCGTCGCTGCGATGTACGGCGCTTTCTTCCATATATTCGCCGATGGTTAGCATGAGATTCGTGCTATTTGCCGCCAAAAAGTCGCGTCTAGCTAAGCTCACGCCGACGGCCGCGGCTTCAAGAGCCTTTGAGGTTACGCCCTCGTTTACGGCTTCGCTTGCACCCTCTTTTAGCAAAGGAACTGCGGCGACGAGGCTAATCGCGGCCTTTACGCCATTACTGCTAATCAGCGGAGTCAGAGCTAAAGCGGCTGCGGCTTTGTAAATTTCAGCCTTGCTCGGCTCTTCTTTACGCTTGGTTAAATTTTTAATCGGTAAATTCTCGATAAAATCTTTAATCTCATCTAAATTTGACTCAAAGCCGACCACGATACTCTTGGCTTTTTTATTTACTCTGACGCTTTTTACGTATTTAAATTCGGAAATTTGCGCCTCCAAATGGCTCTCGTCGCAGTTTTCGCCGATGCGTTCGCAGATAAATCTAGCCCGGTTTTTGGTTAGATGCGCGATGCGAATGTTATTTTTGGGAGTCAATTTCAGCCTTTACGTCTTCAAAGCGCTCTTTTAACTCCTCAAATCCGGCTTGAAGCAAATTTGACCCCTTTACGATAGCGGAAAATATCGCCTTTTGGGCGTTTTCATTGGTTAGCACGTAGGCTGCGACACCGCCTATTAGCGCGCCTTTTATGAAGCCCGCGGCATTAAAATTTGCGGGGATAAAGTCTTTTAGCGCATTATTTATACTATTATCCAGCGCGCTTGGGGCGCCGGTAGTCTTGACCGTCGTAGTAGTCGTAGTCGTGCTACCGTCTTCGTTTAGTTGATTTATAGTTTGCGTTTCGTTTATGTAAGGGTTTTTCATTTATCTTCCTCTAAAATTTTGATTATTTTTTCCGTAGCGATTACGCCGGCGATACCGACGGCAACGGTTGCCGCAGCCGCAAGATAGCGCGCCGAGACTAGTTTGTTTGATGCGCTGATAGCGCACGCCGTGACGATACCGCCTTGAATAGCGATTTTAGTCGTTTTAGCTACGGCCTGCGTCTTGCTGACCTTGCCTTTTTTGTAGTTTAGTATTTCTACACCGCCGGCTGCCATTGCGCCGATTAGCGCGCCGCTTATTAAGTGATCTGCCGGAAGTCTAGTGGTTGAAGTTAGCGCCATATTTTACCTTTTTTAGTGATTTCTGCCCAAATTTGCTTCGAGCGCGTTTGCGATACTGTCTGCCATCGCTTTAGTTTCCTCCGTTACGTCGGCTTTTGGCTTTAGTTCTTGAGGTTTTGCTTGTTCTTGTTCGGCTTTTGCTACCGGTTTTGCTACCGCTTTTTTAGCTTTTGGACCCGGTTTTTTTCTGCCTTGTTTTGTCCTAGCTGCTTCTTTAGCCGCTTTTTCCGCCGCTACTTCCTCGCTAGTACGCCTTTTGCGATTTTTTATTTCGCTTTTGACCTCTTCGGACGCTTTAGCAAATTTTTCCTCTGCATACTCTTTTACTTCGCTAGCCTTTTTTTGCGCATAGTCTTTTGCGTTTTGGGCAAATTCTTTGCCCTTATCTAGTCCGGTTTCAAGAGCCGATTTGATCTTTTCTTTATTGCCGAAAGCCGCGACGGCTAAACCACCCAAAATCGCGCCTGCGATAAACGGTAATGCCATTTTTTATCCTTTGTGTTAAATTTTATTCTTTATCTTTGTTTTTGTCTAAATTTTTACTTAGCATCATGCTAGCTAGTCCGCCCAGTGCCAGTCCGCCGAAAAATGAAAAATTCGGGTTGTTTAAAAGCGCGACGACGTCGTCTTTGCTGCCCTGTCCGGAGCTTATGCGCTCTAGAGTTTGGCTGATTTGATTAAAGCTGCTTGAATCAAAAGCGTTTAAGATATTTTCGCTTTGATTTTGAGCCGTTTGCGCCTGCTCCTCTTGGGTTGCGTTATCCGCAGCTTGAAACTGCGCAGCTAAAATTTGAGCTAGCTTTGCTTTTAGAGCCGGGATGTATTCGTTATTTGACGTAGCCCAGAGCCTAAAGCAGACATCTTTAAAGTTTTCGTCGCCAAGGCCGTCGGTCAAATTTTCATAAAACGCATTTAACTCAAGCTCGTAGTTTAGGGCTTTTATAAAGCAAGCGTCAAGATCTTCGCACGCTAAAGCGTAAAAAACTTGCGGGTCGGCCGGATCTGCATAAGGCTTTAAGAGCTCCAGTCCGCTTTGCCTAACGGCTAAAATTTGAGCGAAAATCTCATCTTTTTCTTTTACGCTTTCGTAAAATTTTACCCCCTGCGACTCTAGTAAAAAAACCGCATTTGCGGCTTGTTTTAGCTCATCGTTCATCTTGCGCCGCCGGTAGCTTTTTGCGCTAGGTTGTTGATTAGAGCCGAGATCTCGTGTAAATTTTCGCCTTTTAGCAGATCGTCCCACATCTTTTTTGGGAAAATTTCGTGGTCGTACTCTATCGTAGCCGAGCCGATTAGTTTGTTAAATTTGACGTTTTTTATGCCGTCTATTTGCTTTATCGTCTGATCTATTTTTTCTAACGGCAAGCTGTCTGCTTCCTTTTTGATATCGCTACTGACGCGGACTCTTAAACGGCCTGCGACGTGGTGGATCGGCGTGAAATACGAAGCTATGCGTAAGACTAGTTCTGATGGTATATGTGGTACTGCACTCATGTTTCTCCTTTGTTTTTTGCGTATTATCGTTTTGCTACGCTTAAATTTAACTAAAAGTTTTTTGCATATCGTTATCAAATAATTTTTGATAAAAATGCTTAAAACGCTATTTGTTTTGGCATTTTGGGCAAAAACCGTATAAAATCATCGCGTGGCCTTCGAGTTTGAAGCCCGAAATTTGACAAATTCGCTCTTGTTTTTCTTCTATATATTTATCGAAAAAACTCTCGGTCGCGCCGCACTTCGTACATACGAGATGATCGTGGTGCGACTTTAAGTTTAGCTCGAATTTATTCGTTCCGTCCTCTTCAAAAGCAAGAACTAAACCGAATTTTTGTAAAAAATTTAAAAACTGATATATCGCCGTTAGACTCAAATTTCGTCTAAATTCGCTTTTAATCCTCGTTTTTATCTGGCTTGCGCTAAGATGCTCGTCGCTAGAAAATAAAATTTTTAAAATCTGCTCTTTTGCGGCGGAATTTTTATATCCGCAATCTCGTAAAAACTCTAAAAATTTCATATAAAAATTATCAAAATTGTGCATTTATAGCCGCTTTGCCTTATAAAAATAGGTTCTAATTATAGTAAAACAAACTGATAATGCGATAAATTTAAGACTAATTCTCAAAAAATCAAGATTTTGGCTAAGCGATTATAAAGGTTATTTTGGCATAATTCCGCAAATTTTTTAAAAGGGCGACTATGACGTACGACGAGCTAGAGCTTGAGGCTGTTTTGCTGGAGGTTTTGGAAAATCGAGGCAATTTTGAATCGCTTGACGACGAGGAGCTTTTCGAGCTTATAGAAGAGGTTGCGAAATACACCGACGGCGATTATGAAGAAGCGTTTGAATATATGACCCAGTTTTCGCCGATCAACAAAAAAAGGTTCGTTTCTCTTTATACGGTTTAGCCAAACGGCTAAACCGAGTTTTTCTTATTTTTTATACTGAAAAAATTTATTCGCTATTTCTTGAAGCTTTTTTGTGTATCTAGACTCTTTAGGCGAGTTGTTATAAATATCTTCCATATCATACATTCTATCGTAATAATCATACGTGGCTTGCTTATCGACGACTATCAAAGAGGTATTTATGCTAACTCCGACAAAAAGCCCTCTGCTTTTGCCTCTTTCCGTAGCCCAAGCCGAAATTTCAGGCAAATCAGTCATAACTCCCGCTTTTTCGCCTGCACCGAGTATTACTGCATCGGCGCTTAGATCGATTTGTCCTTTTCCGTTTAGTAGTCCTGCGTACGATCTTCTTGATTTTATTAAAATAATTAGGTCGGTTGATTTATACCCTGCCTGCAGGCCGATGCCGCCGCCTTTAAAGCTAACGAATATCGGGCTACTCCATTCATTGTCATCGTTTCTACCTATAAATATACCGTCGCCTGAATGCGTAGTAGCTATGAGGCCTCCGCTTACCATCTCGGGGATGATGATTATACCCTTAACTTCGCTCGTATCCTTCGTATTTAGCAGCTTTTGAGTGCCTAAGTCGTTTAAGATATCAAGCGACGTCCTAACCTTTTGATTTTGCGTAAAATCCGCATAAGCAAGCTGCGTAAGTAGTAGCGCGCAAGCTGCAAGCTTTAAAAATCTTTTCATTTTTGTTTCCTTTTTTGTAAAATTTACCCGCTATTATAGTATTTTTTTATTAAATTTAAAAAATGTTCGTTAACCTTACGCAGAAAGGAGTTAAATGAAAAAGATTATTTTGGCGGTTTTGCTCTGCCTAAATTTAAGCGCAAAAGCGCAGGGCGGCACGCCGAGCCAAACTCAGACGATCGTAAACGGCGACGTCGAGATAGTGCGGGTGGAGGCTAAATTTGCCGGAAATTTAAGCATTGACGGTAAAAAAAAGCGCTGGCTTAGCGTGCCCGGTGATGAAAATTTAAAATTTGCCCTCGTCGCCGCTAGCTACCGTCAAAAGGGCGAAATAAAGCTAATAAACGGGCTTAAAGGCGGCGATGAGACGATAGTTTTTAAGATCGTAGAGGGCGAATATAAAAAAGAAAAAATAACCGTTGAAGGCAGCAAAGTAACGCCGCCAAAAGACGTGTTAAAACGTATCGAGGAGGAGCGCGAGGAGGCGAATAAAATCTACGCGACGGCTAACGTAGGGCTAAAATTTAACTCCAAATTTATCCTGCCGATGAGTTCTATGGTCACGAGTCCGTTTGGCACCGCGCGCGTATTTAACGGCACCTTAAAAAGCTATCACGGCGGCACGGACTTTAGAGCGGCGGTCGGCTCACCCGTAATCGCGGCAAACGACGGCGTAGTCGTCATAGCAAAAGATCGCTACTATGCGGGCGGATCCGTGGTGATCGATCACGGCGAGGGCATTTACACGCAGTACTACCATCTAAGCGCGCTAAACGTAAAGGTCGGACAAAGCGTCAAAAAAGGCGACATCATCGCGCTTAGCGGCGCTAGCGGACGAGTGAGCGGGCCGCACCTACACTTTGGCGTGATCGCTGGCGGCGTGCAGGTAAATCCGATAAATTTCGTCAAAAAAATCAACGAAATTTTAAATTAACATTTTTTTCACGACTTTTCTCTAAACTTCGCTCATCTTTTTAAAGGAGAGAAAATGAAAAAAGTAGTTTTGATTAGTATGTTGGTTGCGGGCGGGCTTTTTGCCGCTTCGCTTGAAAATAGCACGAACGACGAGCTTTATAAAATGGTCGCAAACGCCGATGCTAAGACGCTTAGCGAGGTAGCGTTTGAGATAGATAAGCGCGCGGGCAAGCTAAAATTTGAAGCCAAAGAGGCTAAGCGCGGGCTAAAGACCGAAATCAGAAAGAAGCTTGACGCGATGAGTATCGCCGATAAAGAGGCGTTTATGCGCGAGTTTAGAAACGGCTATAACGCCCAAGTTGGCGCGCTAAGCGTGGCGGAGGCTAAAAAGCTTGATATCGAGCTGAAAGACGATGACGACGATGATTTTCACAAGAAATTTAAGCACGATTTTAAGGGCGGATTTATAAAAGATAAAGACGGCAAAGGCCCTTATATGCCGCAAGGTAAAGAGTAAATTTAGCCTTTTTAGGCTTTGCGGGGCGGATTTTGTTTAAATTTACGCGAAAATTCGCCCCGCTTTTTGCACATTTAAGCACTTTGGCGGCGGCGTAGATTTATAAAATTTTACCTTGAAATTTAGATGAAATTTGATAAATTTACGCAGGATTTATTTGTGGCGAAATTTGAGCGCTCTTTGAAAATCTCGGATGAAAACGAGCCTTACAAGCAGGATAAATAAACCCGAAAATCAAGCGGATAAAACGCCGTAAAACGACAAAAACAAACGAAGACGGAGCTAAAATGAGTAAAATTTTGATCGTCGAGGACGAAAATATGCTGCTTGAGATGATGCGCGCGTGCTTGCAGGCTCAGGGATACGAGACGGCGGGCGCAAAAAGCTACGACGATGCGTTAAATTTAGCCTACGAGAGCAACTTTGATCTTTGGATATTTGACGTCAAGATCATCGGCGGTAGCGGCTTTGCGTTACTTCGGGAGCTGCGAAACGCGGGCAAAAACACGCCTTGTATATTTACGACCTCGCTAAATACGCTTGATGACGTGCAAACCGGCTTTACTAGCGGGTGCGACGACTACATCAAAAAGCCATTTGAGCTAAAAGAACTACATCTGCGCGTGCAAAATTTGCTAAAACGAACCTTCGTACACAACAAAAACGAGCTGGTAAATCTGGGCGAAAATTTGGGCTTTGATATGAATCAAGGCTTGCTGTTTCGTGAGGGCAAGGCTGTCTCGATGTCTAAAAAGCAGTCTAGGCTGCTAGCGCTTTTACTTAAAAATCAGGATAAATTTTTAAGTAGAGAGGAGATTTATTCTCAAATTTGGGATTATGACGAGAGCCCTAGTGAGCTTAGCCTGCGCGTTTATATCGCGGAGCTGCGTAAAATTTTAGGCAAAGAACGAATCGTCAGCGCATCAAAGCTAGGCTATAAATATGTCTAAGCTTTTTAGCGCAAATCAAAGGCAAAGAGCATGGCGCGGGTTTGAAATTTCATCCAAATTTACGCAAGATTTTTGCCGTTTTAGGCTTCAAAATTTACGTCCGCAAGATAGCCGCAAATTTAATCCAAAAGGCGGCAAATGTCACTTCTAAAATCAATTAAAAAAGCCTTCGCCCCGCTCTGGGACCGTCAAATTTTACCTATTTTTTTGCTTTATTTTATCACGAGCGCCGCATTTTTGGTCTTTTTCGCGCAGATGTTTTACGAACGCGAGAAGCATTTTATCCTAGACCGCGACGTATTTATCGTGCGAGATTTGCAGCACCACCTGCAAAATAAACTGCAAAAAAACGGCGAGATAGACGACGATGATTTCGACGACGTCGAGGCTTTTGCCGTAAATTTAAAAACGGGCGAGGAGATCGAGGACGACTTTGAGCCGCGCGAGGGTATGCCGAGCAGATACAAGGACGGAACGAACTCGGTGGTGCAGTTTTATCTCAAAAATCGCCTCGGCGAGGAGGAGTACTACGTCGCGGTCAAGGTCGCGGATCCCGATTTTGCGATCTTTACGCTAAAACTCAAGATAATATTTTTTTCGTTTATGATACTGCTTGCTATTTTAGTCATAGCTTATTTTATCATACGTCTTTCGCTGCGTCCGCTTTACCGTCGTATCGACTTTTTAAACGGTTTTATCAGGGATACGACGCACGAGATAAATACGCCTCTTAGCGTCATTTTGATGAGTATAGAGATGTTTGAAACCGATCCTAAAAAGTATCTAAATAACATAAAAACCGCATCCAAAACGATCTCGACGCTTTACGAGGATCTCACGCTGGTAAAGCTTAGCGGTAAAGATGACGTAGCGGCGACGAGCTTTAGCCTGAGCGAGCTGGTGCGCGAGCGGATCGGGTACTTTGGGCTAAATTTGGAGCAAAAAAATATAAACCTAAGCACGCAAATCGCCGAAGTGCAGCTACGCTCGTCCTATAAGAAAACGCGAAAAATCATCGATAATCTGCTCAGCAACGCTATAAAATACTGCGACGAAAACGGCTCGGTAAGCGTAAATTTAACTCCCTTAGCG
>CAURKB010000097.1:0-7907 GCA_963525315.1 uncultured Campylobacter sp. | reverse complement strand
GCTTCTGAGATTATGCCAATATCTTCTCAATTGTAACGACGGTAGCAACCACAGAGGGGCTAGGAGAAAAAGAATTTCTTGCTTCATCTTAAAAGCGTGTTCTGCTTGTAGCCGCAAGCGAAGCAAAGCAGAGTTTAGATACAACACTAAAACTACACAAGAAAACTTATATCTAAAGCTGCTACAATTGATAAAAGATCTTATAAATAGTAAGACGAAATTCGTAGTAAAAAATCCGCTTAATATTAATTGAGCCTAAATTTAATTAAAAAATGGCCAAATGGCTCGCTATAATACGATTTTGCCGTAACTCAGTAGTAAAAAATCCGCTTAATATTAATTGAGCCTAAATTTAATTAAAAAATGGCCAAATGGCTCGCTATAATACGATTTTGCCGTAACTCATCAGAATACGAGTCTGTCGAATACGACTACAATGAAAGACAAATACTGCCATATGTTGCTGGTAAGGATAATTTTTAAAATTTTCCCTAAAATTTTTCAACAAAAATTTGAAAGGGCTTATGTGTCTATTTCTGAATTTATTACAATCTTTATCATCTGCAGGAACAATAGTTGTATCTGCAGGAACAATAGTTGTAATTGTAGTTTACCCTTCCCTTATTTGCATTAGCAATAATAAGACGATACTACCACATGCCTAAAATAAAGGTAAATGCTTCAAAAAATCAATAAGAGATTTTAAAGAAGCAAAAACAGACCTCAAGATTTAATCTCTTTGAAAAGTCGTTCATGTATAATTATATCTTGAATAAGGCAGAAAAAGAGAGCCGAAGCCCTCTAAAAGTTATTCTTTGATTAGCTCGATATAAGCCATTTCGGCAGCATCGCCTCGGCGAACGCGAGTCTTAACGATGCGCGTATATCCGCCGTTTTTACCTACGAATTTCGGAGCAAGCTCAGTTACTAGCTTGTTCGTAGTTTCTTTATCCTGTAAGTTGGCAAAAACTGCTCTGTGAGCATTGCTATCGCCTTTTCTTGCCCTTGTGATTAGCTTTTCGATATAGCTTCTTAACTCTTTTGCCTTAGGCAAGGTCGTCTCTATCTTTTCGCTTTTGATGATAGCGATAGCTAAGTTTTTAAGTAGAGCCGAGCGGTGAGCCGACGTCCTACCTAGTTTTCTGTATCCGTGACCGTGTCTCATTTATGTTCCTTTTACTCTTTTGCACTCATTTGTGATTTTAGGTCGGCGATTTTTTTCTTGAGTTGATCTTTGCCGCCACCTAGGTCGCCGCCGACCGGATATCCGATCTCTTGCATAACGGCCTTAATCTCTTCTAGAGATTTTTTACCTAAATTTTTAAGCTCTTTTAGCTCGTTTTCATCCATTAAAGCAAGCTCACCGATAAATCTAATTTCAGCTTTATCAAGGCAATTAGAACTTCTAGCGCTTAAATTAAGCTCTTCTATGCTTTGAAGTAACTTTGCGTGCTCGCTACCTGAAGTTTGAGCATTTAAGCCCGCCGAAACGTCGATATTTAAAACGCCTTTAAATACCGACATCTGCTGGTACATCGCCTCGATCGCATGTTTAAACGCCTCGATCGCACCCACTTGTCCGTCCGTCGTAACCGTGAAAATAATCTTCTCATAGTCGGGATTATCCTCTACTAGGACGTTTTCTAGCTCGTAAACTGCTTTTTTAACAGGCGTAAAGAACGCGTCAAGGGCTATATAACCCTCTTCAGTATTGTCTCTTATCTCTTCACTCGGGACGTATCCGATACCTTTTTGGATGATTACGGAAAATTTAAGCTCCGCGTCCTCGTTTATGGTTGCAAGATAGGCGTCCGGATTTACGATATCTACGACATCGCTTTTTAGATCGCCGGCTTTTATCTCCTTTGGACCTTTAAACGAATACTCAACCACCTCGCGCTCAGACTCGTTTTTTAGCTTAAAGCGGATGTTTTTTAAATTTATAATAAACTGCGCTACGTCCTCTAGCATGCCTCTCATCGAATCAAATTCGTGAGATACGCCCTCTATCTTGACGCCCGTAGCCGCAAATCCAACCGTACTGCTATATAAAAGTCGTCTTAGCGGATGAGCCAAAGTGACCGCATAACCCGTTTCAAACGGATACGCGGTTATTCTGGCGACATTCTCGCTTATACTCTCTACTGAAATTTCGGTAGGCATATAAGCTGATGTGGTAATTTTTCTCATCGTTATACCCCTTATTATTTCGAATAAAGCTCTACTATGAATCTTTCCTCGACAGGAATGACGACTTCTTCCCTTTCCGGAGTTCTTGTGAAAATTCCGAATTTTTTATCTTTTTCGACGTCGACCCAAGCTACGATGCCGGTTTGCGCCGTAAGATCGATCGCGCGAACGATTTGCGGATTGTTTTTAGACTTCTCGGTAACTTCTACTTTAGCGCCCGCTTGAACTCTATAAGAAGGAATATCTACTCTCTTACCATTTACTAAAATATGTCCGTGAGTAACTAACTGACGAGCGAAGCGGCGAGTCGTCGCAAAGCCCATTCTGTAAACTACGTTATCTAATCTTTGCTCTAAAAGCTGCACCAAAAGCGCACCGGTATTTCCATCGCGGCGAGCGGCCTCTTGGAATAAACGGTGGAATTGCTTTTCGCTAATGCCGTACATAAATTTAGCTTTTTGTTTTTCGCGAAGCTGCAAGCCGTATTCGCTTATCTTGCTTCTTCTTTGTCCGTGTTGCCCCGGAGCATAAGGTCTTTTGTCAAGCGCGCTTTTACCTGCCAAGCGACGCTCGCCCTTTAGCGCCAAACTAACGCCGAGTCTTCTTTCTAATTTTTCAACGGGTCCTCTATATCTAGCCATAATAATTCTCCTAAATTTCTAATTATACGCGGCGGCGTTTCGGCGGTCTGCAACCATTATGCGGAAGCGGAGTTATATCTTTTAAAAACGTTACTTTTATACCCTCTACCGCACCTACGCTCTTGACTGCGGTCTCTCTACCGCTGCCAGGACCTTGTACTTTGATGCCTACTTCTTTTATACCGTGCTCTTTTGCTTTAGTTAGAGCATCTTCTACCGCTTGTTGGGCTGCATAAGGAGTTGATTTTTTACTTCCTTTAAAGCCAAATCCGCCAGCACTACTCCAAGCGATAGCATTTCCCATCTCATCAGTAACCGTTACCATAGTGTTGTTAAAAGTCGCGCTTATATAAACGATACCTTTAGCGATACTTTTTCTTACAATTTTCTTTTTAACTACTTTTCTTTTTGCCATCGCTTATCCTTATTTCGTCGCAGCGCCGACTGTTTTGCGCTTGCCTTTTCTAGTTCTAGCGTTTGTTTTAGTCTTTTGACCGCGCACCGGAAGACCTTTTCTGTGTCTTAGACCGCGGTAGCTTCCTAAGTCCATAAGAGCCTTGATATCCATAGCAACGCTTTTTCTAAGGTCGCCTTCCACCACGTGATGCTCTTGGATCTCTTTGCGGATAGCTGCAGCTTCGTCTTCGGTTAGATCGTTTACTCTTTTATCGTAAGAAATTTTGGTAGCATCCAAAATTTGACGAGATTTGTGAAGACCGATACCGTAAATATAGGTCAAACCGTATTCGATTCTTTTCTTCTTTGGTAAATCCACACCTGCGATACGTGCCATGCTTTATCCTTGTCTTTGTTTATGTTTTGGATTTTCGCAGATTATGCGAACTACGCCTTGGCGCTTGACAATTTTGCACTTGTCACACATCTTCTTTACAGAAGGACGAACTTTCATTCTAGTCTCCTAAAAATTTATTCCACTTTTAGGCTGCATCAGGTTTAACGAAATTTTAAACCAACTATTTTCAAAACAAGTGGTGGGCTTTGAAAACAATTCTTCATACAGCAATTTATCGCAAAGGGCTGAGTATAGCCAAATTTAGCTTTTAATTTACTTATGTCGGTAAATTATCCTGCCCTTATCCAGACTGTAGGGCGTTAGTTCCACCTTTACGCGGTCTCCAGGCATTATTTTTATATAATGCATCCTCATCTTGCCCGCAATATGACACAAAATCACGTGTTTGTTGTCGAGCTCGACCTTAAACGTCGCGTTTGGCAGCGCCTCGATGACGTTGCCATCGATCTCTATGACGTCGTCTTTTGCCACTTAACTCCTTTTTGTTAAATTTACTTTCGCCGCTCGGCGGAAGTTTGAAATTAAAATTTTAACTCACCACAAATTAAAATTTTAAAATTTACAAGTCGCGCGAACGATTTGTAAATTTTAAAATTTTACGCTAGACTTAAGATCTCCGCACGTCCGTTCACGACTGCCATGCAGTGCTCGTAGTGGCTGGTTCTTAGCCCGTCTTTGCTAGTTACTTTCCATTTGTCGTGACCGATCACCGGAGTGCCGTCTTTTTGGCATATCATCGGCTCCACGCAAAATACCATTCCGTTTTTTATTTTCGGTCCCGACTTTGGACTGCCGCCCTCTAAATAATTTAAAATTTGCGGATCTTCGTGCGGGCGTCTACCGATGCCGTGACCGCAAAATCCAGTTAGCGGAACAAATCCGCGAGCTCTTATAAATTTCTCGATTTCAAAACTAAGCTCTTTAAAGTGCATTCCCGCTTTTACGGTATCTATCGCAAAATATAACGCGTCTTTAGCGCAAGCGATTAGTTTTTCGTCCTCGCGCGAAATTTGACCCACGCCCCAAGTCCTAGCCGAGTCGCCGAAATATCCGTTCAAATTTGAACCGATATCGACGCTTACGATGTCGCCTTCTTGCAGTTTGTATTCGTTCGGGATGCCGTGGATGACTACTTCGTTTACGCTGATGCAAGCGGCGTTTGGAAAGCCGTAAAGCCCCTTAAATGCCGGCTTTGCGCCTGCAGCTCTTATCATATCGTCGCAAATTTTATCTATTTCGAGCAGTGAAATGCCGGGCTTGATCACGCTTTCTACGTAGTCGAGGGTTTGAGCGACGATTTTATTCGCCGCTCGCATCTTCTCTATGTCGTTTGGCTGCATAATAGTTATAGCCATTACAAGCCTACCGCGCTTAGAGTTTGATATTTATTCATATAAATTTGAGCTTCTATCCTTCGCATCGTATCAAGCGCGACGGAAACCACGATCAGTACCGACGTACCGCCGAAATAAAACGGAACGCCCATAAATTTAACGAGCACCCAAGGCAGCGTCGAGATAAGTCCGAGATAAATCGCGCCGCTAAAAGTTAGCCTTGATGCGACTTCGTTTAGATATCCGGCCGTACCCTCGCCTGGTCTAATGCCCGGGATAAATCCGCCCTGTCTTTTTAAATTTTCGCTGATATCTTTTGCATTAAACGCGATCGAAGCGTAAAAATATGCAAAAAACACAACCAGCAAGAATGTTAAAAAGTTGAAAAAATAGCTATTTGGATTTAAAAAATCGTGAATAGCTTGGATGTAAGGGTTTGTGCTGGCCTGCAAAATGGTACTTGGGAACATCAAAATCGCACTAGCGAAAATCGGAGGAATAACGCCGCTTAAATTTACCTTGATAGGTATATAGTTCATAATGCGTTTGTTTTGATTTTCCATCACTACCTTACGAGAATAGCTCACCGGCACGCGTCTCTCGCCCATCTCGACGTAGATAACTACGCCTACCGTAACCAAGATAACAAGCAAAATTCCGATAACCACTAGGAAGTTCATCTCGCCCGTATTTACCAAATTTACCGTTCCACCGATGGCTGAAGGTATGCCGCTAACGATGCCCGCAAAGATAATAAGGCTAATACCGTTGCCGATACCGCGCTGAGTGATCTGCTCGCCTATCCACATCAAAAGCATAGTTCCGGTTAACATCGAAGCCGCTGCGATGGCGATAAATAAATTCATATCTATCATTATCGCGTCCTCTCCGCCTCTGCCGTGAAGGCTCTGAAGCCCCATACTAACACCCACTGCTTGAACGAGTGTAATAACGATAGTAGCATAACGGATGATCTGCATGTATTTTTGCATACCGTCGCGATCTTTTTTCATCTTGCCTAAATTTGGGAATGTAGCCGCTAAAAGCTCCATGATGATAGATGCCGTGATGTATGGCATAATACCTAGAGAGATGATGCTAAGGCGCTCTGCCGCCTTACCGCTGAACATATTAAATAGTCCAAGCGCGTTTGAGGAATTCGAATCAAAAAACTCTTTAATAACATTGACGTTTACGCCAGGAACCGGCACGTATGCCAGTATCCTGTAAGCAAATAAAAATGCCAACGTGATTAAAATCTTGTTGGTCAATGTCTTATTCATTACGCACGTCCGCTAACGGTTACGTTCTCGTCTTTGATTTTTGAAGCCAAATCTTTCGCGTTCGTTCCGATCAATTTGATTTTCTTGACGCTGCTTGAAATTTTATGTACGGTAGCGATAGTAGCGATAGTGATCTCGCTTAGCTCTTTTACCGCAACGATTTTTTCTACGTTGATTACGTAAGGTTTTTCAAATTTAGACGTAAAGCCTACTTTCGGAAGGCGCCTTTGAAGCGGTTGCTGACCGCCCTCAAAGCCTCTTTTTTCATTGTAGCCTTTTCTAGCTCTTTGACCTTTGTGTCCTTTGCCCGCGGTTTTACCTTGACCGCTACCTTGGCCGCGACCTAGTCTTTTGGTTTGTCTAGTCGAGCCCTCGGCAGGTTTTAAATTTTCTAGTCCCATATCTTCTCCTTAGCCTTTAAGCATGCTTAGCGCTTTTAAAGTAGCGCGAACGACGTTTGCCGAGTTGTTTGAGCCAAGCGATTTCGTTAGGATATCCTTGATGCCCGCAAGCTCTAGAATAGGACGAGCGCTACCGCCCGCGATCACGCCAGTACCTTCGCTAGCAGGGCGAAGCAAAACGCGGCTAGCGTTAAATTTAACCTCTACGTCGTGAGGTATAGTAGATCCTTTTCTTTTTACCTCGATGATATTTTTAAACGCGTCGTCTACGGCTTTTCTCATAGCGTCCGGCACCTCTTTTGCTTTACCGAAGCCAAAGCCCACTAGGCCGTTTCTGTTTCCCACTACGACAAGAGCCGTAAATCTAAATCTACGACCGCCTTTTACGACCTTTGTAACGCGGCCGATATCAACCATTACTTCTTCGAATTCTTCTCTGTTATATTTTTCCATAGCGATTTTCCTTATAGTTTGATACCGTTTTCACGTAATGCGTCTGCAAAAGCCGCTATAACGCCGTGATACAAATAGCCGTTTCTGTCGAATAATGCCGTTTCTATTTTTTTAGCTTTTAGAGTTTTTGCAAATTCTTTAGCCAAAGTTACGGCGCCTTCTTTGTTTGCTTTTACGCCTAGTTTTCTACCGTCTGCCGCCGCTAGAGTTACGGCTGCTACGTCGTCGATAGCTTGGACGTAAAGAGTTCTGTTTGATTTAAAGATAGAAATTCTAGGCAATACCGCAGTGCCGGAAATTTTGGCTCTGATTCTTCTTTTTCTCTTGATTCTAAGAGCGAGTTTTCTTTTTAATACATTTGCTGTCATTATCTATCCCTTACTTCTTAGATGTCTTACCGGCTTTGCGGATGATGCGCTCTTCTACGTATTTAACGCCTTTGCCCTTATACGGTTCAGGCGGTCTATACGCCCTGACTTGAGCCGCGATCTGACCGACCACTTGCTTATCGTCGCCTTTAATAGTGATGATATTTTTCTCTACGCTGATTTCAACACCTTTTGGCACTTCGTGATTTATCGGGTGAGAAAATCCTAAAGTAAGTTCAAGCACTTGGCCTTTAGCAGCGGCTTTGTAGCCGACGCCGTTGATCTCAAGCTGACGAACGAAACCTTTTGTGATGCCGATGACGATATTGTTTGCAAGCGCTCTATAAGTGCCCCAGTAGGCTCTCTCTTGTCTCACGTCGCTCTTTGGAGCAATTACTCTGTGAGCATCTTCGAGTTTGACAT
>CAURKB010000096.1:0-8007 GCA_963525315.1 uncultured Campylobacter sp. | reverse complement strand
TCATCTTTGGAGATTTCTTTGCGCTCTATGCATTTGTCTTTATAAATTTGCTTGTAGTATTCCATTTTTTTATCTACGTCTTGTAATCTATCTATAACCCACTCTATTTGATAGTCGTCCCATGTAAATACTTTGCCGTTCCTACTAATAGGGTTTGGGCTTTTGTATCGTTCTTGCACTATTTTTATTATTTTGTCCACTACTATTCTTTGCTGCTGCGGGTAGCTCTTTTTTCTCTCTTCGTTATCAAACCATGCGTCATAATATATCTCTTTATATTCGCTGGGTTTTGAGTGGTACTCGTCGTAGAGCTGTTTAAATTCAGAGTAGGATATTTTTTTATCGGATAGGTAGTCTTTTAATTCTTCATCTACCGACATAAAGCAATTGTTTGAAGTATCGTTATCTACGTAAACTCTAAAAAATTTACCGTTATTAGGGCTATCTTCTGCTTGAACTCTATAATCTATATAGTCCAAATCGCCGTTTATCAACATCGTAAAAGCAATGTCTTTAGTATATTGCGACGATAATTGATTTACTTCGGGAAACCACCTATCAAATTTCTTTTCTCCTGCATAATATCCTCTGCTAGTTGGCTTTTCGTAGACGTTTATCTTACCGTATAAATTTCCATAGTAATGAAATATGGCCGAGGTTATAAACCCGTCTGCGAAAAACACCAAAAACCAAACAAAAAGCCAAAGCAGTTTGCGTTTGCCTTTGGGGGCGATTAAAGCAACAAAAAAGCTTACGACGAGAAAAATGAGTGCGATTAGAAGTGCTGCGGCGTTGTGCATATTTAATCCTTTTTAAAAAACCAATTTAAAATACCTAATGCCGTCAAGTAAAGCGGCGATGTTTAGTCCCGCCGCTAGTTTTAATTTTAGCTAAATTTGTTTTCAAATTTGGCTATTTTGCCGCTACGCTTGCTCGCTCGTAGCGTGCGATGATTTTGTTGTGCATAAGTAGAGAGATATAAATCACCGCACCGCCGAGGCAGAGTCTTAGTATATCTGTATCCTTATGCCAAAACACTAAATTTACGATGATGGCTGCAGGTATGAGAGCTTTGTTCATGATAGCTAGAGTGCCGCTATCTACCTCGTATGCGCCTTTGTTCCATAAAAAGTAATCTAGGCCGCTAGCTCCGTACCAAGCCAGAGCATATGCCGAGTTTAGAAGCGGCATCACAGCTTCTAGCGTTTATAGGCTTATCTCTTTTATATCGGCGATCTTGAGGAATTCCGCGTAAATTTGCCCCACTAGCGCAAGGCGGTTTTTACGCACGAGCTCGTCTTCGGCGTTTATCATTACGTTGTCGAAAAACTCATCTATCGCGGCTTTTAGACCGAAAAGATTTTTTAGGCGTTCGCTGTATGAGCCGCCGGCTTTTACCGCGGCCTTAAAGGCGTCGTTTAGCTTTTTCTCGCTCTGGTTTTCAAATTTCGCCTCATCTACTGCGCCGAAATTTTCATCCTTGATGATGTTTGCCAGACGCTTAAACGTACTGAAATTTTGCCTAAAGTCCTCCGCCGCGCAGATCGCGCCTAGAGCCTCTATCGCCTCGCACTGCGCGAGCACATCGCCCTTTTTGCTAGCTAGGCAGGCCTTTACGACGGACGGATTTACGTCAAAAAATGTATAAAGTCTATCGAAAATGAAATTTATGAGCGCCTCGACGTCAAATTTAGCATATCCCTCCGCCGTCTCGCGCAAAAACGCCGCGATATCAAAGTTTAGATTTTCGTTTTGGATGATCTTGATGACGCCGTTAGCCGCGCGGCGCAGTGCATACGGGTCTTTGTTGCCGCTTGGGATCTTGCCCGCGCTAAAGAGCCCGATTAGCGTCTCGAGCTTGATCGCGAGCGCGACGACGGAGCTAAAGATAGTGCTAGGTAGCGCGCTAGCTTCGCCGCTTGGCAGATACTGCTCCTTGATCGCGGTTACGACGTTTTCGTTTTCACCCTTTGCTGCCGCGTAGTAGCCGCCCATCACGCCTTGAAGCTCGGTAAACTCATACACCATCTGCGTGGTTAGATCGGCCTTACTCAGCATCACGGCGCGCTCTAGTAGCGCCTCGTAGCCCTCTCCCGCGCACGCTTTTAGCCTATCGGCGCAGATTTTAGCCAGCCGTTTTGCGACACCTAGCTCGCGCACGCTTTTGTCAAATGTGCTGCCAAGCTCCTTTAGATAGGTGATATTTTTTAGTTTTTCAGGGCCGAACTCATGCGCTAGGTCGCTGCGCCAGAAAAACATCGCGTCGCTAAGCCTCGCGCGAAGTACTTTTTCGTTGCCCTTTACGATGAGCGCAGGCTCGGGCGAGATGGCGTTGCTAACGACTACGAAGCGATTAGCGAGCTTGCCGCCCTCAAAAACGGGAAAATACCTCTGATTTTCCTTCATCGAGGTGATGATGACCTCGCTAGGCACCTCTAAAAACTCCCGCTCAAAGCCGCCAAGCAGCGCAGTCGGATGCTCGGTGATCGCTACGACCTCGTCTAACAGCGCCTCGTCCACCTCGACCGTCACGCCATTTTTGGCTTCGATTTGTTTAAATTCGCTCAAAATTTTCTCTCGGCGCGCGTTTTGATCGAGGATTACGCCTATTTTAGCCATCGCGGCGAAATAATCTTTCGCGTTTTTTACGGTAAATTTATCGTAGCTTACGCTTCTGTGCATGAAAATACTATCGCCGCTTTCCACGTCAAATTTATTAAATTTAACAACCTCGTCTCCAAGCAGGCACAAAAACGAGCGTACCGGGCGGATAAACTCAAATTTACCCTCGCCCCAGCGCATAGATTTGCCGAAATTTAAGCTCAGCAAAAACTTCTCTATCATATCTCCCAGAAGCTCCGCGCTTGGCTTACCGGCGACCGGTTTTTTGTAATAAAGCACCTCTTTGCCGCCGACTGTTTCAAATTTGAGCTCGGACTCCTCGATGCCGCATTTTTTAGCAAAGCTTAGCGCGGCAGGCGTCCATGCGCCGTCTTTTAACGCGACTTGCCTCGGCGCACCGATAAACTCGCTAAATCCATCCTCCTGACGCACCGCAAATTTCGGGTGGTAAAACGCTATCCTGCGCGGCGTGTAGTAAAACTCGCACTCGCTATCCAGGCCGTTTTGCGCTAGCGTCTCGCGCCACTTCGCCGCGACGTTGCCGCACTCTTTTAAAAACGGGATCGCCGGCAGCTCCTCGACGCCGATCTCCACGATCAGTTCTTTTGTTTCGCTCATTTTTTATCCTTTTTTAAATTTTGTCTTTTTTTGCTTCTCTCAAGCGTCTGCGTGACGAATCCGCGCATCAAAAATATCACAAAAAGCACGAATGCGCCCAGCACCAACGCGTCAATTATTCTCATTTTCTATCCAAATTTGAGGTTCGTTTTTATAATTCACGACGCGAACGGATGTAAAAACCGCCTCTTTTTCGTTGCGCGGTTTGCCCTTAGCGCCGTAAATTTTGATATCTCCGTACGGCGTATAGAGCCTGCCGTTTCGCACTTCGCCGCCGATACGACTAAACACGTCGCCCGCGCGCGCTTGTTTTAGGTTTTTAGCTTCCAGCATCTGCTCATGCGGATCTTGCGTTTCCTCGTAAATTTTCACCGCATAATGCGAGCTAATCTCAAGATTTCCTTTAAACTCGTCTAGGCGGTTTACCGCTACGTCCATGACCTGGCCGGGCTTTGCGTCGTTTTTTGGCTCGTAGACGTAGATACCGCGCTTATCTTGAGCTAGCGTAAAGCCTTTTTTATCTTTTTGCACGACCGTAACGCGTTTTAGCAAAACAGGCAAATTTGACTTTTTTGACAGTTCGCCGACCCGCGCTTCGGCGATATTTTGCAGCGTATTTTTAGCGTTTTTATCAAAATTTAGCCTAAAAACCAGCGCGAAATGATCTGAAATTTGCTCTCCCTCTCGCTCAACCTTAAAGCTATTTAAAACGTAGTTTTGGTTAAGTACGTCTTTTGAGAGCAGGACGTGATCGAGTGCATTTAGGCTCGTGTGCGAGTAGCGCTCGTGCTTTGGCAAAAACGCCCAAAGATTGGCTAAATTTTTACTAGTCGCAAGATCGCCTAGCGACTCTTTATCTCCGTAAGGCGTATTAAAATCGCCCAAAACCACGACCTTTTCAGTATCCGCTAAGGCCGATTTTAGCGTGATAAAGGCGGTTTTTCGCTGCTTTAGAGGGTTTTTTCTTGCAGGAAAATGTAAATTTAAAAGGCTAAATTTTTGCCCATTAACCTCAAAATCAAGCTTTAAAATGTCCCTTGTTTTTACGTTTGGCACGCTAAAGATCTGCGTTTTTTCAGGCTTTACGCGAGACAGCACGGCTAGTCCTACGGGACCGTTTTTGCCTTTTGAAAAGGCAAAATATTTATAGCTCGTCTCCCTCATAAGCTCTTTTAAAATTTGCTCGTTTTCTATCTCTTGAAGCGCGATTATATCGGCGTTTAGCTCTTTTATCTTTGCGCTTACGGCTTTAAATTTGGCGCTCGCTTTTTTCTCGTTCCACTCCGATTTGCCGACGACGAAATCCTTATACTCGCTGCCGTCGTTTTTGGCGTCAAATAAATTTTGCGCGTTAAACGTAGCGATCTTTAGCTCGGCGCCCGCCGCAAAAACAGCGAAAAATAGAGCCGCAAAAAAGAGCGCAAAGAGCCTATTTGCAGTAAATTTCATAGCGCGCTTCCAAGGCCTGACTGGGCGAAATTTTGCCTGATAGCCTCATACGCGATGATGCCTGCGCTCGTGGCTAAATTTAAACTCCTGCCGTGCTCGCCCATCGGGATTTTGATCGCGTTTGCGAAATTTCGCTCCATCAGCTCCATAGGCAGACCCGTACTTTCGCCGCCGAAAAACAGAAAATCGCCCTTTTTAAACTCCGCTTCAAAATAAAATTTATGAGCCTTCGTCGTCGCATAAAAAAATCTATCCTCGAACTGGGCATTTGCGCGTAAAAACTCGTCCAAACTTTCCCAAATCACCGGATTTAGCAGCGCCCAATAATCAAGTCCTGCGCGCCTAACGGCTTTTTCGCTGATGTCAAAAACTGTCGGTTTGATTATATGAAGCTTAAGGTTTGCATTTACGCACATGCGGCCAATCGAGCCCGTATTTTGGGGGATTTGAGGATGAACGAGGACGATATTAAACATTTAAAAAGCCGCCTTAGCATGCATTTTTAAAGACGCAAAAGCGCTTGTCTGACCGCGTAAATTTGAGCTTTTTGCAAGGCTTGTAAATTTTAAAAAATTATTTTTTAAGTAGTATTTAAAAATATCACCGCAAGCGTATCTCGACGACTCTTTTTTATTTTGAAAATTTATAATTGAGATTTTTTCCACTTTCGCCTCTTTAAAATAGGGCTTGATTTTAGCCAATTTGCGCTTTTAACTAGGTTAATTTTTAAGCGCGGCTTGACTTTTCGTTTAAAAATTTTTCTATCGCCAAATCCTGCCTGCGCCTTATCTCAGCACCGATTTGCGCGCCTTTAAGGCCTTGCTTTAAAATCTCCGCCGTGTTGGTAGCAGGCTCAAATTTAACTTCATAAACGCCTAAATTTTTAGCTCTTTTTACGAGGCTGGGCGAGTTTAGCCCTAGCCAGCTTTTTAGCGGTTTTTCTAGTGCGATTTTTAACAAGTCTTTGTCGCTCGGACAACCCGCAAAAAACGGCTCTTTAACGCAAGCTTCAAAGCTTTTTGGCAGTCCTAAATCGTAAAAATTTTTAACGCCGAAGTAGCCGTTTAAAAGATATAAAAACTCGCGCTCGTCTTTTTTGCCGTTTTGTTTGGGTAGAAACTTAACTGCGCTTTTTAGCTTTGCGGCAAATTTTTCCGCCTCGGCGCGGCTCAAATTTAGCCCGAAAATTTTACCCAAAAGACCTAGTTTATAAAGATACCAAAAGCCGACCTCTTGAAATTTAGCGCTAAAAAGTTTCATCAGCTCGCCGTTTATGCGCTCTCGGCTAAGATCTCTGATACTTAGGCGTTTCATCAGCCGCAAACTACCTCGCGCGATACAGAAATTTAGCCGCGCGCTAAACTGCACCGCACGCAGTACGCGCAGGCTATCTTCGGCAAATTTTTCATCGTCGATATGGCGCAAGATACCGCGCTTTAGGTCGCGCTGTCCGCCGTAAAAGTCCAAAAACGAGCCGTCAAAGATATTTATCATCATCGCATTTACGGTAAAGTCTCGGCGCAAAGACGCCGCGCGTTCGTCGTCCGTATATGCGACCTCAAAGGCTTTGTGTCCTTCGCCCGTTTTATTTTCGGTTCGCGGTAAAGAAAGGTCGAAATTTTTAAATTTATAAACGAAGTAGTTTTTGCCCACGCCGCAAGCACCGATTTGCGCCATCAGAGCGTCAAATTTAGCCGGGTCGATACCGTAAATTTCAACGTCAAAGTCGGAGATTTTTTTACCGAGCATCGCGTCGCGAACGCAGCCGCCGACGATATATGCGCGCTTAGTGTGGGGTGCTAGAAAATCTCGCAGCCATTTTAGATTTTTATTTTTGCAGATTTTCGAGCCGATTTTCGACATTTGCCAGCACGAATTCTAAAAATTTAAGCGTGAGCGAGAGTCTGTCTTTTAGATTTTCCTCGCTAGTCGCGTTTAGCCCCTCAAAAAGCACCAAAACACGCTCTTTTAGGTTTTTTAGAAATATCTCCTCGCCCGTAAAATTCGCAACCTCGACCTCAAAGGCTTTTTGCGGCGCAGCGGTCAGGGCGACATCCTCTACGCCGTCAAATTCTGCCGAGGTTTTTTGCGAGTTTGTCGCGCTTTCTAAAACAGCTTCAAACTCGCTAGCCTCGTCTACGCTTATCTCGCTAACTAAATTTGCAAGGCCCGCGGCATTGGTCAAATTTACGTCACCGCTTGATACGGGCGTATTTGTTAAATTTATCCCGTCTTTAGTTTCGTTTGTCTCTTGTGATACGTCCTGTTTTTCGCGCGCGGCGTCCATTCGCTCCAGCTCCATCGCCACCTCGTCTATCGCCATTTTCGCTATTTCTTCTAGTTTCATAGTTTTATCAGCCACCTTTTAAATTCGGTTATTTCTTCGTCCGTTTTCATCTTGACGAAAAAATCGCGCATCTGCTCGTTCACGCCCGTTTTTTTCCTGCTAAGGCCGCTTAGACGCCTTATCGCGGCGATTGCGGCGGCGTTTGCAGGCTCGCGCTTTAGAATATTTCTATAAACTATCAGCGCGTCGTCTTTTAGCCCTTGAGCCTCGTAGATTAGGGCCTCGGTAATCGTATCTTTCATCTTTATGCTTTTTTTACGAGCGAGGCTACGATACTGCCCATTTCGCTCGTAGTGCAAATTTCTTTAGCGTCAAATTGCGCTATATCCTTCGTCCTGTATCCTTGCGCGAGCGCGGCTTTTACGGCGTTTTCGATCGCTTGCGCGGCCGCGTTTTCGCCGAATGAATACCTAAGCATCATCGCAGCGCTTAGTATCGTAGCGACCGGGTTTGCGATGCCCTGCCCAGCGATATCGGGCGCGCTACCGTGGATAGGCTCGTAGATGCCAACCTTGCCGCCGATGCTGGCGCTTGGCAGCAGACCGATCGAGCCGCACACCATGCTAGCCTCGTCGCTCAGGATATCGCCGAAGAGATTTTCCGTCAAAATAACGTCGAATTTACTAGGCGCTCGCACCAGCTGCATCGCTGCGTTATCGACGTACATAAACTCCAAATTTACCTCCGGATAGCTCTTTGCGACCTCGCTCGTGACCTCGCGCCACAGCTGACTAGTCTCTAACACGTTTGCCTTATCGACCATGCAGACGCGTTTTTTGCGCTTCATCGCGGTTTCAAATCCGACCTTTGCGATGCGCTCGATCTCCTCGCTCGTGTAGGGCATCGTGTTATAGGCGCTATTTTCTTTTTTCTCGCGCGGCTGACCGAAGTATATCCCGCCCGTTAGCTCTCTAACCACGATAAAATCGACGCCCTGAAGGACGGACGGCTTTAGCGTGCTAGCGTCTATC
>CAURKB010000095.1:0-8132 GCA_963525315.1 uncultured Campylobacter sp. | reverse complement strand
CGGTCGACGTAATACTTGCTAAAGTTATGTTTATGGTTTAAGGAGAGGACATGATAAATTTAAAACTACTCGACACTCGCTACGACGAGTTCGTAAAAAAATTACAAGGAAAAAACGTAAAGCCCGAGGTTTTAAACGAGCTTTTGACGACGTTTAACGAGCTAAAAGCAAAACGTCAAGCGCTAGAAAATTTCCAAGCGATCCAAAACGCTAAGAGCAAAGAGCTAGGCATAAAGGCCAGAAACGGCGAGAATACCGACGAGCTAAAAAACGAGCTAAATTTAAACAAAGCCGCGATGGGCGACGCCGCCGAGATCGTGCGCGCATACGAGGAAAAGCTCGAAAACATCGCAAGCTGCGTGCCTAATATCACCGACGACGACGTACCGTTTGGCGCCGACGAGGACGATAACGTTTGCGTAAAAACGGTGCTTGAGCCGACCAAATTTGACTTCACGCCAAAGGAACACTGGGAGCTTGGCGAGAGCTTAGGCTGGCTTGATTTCGAGCGCGGCGTTAAGCTCTCTGGCTCGCGCTTTTGCGTGCTAAAGGGCATGGGAGCGCGCCTATCAAGAGCTCTAGTTAACTACATGATCGACTTTAACAACGCGCGCGGTTTTGAGCTGGTTAACGTGCCGTTTTTGGTAAATGCAAACACGCTTTACGGCACAGGGCAGCTGCCTAAATTTGAAGAAGATCTTTATAAGGCTCAGGGCGAGGATCTATATCTAATCCCAACCAGCGAGGTGCCGGTGACGAATCTTTACAACGACGAAATTTTACCCGTAGAGAGCTTGCCGATAAAGATGACTTGCTACTCGGCGTGCTTCCGCAAAGAAGCGGGCTCAGCAGGACGCGACACGCGCGGCATGATACGCCAACATCAGTTTGAAAAAGTCGAGCTCGTAGCCATCACGACTCCGGAGCTTAGCGCGCAGATGCTAGACGAGATGGTGTCGTGCGCCAGCGACTTACTAACGAGCCTTGGGCTACCGCACCGACATATGCTGCTTTGTAGCGGCGATCTGGGCTTTAGCGCGGCAAAGACGATAGACCTTGAAGTCTGGCTGCCTGGGCAAAACAAATACCGCGAGATAAGCTCGGTATCAAATACCCGCGACTTCCAAGCGCGCAGGGCCAAAATCCGCTACAAAGACGGCAAGAAAAACGCTCTGGTAAACACCCTAAACGGCTCGAGCCTAGCCGTAGGCAGAACGCTAATAGCGATAATGGAAAACTACCAAAAAGCAGACGGCAGTATCGAAATCCCCGAAGTTCTTAAAAGGTATATGTAGTGGCGCAAAATGACGACGAAAACGTAGTAATCCTTGAAGATATAGACGAAGAGCAAAGCCCCGAGACAAGCTCCTTAGGCGAACCGGATAATAGCCAAGAAGACGGCTTAGTCTCGCTTGACGAGCTAGAACCCGTCGTCCAAGAAGAGCTGCCGCAAGAGGCGCAAGAAGAGACTAAAAAAAGCAAGAAAAAGCTTTTTATCATCGGCGGGGCGGCGGGCGCGCTCGTCACCATCATAGCCGTAGTTTTGTTTTTCGTTTTTAGAGGCGAAAAAAAGCCGCCCATAGATGAAAAACAAATCGTAAAAGATATCGAGGAGCGCTACGAGTCGCAAAAATTCGGTAGCTCAAAGATCGACGACATGATCGCTAAGGCAAATTTACTCTACGAAAAGGGCAATAAATTCGAAGCGCTGAAAATCTACGAAAACATAGCCGTCTACAACCAAAGCCTCTCAAACTACAATCTAGGCGTCTCGCAGATGAGGCAAGGCAAATTTGAAGACGCACTAGAAAGCTTTAAAAAAGCGATCGCAAACAATGAAAACGTCGCCGTTAGCGCCATAAACGCCGCGGTTAGCTCGCTGGAGCTGAAAAACGAGCAGAATTTTAACTATTATATAAATCTTGCTAATTCGTTTTTGTATAATGAAGCAGACTCCCCGCTATACAACTACTATTACGCGCTCATAAACTACTACAAAGGCCAATACGTCGAAGCTCTAGCGGCTCTCTCGCACGCCGAAAACGGCTACTATAAAGACCGCTACGACTACCTCGCGGCTAAAATTTTAAGCTTTATCGGCGACGATGCCGAAGCGATAAAAAAGCTTGAAGCGCAAAAAGAATTTGACGCGGACCTGGCGCTTGGCATGCTTTACGCAAGACTCGGGCAATACGAAAAGGCCAGAAATAGGCTAAATTTAGCGCTAAACAAGGGCGGCGACTCAAATAAAATCAACTCGATGATAGCCATCATAAACCTAAAAGACGGTAAATTTGAGGCCGCGACAAACGAAATAAAGGCCGTATTTCACGAGGATCCGCTGTTTTTAAACGCGAATTTTCCGATAAAAACGATACTAAATCCCGAGCTTTTCGACGTAAATTTGGCTCAAGCGCACTTTAGAAACGACCTGTTTTTCGATAAAACCAAGCGCTACGAAACGCTGTTTTACTTCGCGCCCTACAAGGTTTTTGACCCGAACCAAACGATAAACTACATAAGAAAAGGCGGAGTGAGCCTGTTTTTGGACGACGCAAGCGCGGCGGGCAACTACCTAAACGCTAGCGGCGCGCTCTCAAAGGTAAATTTAGAGCTCTCATCAGCCATCGCAAACGCCCTAAACTACAAGCTAAAGCAGGCCAACGCGCAGTTTGCCTCGCTCATCTCGCTTTATCCAGAGCACTCGGTTTTGCACTACGACCTAGCGCTTAGCTACGCCCAGCTAGGCAACTTTAGCATGGCGGCAAAGCACTTTATCATGAGCTACCACCTAGACCCGACAAACCACCTAGCAGGCGTACTGGGCGCTATCGCAAACGACATAAACGCGGTGGATAATACCAAACTACTGCAAGAAATTTCAGAAAATCTCGACCACGACTCTAGCTCAAAAGATGCGCCCGTTAGCCAGGCTCTGATGGCGCTCATCGCGAATAATAGCGGCGCTTTAATGCGCTGGCTAGAAGAAGAAAAGGAAGAGACGGCGCTAAATTTAGCCTTTGACGCGATAATCGCAAAGATGACCGACAAAGGCGAGGAGTTTGCCAAAAAGACGCAAATTTTAAAGACCAAGCTGCCTGAGGATATCGTGGCCAATATCCTTGATTTTATCGCAAATTACAAGGATGAAGGCATCAAAAAATACGTCGAGCAGATTCAAATTTACTTCCACGACAAACGGCTAAACGACGCGGCATTTTATCACGGCGCAAACATCATCAAAGAGCAATACATCAAGCTTTTGCAAATCTCAGGCCTACTAAACTACGAACGCCAGAAGTTAAAAGCGCTACTAAAACAAGACGCTAATAACGCCGACTTGCTCCAGACGCTAGCTTATATCGACATTTTCACGAACGATTTCGAGGAGAGCTATCAGATCTACAACCGCATAATCGACGAATTCAAGATAAACGACGCTGGCACGCTGTTTTTAGCAGCCGTAGCCGCCATCGGCTCAAACCACCCACAAAACGCAACCGCGCTTTTGGAGCTATCCAAGCTCACCGATCCAAACGCGACGGAGAGCCGCGCGGCGCTTGGATATCTGTATCAAGAGATCGATAATATCGAAGCTGCGACAATACAATACGGGCTGATAAAAGATCCGAATTTTAAAAGTAAATTCGTTGATTTTACGATTGATTACGAGAAGCTAAAAAAGTAGTTTTATGCGGGCGATACGGCGATAAATTCGTCACCAAGTCGCCCGAATATTTTTTATAGATTTACAGCGCCGAACGACTTTGTCAAATTTGACGAGAAGAAAAAATAACTCGCCTCGTCAAATTTACGCCCCGCTGGCTTTGCGCTATGGCTCGCGGCTTTAGATCGCCGCAAATTTACAACAGCACGCCACTAAGCCGCGCTAAAGTCAAATTTTATTTATCCTCAAGCACTTTTTCGCGCCACTTCGAGCTTGATTTTTTATCCATCGCCATATCTTTGGACATCTCGGCAGCGGCTTCAAAGTTTTTCTGCACGCCTTCGCTGCTGTTTTTGTATTTCACCGCGTTCGTGCCCTTTATGCCTAGGCTCTGCGCCTCGCTAACCGCGTCGATGTTCGCTCCCAAAAATATAAACTCCCAGTCGTATTTTTCCTGCTTATCGCTTATCATTTTTTTGATCTGAGCCTTTGAGTACTCCTTGCTCGAGTTTTCTTGCCCGTCGGTGATGATGACGAAAAGCACGGCTCTGTTTTTAGCATAGATATCCTCGACTTTTGAGATTTTATTTATCGTTTCGCCGACTGCGTCTAGCAGCGCTGTGTTGCCGCTAGCGACATAGTCTTTTGCGGTTAGCTTTTCGACCTTTTTGATATCTACTCTATCGTGCAACGTCCTAAAATGCGTATCGAAAAGCACCGTAGTTACCTTTGCGTCAACGCCGGCTTCTTTTTGCTTGTCGATCATAGAGTTAAAGCCGCCGATCGTATCGCTCTCAAGCCCGCTCATGGAGCCTGATTTATCTAGGATTAGCACCATTTCAAGCTGCTTTGGCGCAGATTTTTGCGGCGCTTCCTCGCTTTTAGCAAACGCAAACGCCCCGATAATCATCAACAAAAACGCGATTTTTTTCATATTTTCTCCTTTGAAAATTTGGCTGGATTATAGCAAATTTTAACGGCGCGGCGGTAAATGTGAGGGGATTTAAATTTGCGCGCCGAGCAAAATCCGCTCAAAATCAAAGCTAGATTTTACCCGCCGCAAAACGGAAGCGGTTTGATATAAAATTTATCGCAGTCGGTTCGGGCGGCTAAATTTTGGCTTTAAATCAAAATCCCAAATTTAGCCCTAAATTCGCCGCGCCGCCCCGTAAAAACGACTGATTTTATTTTGAGGCGCTAATTTTAACGTAGCTGTTTAGCGCGCCTACGTACGCTTTAGCGCTCGCCGTCATCGTGTCGATATCAAGGCCGTGTCCGATGACGGTTTTGCCGTCAAATTCGACCTTTACTACGACGTTTGCCAGCGCGTCTTTGCCTTGCGAAACGGCGTTTACCTTATAGTCTTTTAGTACGCCGTTTATGCCGCTTAGACGGTCGATAACCTTAAATATCGCGTCCGCCGTACCGTTGCCAAGCGCCGCGTCGCTTTTGATCTCATCTGCGTGGCGAAGCGTGATCGCCGCGCTGCTTAAGCCTTTGTTGCAGCTGCTTTGCGTTAGCGTCAAAAACTCGAAAACTTCGGGGATCTTGATGATCTCGCTAGTTACCAACGCGCGCAAATCGTCGTCAAATATCTCTTTTTTCTTATCCGCTAGCGCCTTAAATTTCTCAAACGCCTCGTTTAGCGCGCTATCTTCTAGCTCAAAACCAAGGCTAATTAGCTTATCTTTAAAGGCGTGGCGACCCGAGTGCTTGCCTAGTATCAGCGAGTTTTTATCCAGTCCGATGCTCTCGGCACTGATGATTTCGTAGGTTTCTTTGTGTTTTAGCACGCCGTCTTGATGGATGCCGCTTTCGTGAGCGAAGGCGTTTTTGCCGACGATGGCTTTATTAGGCTGCGGCTCGATACCGATGATGCCCGCTAGCAGGCGCGAGCTAGGATAAATTTCTTTATAAACTATGTCCGTATAAAGCGGCGCGAATACGTCGCTGCGTGTCTTTATCGCCATCACGATCTCTTCAAGCGCGGCATTTCCCGCACGCTCGCCGATACCGTTTAACGTGCACTCGACCTGCCTGGCGCCCGCTTTTATCGCGGCTAGCGAGTTTGCCGTAGCTAGGCCTAGGTCGTTGTGGTTATGCACGGAGACGACCGCGCGACAGTTTATAAATTTAACCATTTCTCCTATGCGAGCGGTAATCTCCTCGGGATATAGATACCCCACGGTGTCTGGGATGTTGATCGTTTTTGCTCCGGCGTTTATAGCGGCGTCGCAAATTTCTTTTAAAAAGCTCATCTCGCTCCTGCATGCGTCCTCGCAGCTAAACTCGACGTCCTCGCAGAAGGTTTTAGCGTATTCCACGGCTCGCACGGCGCGTCTGATTACTTCGTCGGGAGACATTTTTAGCTTAAACTCCATATGGATCGGGCTTGTGGCGATAAAGGTGTGTATGCGCCTATTTTTTGCCGGAGCGATAGCCTCTCCCGCAGCCTTTATATCGCCGTCCACGGCGCGAGCAAGCGAACAGATAGAGGCGTTTGAGGCTTGTTTAGCGATCTGATGTATCGCGTCAAAATCGCCCCTGCTAGCCGCGGCAAAACCGACCTCCATGACGTCTACGTTTAGGCGCTCTAGCTGGCGCGCGATACGGATTTTTTCCTCGGTATTCATTGATGCGCCGGGGCTTTGCTCGCCGTCGCGAAGCGTGGTGTCAAATATTATAATTTTATTTTCGTTCATTTCTTATCCCTTTTTATAGTTCTAGTTTGTGCGGTTAAATTTGATTATTATAGTGTGAAAGAGTCGCTGCCTAACGCAGCAGCAGAAGTAGAGAGAAAAATGCGTTAAATTTGACATTGTAGTTCATTCACCCTCCTTTTGAATTTTTTTGTTTTTAAATCTCATAAAAACGTACCTGATTATACCGTAAGAAACATAAACGCTCATTAAAGTCGTAACCGCTTCGATAGGGCAAACGTAAATAGCCGAAAACGCAACCGTAAGTCCGACCAAGATGCGCAAAAAATCGGCCCTTTTAAGATCTACTTTTTTAAAGCTCGGGTAGCGGATGTTGCTTACCATCAAAACAGAAAGTAAAATTTGCAAAAACATCAAAAACCACTCGGCGCTTCTTGTAAAGTCGTATTCTAAGCTTAGCCCGACCCAAAATGCCGAAACGATCGCAGCCGTAGGTATCGGAAGGCCGATAAAAACGGACGGCTCGTAGGTGCCGGTCATTACGTTAAACCGTGCAAGTCTAATAGCGCCAAAAACCACGAACAACGCGGCTACTAGCGACCCCAAACGCCCAAAACTATGTCCGACCGTAAAATAAAAAAGCATCGCCGGCGCAACTCCGAAAGCTATGACATCTGCAAGACTATCAAACTCTACGCCGAATTTTGACGTAGTTTTAGTTAGTCTCGCTACGCGTCCGTCAAGTCCGTCCAAAAATAGCGATAAAACTATGTAAATAATAGCTTTGAAAAAATAGCCGTTAGCTTCATCATCTAGCCCTGCGCTAGCCGCGATATAGCCGCGCACGGAAGCGATAATGCTGATAATACCCAAAAAAGCCGAAGCAGCCGTGAATAAATTTGGCAAAATGTACATTAACTGAAGTTTATGCTGATTGTCTTGCATCTTTTTCCTCATAGCTAAAAAACCCTAAAATGCCCGCACTCGCGACATTTTCGCCTACGCTGACGCTTATTCGAGTATTTGCGGGTAGTATCAAAATCGCCTCGCCGCTACTTAAAAAGCCAAATCTCCTGCCCGCTTTTAGTCGGCTAAAATTTTCAAAAGAAATGCCTTTGCTAAGAGGCCCTGCGATGACGCGGATCGCAAATTTATTATTTGAGTTTTTACAGACGAACAAGGCTCGCTCGTTTAAATTTTTAGAAGCTTCCATAACATTACACAAAAACAGTCCGTGCCTTCGTTTGGCCTCTAAAAGCTCCATATCGCAAGGAGCTCTGAGCGCGCCCGGGTCAAACACGCCCTTACGGATAGTTACGGCTACGCACTGCGTGTCAAAATAGTAAATTTTATCTATACTTTTTATCTTACCGTCGATCGGACTAAGTACGGCGTATGCATCGTCGCTGCCTAGCGCTCTCTCGGGATTTCTGAACCAAAATACGCAAAGCGCAAAAAGCGCGAAAAATAAAATTTGACATACGCCCAAAACCAGCGCAAGCAAAAGCAAAAGCCCTAAAACGAAAACGTATTTGTAGCCCTGTTTTGCGATTAGCCCGACGTTTTGCATATCTTTACGCTTGTTCCTCTTTGTCTTCTAAATTTACGAGCCTACTAGGCAGACCGCGCTCTTTTTCGTAGTTTGCGATGATCTCTCTAACCTTCGCGCCCTCGATGGTTTCCTCTTCGTAAAGAGCCTCGACCATCTTTTCTATCGCGTCGCCGTAGGTTTGCAGCGTCTCAAGCACATGTTTATAGCGCTCATCAAGCGTGGTTTTGATAAATTCATCCACTTTTTCCGCCGT
>CAURKB010000094.1:0-8176 GCA_963525315.1 uncultured Campylobacter sp. | reverse complement strand
ATAAATGCTTCCGATTTGCAAGCATAGGCGGCGTACAATATACGCTTTGGTAAGCACTGCTAGTTTGAGCATATTTTATTTTATATGTGGTCATATCAAATTTGTTCTAATTCCACTAGAAATATTATCTTAACAGGATTTTGAGAGCCGTTCACGGCAAATTTACGGGCAAATCTCGTAAAATTAATAATAATATTTTCTATTTTTCATCAAATTTTTTGGTGCCGTGCCGTAATAATCGCAAAAAAGCTTGCTGAAGTGGCTTTGATTTTTAAAGCCCGTCGCAGCCGAAATTTCGGCGATATTTAGCTCCGAGCCTTGCAGCATCACGAGCGCTCGCTTCATCCGCTCTTCGCGCAAAAATTCGTAAGGAGTTTGCCCGAATAAACTTTTAAAGCCGACTTTAAGCTTAAATTCGTTCAGCCGCACTTGTTTTGAGAGCTCTTTTATAGACGGCGGATTTTTGATATCCATGCTTAAAATTTGCCTGGCTTTTTGTAGCGCGTTTTTGTCCGCTTCGTCTAGTATAACATGCTTATTTGGGCATTTTAGGCGGCTGAATTCGTTATAAATAAGCTCTAAAATTTTACTTTCTAAAAGCAGTCTTTCAAGCGGCTCGTCGGCGTTTAACGATAAAATTTGGTTTAATAAAATTTTATTTACGGCGCAGGTGTGGTTTTGCGAGACGAGTTTGTTTGCGCCAAGCTCGATAAGATCGCCGAAATTTGCGCTCATAAACGAGTTTTCTAGGAATAAATTTATTCCCGCGTGCGCGCCGCCGTAAATCTCTTGATCCGAGCTTGGTAGATCGACCGAGCTGATCGTGGATAGTCCGCTTTTGTATTCGATTTTGCCATTCGACGAGCTTAGGCTGATGCCTCCTTGTAGGGTGAAATTTATAAAGCAACCCCGCAAAGCGTGAAAATCGCCGACTATTTTGGTGTCGTCTTTGGCGTCCATTTTTATCGCGCCGAAGGCTATTTCATCGCTTAGTGCGATATTTTTGGCGCGGATTTTGACGCCAAGACCAGTCAAAACTCCGTCTTCGCTGCTATTAAATTTATCCATAAAAACGTCTGCGGATACCGTGCGCAAATTTTTCCTTTAAATATAAAAATAAATCCGTCATTTGTAAATTTCGGGTTGATAATAAATTTCAAAAATATTATACTATCCTTAAAGTAAAGAAATTATAAAAGGAGTCTAAAGTGAGAAAAATTTTCCTTTTAAGCGCGGTTGCGGCGCTAGCGATAGCAGCTCCCGCCGTGAGGCTGGATGAGGTCAGCGTATCGGCTCAAAAGATCGATGAAAACGCTAGCGAGGTAGCGGCTGCGGTGAGCGTGCTGGACGAAAAAGAGTTGCGGCTTAGAGAAACAAAAGATCTAAACGGACTTAGGAGCGTATCGTCAAATTTATCGTTTTTACAAGGCGGAGGTATTTCGCTTTTTATCATGCGCGGCGTTACGAGCGATTACGCATTTGATAGCCCAAACGTCGGGCTTTATCTGGATGGCGTGAGTTATCTTGGCACTTACGGCAACTACGTATTTTTGGAGGATATCGAGCGCATCGAAATACTAAAAGGCCCTCAAAGCGCGCTTTACGGCAAAAATGCTTACGCCGGCGTGATAAATGCAGTCTCCAAAGCCCCGACAAACGAACCGCAAGCTAAGATCGGGCTAAAACTGGGCAAAGATAGTCTGCGAGGCATTAGCTTTAGTGCAGGCGGAGCAATAGTAAAGGATAAATTTCTGGCTAGTTTTACAGGTTTTAGCGAAAAGAAAAACGGTTTTATGTATAACGAAAATTTAAACAAAAGCGACGACTACAAAGATGCCCTTTACGGCAAAATTTATTTTAGATTTTTGCCTACGGATGAACTTACGGTAGATCTTATTCAAAACCATTACAAGATAGCTAACGGTGCGCAAAGATCAAATCTGCCTAACGCGACCGATAGAACGCGTTATGCTAACGGCATAGAAGGCAAGGAAAATGCCAAAAACTACGAAGCATCGCTCAAAGCCGAATATAGATTTAGTGATTACGCGCTCACTTCGCTTACGACTTTTAGGGATTATAAAAACGACAGTAGTTACGACGGTGATCATCGCCCCGCGTCCTTGTTGGATGTGTATTACAAAGAGGACAGAAAGGATTTTACGCAGGAGTTTAGATTTAGCGCCGATAACGCGTATGGCAAATTCGTCCTAGGCGCTGCGGCGGGCGCTACGCAAAGAGACGTGCGAAGTAGCGTAAACAGCGTGATGTTTGGAGGTATTCGCTCGCTGCAAAATAACAAAACCAGAAGTAAAAACTACGGTGTTTTTACGCATAATGAAATTTATCTGCCGCTTGATTTTTCGGTTATTTTGGGAGCTAGATTCGACAAAGATAGGGTCAAATTTCAAAACCGCATGAGTGGTGAAAATTCAAGCGATTCGTATAGCGCATTATCGCCCAAGATCGGACTAAAATACGCTATAAACGACGAGATTACGGCGTATGCGAGCGTATCAAAGGGCTATAAACCAGGCGGCTTTTGGGCCGCGTCGCCTACGTCTAAAAAATGGTACGATAAAGAAACGATGACTAGCTATGAAGTCGGCGTAAAAGGGGCTTGGGAGCGGTTTGAGCTAGGCGCCGCCGTTTTTCGCGCCGATATCAAAAACAAGCAAGTAGTAAGCGTCATCGTAGCACCTAATATCACGGTGGCAGAGAACGCCAGCAAGGCACGCTCCCAAGGCTTTGAACTAGACGGCGCCGTGCTTTTGGCGGACGGATTAAAACTTAGCGCAAATTTGGGCTACGCAAAAAGCGTCTTTAAAGACTACAAAGACACACAGGGCGATTATAGCGACAAATACGTATATTACGCGCCAAGGCTAACTTATGGCACAGGGCTTTCGTATGAGGCTCCAAGCGGATTTTACGCGGCGGCATTTTTGCGAGGACAGAGCAAATTTTATACCGATAAGGCCAATGTCGTAGAAAACGCGGGCTACGCGACCGTCGATGCAAAAGTAGGCTTTAATCACAAAAATATCAACGTTTATATTTACGCTAATAATCTTTTCGACAAAGATCACGACGTAAAATACGCCACTATGCACTACCTGTCCGACCCTCGCGAGATCGGCGTAAAATTTGAATATAAATTTTAAGGAAAAAGATGAAAAATTTTAAATTTAAAAGCGGCGAAAATCTAAGCTACGACGACTTTGGTAGCGATTTTAAAGATGTTTTGGTTTATCATCATCCGCTGATGATTTTTCCGCAAAATACCTTGATAAATTTCTGCGATAAAAATCAAATAAGGCTTATTTTGATATATAGAAGCGGGCATTTTAACAGCTCGCTTTTTAGCGCAGACGATAGTTTTTTAAAATTCGCCCTGCGCCTAAAAGAGTTTTTCTCGGCGTTAAATTTGGGCGAATTTAGCGTGCTGGGCGAGTCGGTGGGCGCGGCTTACGCCTACGCTACGGCGGTAGCTTGCGAAGAGGCGAAAAATGTGTTTATACTAAGCGGATTTAACGCCCCTCCCGAGTTTTTGGCCGACTATGCCGACTATGCGCACATAAAGGAAATTTATGATTTTGCATCGCACAATACGCCTGAAAATACGGCGCAAACGGCGTGGGAAAAATACGGCTCACAGGCTAAGGGTGCGCTAAAAGAAGCGATAAAAGCGCAGCTTAACGGCATCGGCTTTGACCTCTGGCTCCAAGCTAGGCCGTGGGGATTTGAGCTAAAGGATGTCCCTCAAAGCGTGCTTATGTATCACTCCATGGCCGACGAGGAAGTGCCTTTTACCGTCGCTTCGCAAGTGTCGAGGATGCTGCCAAACTGCGAACTAATCGCCGCCCAGGACACGCCTCATCATAGCGCGAAGGCTCTTTTGGATTTTTTAAAGATCATCAAAGAGCGTTTGTAAATTTAGCTTTTGCGTAAATTTTACGAGCCAAATTTGCGCCGTTTTAAGCGTAAATTTAAGTTCGTTTTGCGGTTTTTCTGTTGCTGGCAAGTTTGCTTGATGCGGGATAAATTTACCGCCTTTTTGCACTAGAGACTTAAATTTGGCCTTGCGTTCGGGTTAAATTGCGTGCGTTTAATCCGCATTGCCGACGCGGGTTAAATCTGCAAAGCGATTTGTGAGACTCTGCGAAATAAAATTTACGCAGTTTTTTGTACTAGACGGCGACTTAAATCCCGCAAAATCGTAATCCGCTAGATAAATTTATAAATCTTTATAAAATAAACTAGGCTCAAAACGCAAAACGCCGCCGCGCCCAGCACGACCGCTCCGTAACCCAACGTCCCCGCCAAAAGCGTTCCGAGATAAAACGAAAATATCTGAAATGTCATACTTAAGCTGCTTTGCACGGCGTATTCGCTAGCGGGTCGCCGTCCCGAGGCGCGTTGCATCATCATCGTGGAGATTATCGTCGCTTGCGCCATATATACCGCATACGCCGCGCTCGAAGCAAAAAGTACCGACGCGCGGTCCGTCCAACCGCCGATAGGTAACCAGATGGCTAGGATGCCTAGCGCCTGCATTGCTACGGCGTATAAAAAGGCTCTTTTGGCGCCTAGCTTTTTTACCGCAAAGCCCGCCGCGAGCGCACCCGTGAAGCCAAATATCGTGCCGTATATGTGCAAGACCTCGCCGATATCTTCCAGCTTCCAGCCGATATCTACAAGCATTGGACTAAGTAGTCCAAACGCCGCGCAGATACCGATAGATTGTACGAAAAGCACGCTAAGCCAAGCCTTTTTGCCTTTAAAAAAGCCAAACATCGCCCTAAAATCCAGCCCCTCGCCGGCGTTTACGCGCTCAGGCTCTTTAAAGAAAGCAAGGCTAAGCAAGGAAACCGCTATCAAAGACGTCAAGAATAAATTCGCCTCACTCCAGCCGAATTTTGCGTAGATGACGAGTGTTAGGCCGTTACCGGATACGTGTCCTATCAATCCGCCGCTAAGCTTGAGGGCGTTTGTGAAGCTTAAATTCGAGCTGTTTGAAATTTTGATAAAAAATGCATTCGACGTCATCGTCCAGGTGGCCGAGATAAAGGCCAAAAGCACCGCTAAAGCGATTACGGCAGGTAAATCGTCGCGCGGATTTAGAAGCGAAACCGCATATAAAATCGCCAAAGTAAGGCACTGAAAGGCTAGGATAATCTTTTTGTAACCGCCTATTTTTAGCGCGATAGCGTCGATAAACGGCGACCACAAAAAAGCCAAAACCGCGAAAAGTCCAAGCCCTCTAAGTGCGCCGACGCGCTCTAAACTAAAACCGTCTTGACGCAGGATGCTAACGAGCCCCTCGCCGAAAAATCCGATGCAAATAAACTGCGCGATGCAAAGGCTAAGCACAGTTAGCGACCTGTAAAGCAAATTTATCCTTTAATTTTTTAGTTAGATTATATTTAAATGGATAGACGTTATCAAGAATATTTTGACGTTTGAGGGATAAATTTTTATATTTTAAGAACTTTTGACAAAAATCGGCCGTATCACCAAAGTACAAAAAATCTAGGCATACGCTCAGATTTGGTGTAACCAGCTCGCACATTATATAGCTTGACATATGTTGGCAAAAAAGGAGCTTATTAAGTATGCTGACTAAAAATTTTGGTAACTTTATATTCGAAATCAAAAACCAATCCAACTAAAAGCCTATCCCCATACCGTCTTTACCGGCTATTTTGCTTTTTATTTCATCCTTTATTTCATTTGGTTCGTCATCTAGTAGCTTACTAAAATTCGGTATTAAATTGCTTATTTTTGAGATAAAACTAATAACCTTCGTTTTAAAGTTTTCTAATACAGTTAACTTATCCTGTAAATTTTCTATCCTTTCGTCTTTAGCTTTTACTTCTCCTTCCAGCTCGGATATTCTTCGATCTTTGCTATTTATAGAAGTTTGTAGTTTAACGATTTGTAGTCGCTTGCTATCATCGTCTTCCTTTAAGGCATTCTCGCTACTTAGCGACGCCTCCAGCTTTTCGTTTCTTTGTTTCAAAGACTGATTTGTTTTTTCTTTGCTTTCCAGATCTGCGTTGGCTTTTTTAAGCTTGATTTGTAGGGCATCGCTTTGATCGGCTTTTTGTTTTAGTTTATCTATTTGCGCTATGTCAGCTTCAATATTTTCTAATCTACTTTTTAGTTTATTGTTTTCATCTTCTTTTTGGATTAGGTCGGCCGAGAGATTGCTTATTTGCAAATTTCTATCTTTTATAATTTCATCTTGATTATCTAGATTTGCGTTTATCTCTTTTAGCTTTTTATTCTCTTGAATTAGTTCTTCGTTAGATTGCTCTAGTTTATTATTTTTTGCTATCACTTCACCTTTGTTTAAAAGTTGCCTGGTTAGTTCCTCTACTTTTTGCTTTAGTTCGCTATCCGCAATTATGTTTATATTGTCTTTCATTTGATCTAATATCAAGTTTGTAAAATTTGTTAAAAAAGCATTGGTGTCTTGCATGTCTAGTCTATAATAAGTATCTGCCAAAAATGGCTTTTGTTTTTTTATGTATTTGCCTGCTTCCTTGCTCACAAGTTGCTTTATTTTACTTTTAAGCTCTTGCTCATTGTTAAACTCTTTTTCATCTTTGTGCATTTGTTTTAAATTCTTATGCTTTGCCTTGCTACCAATCTCTCCACGCATTGCTATACCTTCAAATGCCACTCCGCCCATTTCTTGCATACTTCTACCAAAGCCTTTCGTTTCGCCCTTGCCGTCAAATCTAAGGTTTTTGTGATTTTCAAATTGGTAATTCGTAAAAATAAGCTGATAATGCTTGGTCTTTTCGTCGTTATGCTCAGCGATTAGCAGGCATTTAACGCCGTATTTAGCGCAATAATAGTTTGCGAATCTTCTAACTCTATCAAGTGAGACCTGAGCATTTATGAAATTTACTTCGGTTTTATTTAGCCCCTCTTTGGGTTCTTTATTTCGATCGGTGCCGAAACTTATGACTATTTCGGAAAACCCAACCATGTTTTCTCGCCAATGATTTTTCACTACTTTACCGTTTTTATATGTTTTTATTTGGGACTCATAATCATCTTTCATCATCTTATGATATTGCATTATAAGTGACTTTATATACTTCTTGTCGTTAAAGTTTTTATCAGAGCTATTAATCTCCCGCATATTTCCATTATTATTATATTCGCTTAGGACTATATATCTATTGTGCGTACTCTTGCCTCTAAGATATCCTATCTTGCTAGCATGTTTGGCCTCTCTTGTATTATGTTCATATCTTATAATGGCCTTTTTGGCTGTTAAGAATTCGCTTCTAACGCAAAGAACCACGTTGTGTCCGTCGATTTGAAGGGCGCTCATTTACTTACTCCTTTTAAGAATCAAGAACACGTCTTGATTCGTTTTTGAAAAATATAAGCCGCAATATCAGTGATCGCAAAAGCTATACGAGAATTTTTCGCGTCGCCCATTTTAATGTAGCGAGGAATATCCCTGCCCTGCGATATACGAAGATCAAGAGTAGATACGCCGATACTAAGAAGTTTTGCCGTTTGTTGCCTATTTAGTACCGCTTGTCCTTTATATTGACCAGTTATATGCTCAAGAAGCGCTTTGTATTCCGCATTAGTATATATTTCGTTAAGCATCTTATTTTCTCCTTTTGGTTATTCTTACCTATACTAATTATATGTACTTTTCATTTACTTTTGCTATTTTGAGCGGTTTTTGGGTAGTTTTTGAAAAATTTTTAATACCCTATGGTTCTTTAGAGTATTTTAGAGTAATTGAGAGTAAAAAACTATTTTCGTATTTTTAAAAATAAAAATAAGGTATCTTAGATTAACTTAGAAAGCTTGGTAAGAAATTGGAATATTAAAAAAATTCGGGAACAAATAGGGAACAAATTTTATAAAACTAAGAAAACTTAAAGCTCTTGAAATATCGATAAAATCGGGGCTTAAAAGGGATTTTTATAAGTAAATGGCTCCGGATGCTGGATTCGAACCAGCGACCAATCGGTTAACAGCCGACTACTCTACCGCTGAGCTAATCCGGAATATCTTAAATAAAAGAAGTCGTATTATATACAAAAGCGCCAAGTTTGTCAATAAATTTTAGCTTAAATTTTCAAAAAATTAAGGCAAGTCTAGCGGCGCAAAATTAAGTCCGTAAAAATCAAGCGTG
>CAURKB010000093.1:0-8252 GCA_963525315.1 uncultured Campylobacter sp. | reverse complement strand
CACTACGACTGGGCGATAAAAAAGATAAGAAAACATAAGAAAAGTTTGGAAAATTAGTTTGCGACTTTCGTTAAATTTTGACCGAATTTCGCGCGTTTGCAAACGGATTAAATTTATGCGGGCGCGGGCGGATTTTGATTGCTGCATTTGCGGCGCAAATTTGATTTTGTATCAATTTTAAGCGATTTTAAATTTAGCGTAGCTAAATGGGCGAATTCTTATATTAAATTTACCGCATGTTTTGCTTAAATTTAATCCATAAGCGTCGCAAGCGGATTAAACCGGGCGCATAAATTTAAACCGTAGGCGAGCTCTAAAGCAAATTTAGCCATAGTCGCAAGAGCGCAGTAGGTTTGCCCGAGACTCGCAGCCTAAGCGCCGAAAAACAAAACGTAAATTCGCCGCTCGCGTTAAATTTACGCGGATCTTTTAAGGCTAAATCCGTGCCGAAAAACGCAAAAATTAAACCCGTAAATACGGTGCGAGGGTTAAATTTGACTCGGTTTGCTCTCGCGTTTGTTTAATTTAATGCGGCAAAACGCACGGATAAAAAGTGGTTTGCGGTGCGTAGCTTGCGAAACGCTCTAAAACCGTATCAAAAAATGGCTCGGTAGATTTCCGGTTTTTCGTAAATTTAAATGCCGAATAAATCCGCGCTCTAAACAAAACTCGCGGCAACTAAAAAACGCTCGAGATAAATTTATAAAATTAAACGAGCAAATTTAAAATATATTCAAAAATACTCCCAAAAATACCAAACGGAAGCAAAAACTTTGCGTTGCGCCCTATTTGAGTTTATTTTCGGTGGACAAACCGCGGACGCGCACATTTCAGCGCCGCAAAAAAAGTATTTCAAGTTCTAAAAATCAAATTTCGCGTACTTTAAATTTAGGGCTTACGTCAAATTTATGCGGGTTTACGAGGCTAAATTTACGTCCAAACGCAAAAATCAGATAAAAGGGTAGCGGACGCGTCAAATTTGCGTCCACGTGGCTAAAAGCTAGTTTAGAAGGTTAAATTTATACCCTAGTTGTAGCCAAAGCTCGTTGTTATCGGTTTTTTTGACTGCGCCTCTAGTATCAAAGTTCTTTCTCTCAAGAGCCGTGTAGGTGACGCTTGCGCTTAGCCCCTTGACCCACGGCATATCGTAGCTAGCCTGCGCCGCCCAGCCTTGGACGTTCATGTGCGTGTTAGCCGCGGTCGGACCGGCGTTGCGATGAGGGGCGTCTTGTCTGCCTTTTACTAGATGTAGTTTTGCTTTTAAGCCCTCGGCGCCCGCGTCTTTAAAGTCGTATTCAAACAAAAGCTTATGCGTATTCATACCAGCATAGCCCGTAAACACGAAAGGCCCGCGGATAGGAAGTAGCGTGTATGAGCCTGGGCCGTTACCTAGGCCAAATGCCAAAGCATCGTTGTCGCCGACGGTCGTATAGGCGTAAGAGACACTAAAGCCAACAAAATCATAAATCCCAGCCCTTAGGCCAATCATATTTCCGTCGTAGTTTAGGTCTTCTAAGCCTCTTGTAGTGCGAGAGCCCTTGTACATCGCGTCAAAACCGAGCTTAAAGTCGCCGACGGGTACTTTATAGTTAGCCTCGGCTAGGTAGAAGTTAATGTCGCCTTGCAGCGCGCCGCGCCTAAGGTCGGTCACTCTAGCGTATGCGCCGGTTAGTTTTAGATTCGGGATGCCTTGATTTATGACCGCGCCGGTAAAGATATTGTCAAACTCGTGCGCCACGGGTCCCATGCCGCCGACGACAACTCTATCCTTAAAGTGCGGAGCGCGCCCCTCTTTGCCGCCTGCTACGACGGCGCTTCTGCCTTGAAATTTATAGTACCAGCCGCCGATCAAGGTAGTGTTTGGTATGTCTTTATTTACTATTGTTAGACCCTCAAACGCCTCTTTAAACGCGCGCGTCGGATTGCCCGCTACTAGAGGTGTATTTACGTATTGACGGCCAAATTTTATATCGGTTTGCCCTATACCGTAGCCTAGGTACGCCTCAGACATTACCGCGCCTTGCGTTCTCCACTCCTTGTCGTATAGAGTGCCGCTTTTTCTCATGCTGTTAAACGGCAAGAAATTACCCTGTCCTGTAATGCCGAGCCTAAAGCCGTAAAACGGATCGGTAACGTATCCAAGCTCAAGCTGTATAGATGTCAGCTGCTCGTCGTGTATCGGCGCACGCTCATCTTTTTGATCCACGTACGTAGCTTGGATCTTACCCGCTAGTTTTCCTTTAGTAAACGCCTCTCCAAAGGTGTCGGCTGCGTTTACGGCGCCCAAAAAGCCAAGCGCCAAAACGGCGGCTAAACTTAGTTTTGCTAGTTTCATATAAACTCCTTGGTTAAATTTAGCAAATTTATGTTCCGCAAATTTAATACGGAACATTAATTTTTTTATTTAAGGATTATAGCACAGAAAATAATAAAATTCGCGTTAGATTTATGATATTTGCTAAAAATATCGCCGATTTTGGGCAAATTTACACGACGGCACGCTCTTTAAGCAATGTATAAAGCTTGATCGTAGATATAAAAAACGTCACGATTGCAGGCCCTAAAATAAGCCCCCAAAAGCCAAAGGTCGTTATGCCCGCGATCATCGAAAAAAACAGCAACAGTTCGTTTATTTTAGTAGGGATTTTGACGAGCCTATCGTTGATAAATTTAATCACGATCGGCTTTAAAAATGTGTCTGCGACGATGGAGATCACGACGATGGTATAGACGGCGATAACGATCGCGGCCGCGGTGTTGCCGTTGGCAAACTCGTAAAGGCTAATAGGCCCCCAAGCAAGCAAGCCGCCCACTACCGGCACTAGCGAGGTAAAGGCAAAGAGTATGCCCATCAAAAAGCCGTTATAGCCGTAGGAAATCGTAATGATAGCAAAGAGACAACCCTGCAAAATCGCGTTTATCACGATAGAGTAAAGCACGACGCTCATGACGTTGGCCACTTCGCTGAGGATAAACTCGCTCTCGCTCTCCTTCATCGGAAGCGCGTTTTTTAGGTAGCCCACGAGCTCGCTTCCGTAAAGCAGGGCGAAAAAGAAAAATACGAGGATAAAAATCACGTCTACGAGAAAATTTACGCTTGATTTTCCGATGCCGGCTAAATTTGCGATGAGATTTGCCGAGATAGCCTTGACGTCGATGTCGGCGACTATCTCTTTGATTTTAGGTTCTAGAAATTTGATCGGTTCTGGTAGCTGAAATTTGCCGCTTTGAAAATAATCTAGCGTGTTTGTTACGTAGCCGGTGTTAAAGCTCGCCGCGTGTTTAGCCAGCTCGATCACGGCGTATAAAAGCGGCGCGATAAATAGCGAAAACAGCGCTAGCGTCGTAAGCGCGGCCGAAAGCGTCTTTTTGCCCTTGGTTAGCTGTAAAAATTTGACGTTTACGTTTGAGGTGGCGACGGCTAACAAGGCTGCGATAAATATGTTTAGCAAAAACGGCTTAAAAAGATAGCCCACCAGTCCTAACGCGCACAGCATCAAAAGCCCGAAAAATATGCGGTTGTTTTTCATTTTTATCCTTTGGAGGCTTATTATATCAGATTTTGCGGGGTTTTGCTGACGGGCAGGCGGTGGATGCGGCGGCTTTGGTGCGACTGATAAATTCGGCGCAAAATTTGAGCGGGTTAAATTTCGCAGGCGCCTTTAATCCGAGCGCATAGAAAAAATACGGTCAAATTTACCGTTTGGTTAACCAAACGGCGGCAAATTTAAAATCTCAAATTTACTTGGATAAAATTTAGTAAAAGGCGACCGACTCAAAAGAGCCAAATTTACCTCACTCCTCAAACAGCCCCCTTTGCGTATCCCCGTCAAATTTAAGCTTAAACGCCTCGTAGGCTTTGGCGCTAGCTAGCCTGCCTTTTGCCGTGCGCTCGATGTAGCCGTTAGCGAGCAGATAGGGCTCGATCACGTCCTCGACCGTGCCTTCATCCTCGCTAAGAGCCGCAGCGATCGTGCTTAGCCCCATCGGGCGGCGTTTAGCGGCGAGCAGGATTTCTAGGTACTTGATATCCATCTCGTCAAAGCCGATGTCGTTTACGCCAAGCGCGTCCAGAGCCTCTTTGGCGCGAGGCTGAGAGATGATCGCTTCGTCGTTTACCTCGGCGAAGTCCCGTATGCGCTTTAACAGCCGCAGCGCGATCCTAGGAGTAGCGCGCGAGCGAGCGGCGACCTCGAGAGCGGCGGCTTTTTCGCACTCTTTGCCGAGCTTTACAGAGGCGATCTGCACGATACGGGCTAGCTCCTCTCTGGTGTAAAACTGCAGCCTAAAATCCATCCCGAAGCGATCCCGCAGGGGTGCTGAAATCATGCCCGCGCGCGTCGTAGCGCCGATGAGCGTAAATTTAGGCAGATCAATCTTGATAGTCTGCGCCGCAGGCCCGGAGCCGATGATGATATCTAGGCGAAAGTCCTCCATCGCCGGATACAGCACCTCTTCGATCGCGGGACTTAGACGGTGGATCTCGTCGATAAACAGCACGTCGCCCTCTTGTAAATTCGTTAGCACTGCGGCTAGATCGCCGCTTTTTTCTATCATGGGCGCGGCCGTCATCTTGATGCTCACGCCCATTTCGTTTGCGATGATGTGCGCCAGCGTCGTCTTGCCAAGGCCCGGCGGCCCGTAGAAAAGCACGTGATCCAGGCACTCGCCGCGCTTTTTAGCGGCCTTTATAAATACGCCTAAATTTTGCTTGATTTTTTCCTGCCCGATGTAGTCCTCAAAGCGCGTTGGGCGCAGCGACACCTCAAAATCGTTTTCAAAGCTTATTTTTTCTATTTCGACTATTCTATCCATTTTTTTCGGCTCTGTTTTTCGTAAATTTGCCGCATTTTACAAAAATTTGGGTAAGTTTTGGCTTTGGACTCGGTTGAAACTAGGCCTTGCTTTAGGCGCCAAATTTGATGCCGTAAATGATTTTAAAATCGTATAAAGTAAAATTTGCTTGCAAATAAAAGATAAAATTTATCCGCTAAGCAAAGCGGATAAATCTCAAAATCAGCTTAAATTTGACGGAAAACCGCGTATAAATATCTTGATTTTAAAACTCCGCTATTTTTGCTTTTAGCAGCTCGCAGTCGTCTATGTTGCCGAATTTACAACCCTCTGCGATGGACTCGAATTTTTCGTAAATTTCGATATTTTTTTCGTAGTTTTCAAATCCCAAAGCCCTGCAGCCGTCGTCGTTACCGAGCTTGCAAGCGCGCGAATACCCGTCATACGCGTCGTAAACCACAAACTCTACGCCCTGCGCGTGTTCGTAAACGTAGCCAAGAGCGTAGCAGCCAAGCGCGTTTTTCATGTAGCACGAGATGTCAAATGCCTTGTAAGCACTGGCAAAATCACGCTTCACGCCAAGACCCTCATGCATCATCCTGCCGTAGTTGTAGCATCCCGCGCCGTCAAATTTGATGCAAGCCTTGCCGTATAAATTTATGGATTTTTTGAGATCGTTTCGCGATTCGTAGATGAGGCCTAGGTTGTTGCAAGCCGCTTCAGAGCCCAGCTCGCAGCCTTTTTCGTAGAGGCGAAATATTTTATTTTCATCTTTTGGACCAAAAATTTCCTTGGCGTTTAAAAGCGCTAGATCAAAGCAGCCCGTACCGTTTCCAAGCTCGCACGATTTTTCAAAGTAAAGCTCGGCTTTTTCGCTATTTTTATCAGTTCCTAGCCCGCTAAAATACATACTGCCAAGCACCGCGCAGCTAATCGCGTCGCCCTCCTCGCAAAGCGGCGATAAAATCTTAAAAGCAGCGTCATAATCGGCATTTTCGATAGCTTGCCTTGCGGCCTCCTCGCGCTTAGAAAATTGCCTTTGGCTTTGAGTTTGCTCGCTTTGTTCGCCAAGGCTATCGATGCCTAGCCCAAAATGCGGATTTGAGGCCGCTAGCGCGCTAAAAAACGTCGCTAAAATCAATAAAATTTTCAAATCTTACTCCTTGTTTTGATAGCCAAATTTGCCCGTCAAATTTGACAAACGATATCGCAAATTTTGGCTTTAAATTTAAGCCGAATTTTACTTGTCGATTTAAAATCTAAATTGCCGTCGCTTACTAAGCGCTCAAATTTATCCCGCCGGCTAGATTTAGCTAAAACAGGCTAAATTTTATACTCAAACTCCTCGCAGGGAAAGGTCTTTTTTCTAACTTCGCGAGCGTAAGTTTCTACCGCCGTTCGTACCAAATTTGCGCCCTCAAGGTATCGTTTGACGAATTTTGGCTTAAACTCGTCAAAAAACCCGAGCATATCGCTCCATACGAGCACCTGTCCGTCTACGTCGGCACCTGCGCCGATGCCGATGATAGGCATTTTTACGCTTTTTGCGATTTTTGCGGCGACGCTGCTAACCGTGCCCTCTAGCACCGCCGAAAATGCCCCCGCATGCTCCAGAGCCTGCGCTTCTTCGATAAGGCGCGCCTCGTCGGCCTCGCTGCGCCCTTTTATCTTGTAGCCGCCTTCGTTTCGCACGAACTGAGGCATGAGTCCGATGTGAGCCATCACGTTTATACCCTCGCTAGCAAGCCTTTTTACGATAGGAGCGGCTTTTAGACCGCCTTCAAATTTGACCGCATCCGCGCCGGCTTTGATAAATTTGGCCGCGTTTTTTAGCGCGTCTTTTTCGCTAAAATAGCTACCAAAAGGCATATCCGCCACGACAAAAGCGCGCTTTGCTCCCTGTAAAACGGCCTTAACGTGATAAAGCGCTTCGTTCATTCTAAGACTAAGGGTGTCTTTTTTGCCGTTAAAGCTCATATTTAGACTGTCGCCCACCAAGATAATGTCCGCATAATCGTCAAAAAGCCGTGCAAAAAGCGCGTCATAGGCGGTTATCATCACGATAGGCCGGACGCTTTTTCTGTTAATTATATCATAAATTGTAACTTTTTTGTTATTTTCTAGCATAAATTTTTCCTTAAAATTTGGTATTTTATTTTTAATTTTATCAAAAAAATGTTACAATGAAAGCAATTACGTTAAAGGACGGCAAATGGGATTGCTAAAAAGCCTTGAAATCGACTATTCCTATGATATCGCGGAGGAGTTTTTATCGCACTACGCCTTGATGTGCGATCTTATGGAACCGCTCATAATAAGCCTAAGCAGACCCGATAGATACGCAGGCAGCATCAACGAACTTTTTAGAATTTTTCATAACATCAAGTCTGCCGCCGGCTTTATGAGACTAGACCCGATACTAAAATTAACGACGCTAGCCGAGGAAATTTGCGAAGAGGCCAGGGCGATGAGCGGGCCTGCTAGCGACGAGTTCGTCGACTGGCTGCTGATAGCTAGCGATCAGTTTGATAGATACAGAAGCGACATTGAGAGCGATGCCGAGTTTTTTAGCCCGCTAGATGGAAATATCGTAAAAATCCCGGAAAAACTATGCGTTTGACAAAAAATACAAAAAATAATATAATCCGCAACCTTTAAAACGAGGCTAAATTTAGCCTATTCTTACGGGAGCGACTTGGCTTCGACAGGAGCAGAGCGGTCACGGTGGCACGTCGCTTTGAGCAAAGCGTAAAAAGCTCAACTAAATTTAAACGCAAACAACGTTAACTACGCTCCTGCTTACGCTAAAGCTGCGTAAGTTCAGTTGAGCCTCGCCTAGTCAGATACTAGCTAAGACGGCGGCGAGTAACCCCAGCTAGCGTAGGTTGGCGGCCTGACGAGCTGCTAGCCGAAATCTTGTCTTAGTCTAAAATAAGGTTTTGGAAAGTGAGCCCTTTTAGATGAAATTTTCACTTTTGCTAAGCGTGTAGAGGCTGTGATCGGTTTGTTTTTGGACAGGGGTTCGATCCCCCTCGCTTCCACCATTTAACATTTTCACGAGATTTCAAAAGACTTCAAAAAGCCCTAAAATACGAGCTTTAAACCGCTTTTAGCATTTCATAAGATTTCATACAATATCATACATTTTCAAGAAAATAAGTGTGTTTTTGAGTGTGCAAGAGTAAAACGCTAAATTTTTACACACTCAAAACAAGATAATCCGACATAATGGGGCTTTGCATAAAATCATAAATGCAAAAAGCTAGATTTTGAGTGTGTTTAAAAACGAGCAAATTTAATTTACACACCCAAAAACACACTTACGCACACACAAAAAGGCGAGAAAATGGCGACGTTTGCGAAAGATAGCCAACTAAAAAACTATACGCTCAAAGACGGCAAGGCTAGAGAGTGGATAAAAGATATTTCTACCCCATACCTCTACGTTTATGCGGTGC
>CAURKB010000092.1:0-8424 GCA_963525315.1 uncultured Campylobacter sp. | reverse complement strand
AAATAAAACCAGCTCGATCCGCGACGTCATCGCCTTCCCTAAGACTCAGCGCGCTCAGTGCCCACTAACGAAAGCGCCTAGCGAAGCTAGCGCGGAGCAGTTGAGGGAACTAGGATTAAGGCTGCGAGAAAAAGAAAAATAAGCTTGAAAGCGTTGTCTCGTGAGCGCTTTTTGTAGAGCTAGTAAAATTTCGGCTCGATGAACTATACGTTCTATCTACGCCAAAATTTTACGTCGCAACTCCAAAAATCATCTCACGATACTTCCGCTATAAATTTAGTTGATTTTATTTTTTATTTTAAAGAAAAGGCGAAGTATCTTGCGATGAATTTAAATGTTGCGAAGAAATTTTCGACCGAAGATAGAACATATAGTTCATCGAGAGAGGAAATTTTTAGCTCATTTAAAGGCATGCAAGAGACAAGCTGCAAAGAAAGGAAAAAATGAAAAATTTGTTTTTAATCATCGGCGCTCCGGGTTCGGGCAAAACCACCGACGCATCGCTAATCGCGCAAGAAGATGCTAAATTCGCGCACTTCTCCACAGGCGACTTGCTTCGTGCAGAGGTTGCCAGCGGTTCAGAGCTTGGCAAACTAATCGACGGCTTTATCTCAAAGGGCAACCTAGTCCCGCTTGATGTCGTCGTAAACGCGATCGTCTCGGCGATCAAAAGCTCAGATAAATCAAACGTCATCATCGACGGTTACCCGCGCAGCGTCGAGCAGATGACCGAGCTAGACAAGGTGCTAGCCGCGCAAAACGAGATCGCGTTAAAAGGCGTGATCGAAGTAGACGTTAGCGAAGCCGTAGCACGCGAGAGAGTACTCGGACGAGCGCGCGGAGCCGACGACAACAACGAGGTTTTTAATAACCGCATGAAGGTTTATCTAGAGCCGATCGAGGCGATACGTAAATTTTACAAAGAAAAAGGCCTGCTCCACGTCGTAAACGGCGAGCGCGCGATCGAGCCTATCGTAGCCGACGTCAAGGCTCTCGTAAATAGCCTATAAATATTATTTAGAGCCTTGAGCTAGGCTCTAAATTTAAGCTTTCCATAAATTCAAATTAACAAAAAATTCACGAAATATCATTAAAATCCGCCCTATGATTTCACGAAAATCACATCAAATTTAAAGGATACGTAATGTTTAAAAAGATAGTTTTATCAGCGGCTCTTGCAAGCGCTATGTTTGCGGCGGGCGGATTTGCCGGCTCAAACGCGCAAGGCGCGACAAATCAAGGCGGCTTCGTCGGTAAAGGCACCTTGAGCGCAAGCACGGTAAAACAAGCCCTAGCGCTACCGGATGACGCTCGCGTCGTGCTTGAGGGCAAGATCGTCTCCGAGTTTCGCCCCGAACACTACCAGTTCGTCGATAAAAACGGTGACACGATCGAAGTCGAGATCGACCACAAGGACTGGAGAGGCATAACCATCGATGAAAACACGCCCGTGCGCATCTACGGCGAGGTCGATAAGGACTTTACCAAAACCTCGATCGACGTAAAAAGCATCGAAATAATCAAATAATTTTAGGGCGGTTTGCCGCCCGAATTTATCTTAAATTTACCGCTATAAATTTAATCCGAAAAACGTAAATTTAACCAGCAAAATTCTAATTTTTCCCGCTCAACTCAAATCAGTCGTTCCTTAAAACGGGTTAAAATCTAAAAACAGCACCGCTACGACAATGCCGCCTTTAAATTTTACAGTCTATAAATCTCGCTGTTCGCCAAATTTTATGAAAGCGAATTTACCGCCGCAAGCCCGTTAAAATTTAGCTCGCAAAAGTTCTCGTTTTACTCCAAATTTAGCCGAGATTTTATATAATCCCTTACTTAAATTTCAAGGCAATTATCTCAAAATCTTTTGGCGAGATAGGAGCTTTACAAAGGATTAAAATGGACGTTTCAAAAATCAAAGCAGGCTCAAACCCGGACAAAATCAACGCCGTGATCGAGATCCCATACGGCTCGAACATCAAATACGAGATCGACAAAGATAGCGGCGCGGTCGTAGTCGATCGCGTGCTCTACTCGGCGATGTTCTACCCAGCAAACTACGGCTTCGTACCAAACACGCTCGCAGCAGACGGCGATCCTGCCGATATCTTGGTGCTAAACGAATATCCGCTACAAGCAGGCAGCGTGATCCCGTGCCGCCTAATCGGCGTGCTCGTGATGGAGGACGAAGCGGGTATGGACGAGAAGCTACTAGCCGTACCAGTTACTAAGATCGATCCGAGATTTGACGGGATCAAGAGCTACAAAGACCTGCCTGAAGCCACTCTAAATAAGATCAAAAACTTCTTTGAAACTTATAAAATTTTAGAGCCTAACAAATGGGTCAAGGTTAAAGAATTTAAAGACGCCGACGCCGCTAAAGAGATCCTGGACGCGGCAATCAAAAATTATAAATAAGCCGCTCTCCCGGCTTGCTTGGCCGCCGCCTCGTTAAACACAAACAAGCGGCGGCCAAATTTAAGAAAAAATCAAAAGGATAAAAATGGATATAATAAAGCTACTTTTAGGTAGCTCCGGCGGCATGATAGACGCGATGTCGCAAAAAAGCGGACTGGCGGCAAACGACGTAGAGGCCGTAGTTTCTAAGATCGCGCCGATTTTTATGCAAAAAGCGAATGAAAATTTTAGATCAGACGCGGATTCGTCAAATTTCCTAGAGATGATCCGTCGCTCAAACCTTGACGAGATGACCGACACCCCTCAAAACATTAGCGTCGCCGAGGGCAACGAGCTTCTTGGCGTGCTAACTGGCTCAAAAGAAAACAGTAACGCCCTAGCTAGCGACGTAGGCTCGCAGCTAGGTATCAGCGCAGACTCCATCAAGACTCTGCTACCGATGATCGCGCCGATGATAGCAGGCATGTTAAACAATCAGCTAAAAGCTTCAAATTTACAAGACTCTGCAGACAGCGGCTCCATGATGTCGATGCTCACGCAGTTTTTGGATCAGAACAAAGACGGCTCGATCGTGGACGATATTTTTAGGATCGCAGGCAACTTTTTAGGTAAAAAATAAACTTTACCGCCTTAAGGCCTTTGCTAAAATAATAAAACGGCAAAGGCCTTGATTAAATCTTATTCGTAAATCTAATTTTTATTGCGTAAATTTAATCCCCAGTCCATACAAAACCCATTTGCTACCGCCGATTATTCGCCTTATTTATGCCGATGATTCATTTTGAAAAATAAGCCTCAAAAACTGTAAAAACCCACGGCCTATGCGAGTTAGCGACCAGGCATAAAACTAATGCTCGTCGCTACGCTTTACCCCCCCCCCGCAAAATTTTTTTACGAATTTTATGCGAAAAATTTTCTTTTTTTACTGATTTACCTTTAAAATGCGTCTTAGTAGGCTTAAATTTAGTTCTAAAATCTTAAATTTGATTTGCTTTATTATAAATCAAATCTATTATGATTATATAAGCATTATTTCATTAAATTCAAATTTAAACCAGAAATTTGTTTCTATTTTACACACTATAAAAGCAAAAAATGCCTACGTTCCGCGACGTATCTATGATGCCGTAAAGAGTAACCAAGCGAAACAACGATAAATTTTTTCGCCGAAGAACGCTATTTAAAGCTCAAATTTTCTTTATTCAAAACATTAGACGATAACTTTTATCGCTTAAAAAGAGGCAATGAGAGATAATTACTCCGATTTAAATTTTTCACAAAGGATAAAAAATGAAAGACTTAACTTTGATGACCAACATCGAAGACCTAAGGCAAGTATGCTACCGTAACGTGCCTAAAATGTTTTATGAGTATGTAGATACGGGATCTTGGACGCAGACCACGTACCGCGAAAACCGCGCGGATTTTGAGCCGATAAAATTTAAACAAAAAATCCTAGTAGATATGGCAAATCGCAGCCTAGAGACCCAGCTGCTAGGCAAAAAGGTAAAATTTCCGGCTATGACCGCGCCGGTAGGTTTTATGGGTATGATGTGGGCGGACGGCGAGATACATATGGCACGCGCCGCTCAAAAATTCGGCATACCTTTTACGCTCTCTACTATGTCGATCTGCTCGATCGAAGACCTAGTCGAGGCTGGAATCGAGCCGTTTTGGTTTCAGCTTTACGTTATGCGCGATAGAGAGTTCATGAAAGATCTAATCCGCAGGGCAAAAGCCGCAAACTGCTCCGCTCTCGTCGTCACTGTCGATCTACAAGTACTGGGAAATCGCCACCGCGATATCAAAAACGGTCTATCTACGCCGCCTAAATTTACGATACCAAATCTCATAAATCTAAGCACGAAAATCCCGTGGGGACTAAGGTATCTAAAAAACAGACGCTGGACGTTTAGAAATATCGCCGGCCACGCAAAAAACGTAAGCGACCTAAGCTCGCTAAGCTCATGGACTAAAGAGCAGTTTGATCCGAGCTTGCAGTGGAGCGACATCGAGGAGATCAAAAATCTCTGGGGCGGTAAGATAATTTTAAAAGGCATTATGTTGCCCGAAGACGCGCAGCTAGCCGTCAAGCACGGCGCAGACGCCATCATAGTATCAAACCACGGCGGACGTCAGATGGACGGCACTCTCTCCTCGATCAAGGCGCTACCTGATATCGTCGCAGCCGTCGGCGACAAAACCGAGGTGTGGATAGATAGCGGATTTTACACCGGCCAAGATATGCTAAAAGCGTGGGCGATGGGCGCAAAAGGCGTAATGCTCGGACGCGCGCCTGTTTACGGACTTGGCGCATACGGCGAGGAAGGCGTTACGCGAGCGCTGCAAATTTTATACGACGAGATGGATACGACGATGGCTTTTGCCGGACATAGGGATATCAAGGACGTAACAAGCGACATCTTGATCCCCGGCACCTACCCTACGCCAAGCGCTTAGACGAGTTAGGCGGATTTAGTCGGCATGCGGCTGCACTAATCCGCCTTTACCTTATTTTAAACTTAATTTTAGGCGCTTGGGCAAATTTATACCGGGTTTACCGAGCGCCCGGCCTAGAGCAAATTTAACGCAGGCTCGCCGTATAAGCTAAAGGCGGCGCAAAATCGTCTTATCTTTTGCTTTTTATTAAATTTATCATGCCGCCCGCAAGCTACGTCGGTTTGAATTAACGTAAAATCTCTTAAAATCTTGTAGCGACTAGCCCGATCTATGGTTTAAAATCCTAAATAAAGGCATTTTTGGATTTTATCTCTATAAAATTTACGAAATAAAGCAAAATTCGCCGACTCAAAAGATGATTTTATCCGCTTCTCTCGTTTTTGCCTTAAATTTAATCCGCCCGGTCTTAGTAAAAGCTAATGCGATTTGCGCCGCTTTAAAAATTCTCTCGTCAAATCACGCAGCCAGGCTTTGTCGGTTTTTGATTTGTATTGAGTGGCTAAAGTCAAGTTTAAGGGCGTATTTTTCCGTTTTGCAGATATATCTTTAGCCTTGGCGTTTAGTCATTAAGCTTTAGCCGCTAAATTTAGCGCAGTCCGCAAAAAGGACGTTCACGCGCGCTCTTGGCCGAGCTTTTTAATTGCGCCAAATTTGACGCACCGTTTTGCAAAGCAAGGTTATTTGCTAAATTTAAGTTGTCGCAACGCCAAATTTATAAGCTACTGAAGTAATAATAAAATCTTGATGCGTCAAAACGGCTTATTTTAGCCCCTTTTTAAGCTTTCTAATAAGAAATCTCGCCAAATGAAGCTCGTCAAAAAGCGATTTTTCGATACAAAGCGGACGGTCAAAAATAAGATCGCAGATAAGCTCGGCGCCAAGTACGGCCGTACAGAGCCCGCGCGAGCCGTGAGCGGTACTTACGTAAACGTTTGGCACGTATTTTGGATGCGGATTGGGCTTACCTTTCGTCCAAAGCAGCGATTTGTAACTGTCTTTGTAAAAATCCTCGTCGTAAAGTCGCCCGATGAGCGCAAAGCGGTCGCCGCTATAACTGCGGTAGCCGACTTTTGAGCCGATTATTCGGACGTTTTGCGGAGTTTTTATCGTGCCGTTTGAGAGATTTTCGGGCGTAAGCAAATTTGACGCATCTTGCGTCTGCGCCGAATCATCAGTAATCTCGGCACGCAAATCTATACTTTTACTTAAATTTATCGCTTCCAAACGATCCGTATTTTCAGCGTCGCCGTCTCGGCCAATAGTCAAATTTAGCTCCCGCTCGCCGCTTAAATTTAGCCGCTCGTTTTTTGCAAATTTGCCGTCCAAAAACTCGGCGACGTCGGCTAAATTTTTCTCGTCGTCGCTAGAGCGCGACTCGTCTAAAAAAAGATTTCTATCATAAGTCGCGCCGATCACCTGCACGCCATCTGCAGGCGGGCAAACGTAGCCTTTTGCGCTAAAAGGCGCAGAGGTCCAGATGGCGGGCGCGATATGCGTAACCTGGCCGCGTACGGAGCTAAGCCTGATGTCGTAGTTTGCAAAAAGCTCCATACTCTCGCTGCCGGTAGCAAGCACGAGCACGTCGGCGTCGATGCTTCGTCCGTCCTTAAAGTGCGCCCTAACCGCGCCGCTCTCAAGCGTCTCAAAGCCCGTAAATTCGCGGTTTAAAAGCGTTTTTATGCCCGCGCTTACAGCCTTGCACATCTTTCTAGGGCGAGCTTTTGCGCCGCTAAAGATAAATGCGCTAGCGTAGGGCTCGCTACCAAATTTTAGCTCAAAAACGCCGTTATCCGCGTCAAATTCGCGCCACTCGTAAAAGCGCTCCAGCGTCTTTTGCTCGTACGCGTAGTCCGTCGCACCGCAAAACTCTATCTCATCAGCGCCGAGGTTTTGGCTGTAAAAGCGTGCCGCTTGCAAAAACGCGTTCATGTGCATGCGGCCTAAATTTACGGTCGGCTTCGTGATAAGCGGCATCAAAATCCCACAGTGATTTCCGGAGCCGTTTAGCGCGATATCGCCGCGCTTTTCGGCGATCGTGACATCTAGGCCGCGCTCGCGCAACTTAAACGCGCAAACGCAACCCGCCACGCCGCCGCCGATCACTAGCGCCGTCTTTGGAGTGATCGTGGCAGCGGGATCAAATCTGCTAAACCAAATTTCATTCTCAGCTTGCCGCTCGCCTACAAATTTAGCGCGCAACATCTCGCGCTTTTTGCCGTAACCTTTTAGCAAATTTACCTCAAAGCCGCTATTTTGCAGGGCTCTTTTTAACGCGCCCGAGGCCGAATACGTGCAAACGCTAGCACCCAGAGCGCATAGATTTGCGATTTTACCGCAAACTAGCTCGCTCCACATCGCTTCGTTTTTAGCGGGAGCAAAACCGTCCATAAAAACGGCGTCCGCGATAAAGCTAAGTTCGTCTAAAACCGTATCCACGTCGCCAAAGCACAGCGTAAGCGTGACGTTTGGAGCTAAATTTAATCTATGAAATCCGCAAACAAGCGGCGGATAGGCGTTCAGTAGCTCGCCAGAAACGTCCGTTAGCTCGCTAAAATTCGCGTAAATTTTAGCTAGATCGTCTCTAGCGATCGGAGTTTTTTCGATACTGACGAAATTTAAAAATTTATCCGTGTTTTTAAATCTTTTAAAAGCGCAGAGGAAATTTAACCCCGCGCCAAATCCCATCTCAAGCACGTTAAATTCGCTTTTTTTGTCCCAAATTTCATCAAAAACGGAGTTAAAAACGTACTCGCTCTGGCCTATGGGATCATCTGCGTTAAAGTAAATGTCGTCAAATTCGGGACTAAACGGGACGGTGCCTTTAAAAACGACACGCGCGCTTTTCATCGTTGGTTTGAAAAATAGACGTCTACGCCGTCTGCAAGCCCCTTGGCTAGGGCGTCTTGGTATTTTGAGTTGTTTATTAGCTCGCCCTCGCTAGGATGCGTGATATAGCCGACTTCGACTAGGACCGCTGGCATCAGCGCGCCTACTAGCACCCAAAACGGAGCCTCGCGCACGCCGCCGTCGGCGGTCTTTGGTATCACGGTTTTAGCCTGCGCCAAAACTTCACGCTGAACGTCGATAGCTAGCTTATTTGAGGCGATGATTTTCTCGCGATTAAGGAAATTTAAAAATGTCTGCTTAGAAAAATAGTTCATCTCGTCGACGTCTGATTTATTTTCGAGCGCGGCGGCGTTTTTGCTACGCTCGGAGCGAGCCGGCGAGAGGAAAAAAGTCTCGATACCTCGCATAGAGGCGGTCTTTGCCTTGTTTGGCGCGGCGTTTGCATGAATGGAGATGAAAAGATCCGCAGCCTTGTCGTTGGCGTATTTCGTGCGGTCGCGAAGGTTGATAAATTTATCCTTGCTGCGCGTGTAATAAACCTTGTAGCCGCGTCCTTGCAGCTCTTTGCCCGCCTTTTGCGCGATACTTAGCACGATATTTTTTTCTTTGAGCTGGCCGTTTACGGCGCCGGGATCGTCGCCGCCGTGCCCTGCATCAAGGACGATACCTTTGCCGTTCGCGCTTGTGATGTTTTTAGTA
>CAURKB010000091.1:0-8454 GCA_963525315.1 uncultured Campylobacter sp. | reverse complement strand
GGCGTAAGGGCTTTCGGTGCCTTCGATAGCTAGCGAGTCCTTTTTAGGATTCATGCCGATATCAAGGACGAAATTCGTGCTTATAGCGGCAAGATCGACTTCATCTAGCGTGCGAGGTATCTGCGCACCCTCAAGCTCGACGAAATTTAGGCGCTTTGGATTTTTTACGATGTCTTTTGGCGTGGCTAGTTCGGCGCTCTTATCAAGCTCGATGAGGCCCGCTTTTTGTAGGATATTTAGCGCTCTGTTGCCGTTAGTCGGGTCGTAGGCGATCGCGACTTTAGCGCCGTCTTTTAGCTCGCTTAGGCTCTTTATCTTTTTTGAGTAAAAGCCCAGCGGCTCAAGATGTATCGCCGCAGCGGTTATCAGAGTCGTACCTTTTGTTTCATTGTGATTTTTTAGATACGGCCAGTGCTGAAAGAAATTTGCGTCCAAATCGCCGTCTTGCGTCGCTAATATCGACGCGCATTTAAAATAAGAGTATCTTGTATATAAAATGAGAGCGAGGCAGAAATCCATGTTCTTTCACTCTCATTTTATATACCGATTTTGTCCTTTTAAACACCCTTTAAAATATCTTTAAAACTCTTGTTCACTTTTAATCTTTATGCTTCATGTCTCTAAGTAAACCTACAAATCTACCTACTATTTGACATTCACATTGATAAAATCTCATAGGTGTATAAATAGGATTGTAAGATACTAGCATTAATTCTTCCCCTTGTTTATAGCACTCTTTGATGACTAGCCCGTCCGGAGTGTTTACCGCATATACGTTTCCGTCTTTATATGGTACGCCTCTTGCTATCATGCATAAATCCCCGTTGCACAGATGGGGCTCCATACTATCGCCTTGAGCCGGTATAATATCAACAGGATAAGGCCCGCTGCAGTTACTAAATTTATTTAATATTTTATTATCCATTATTACCTCGTCAAAATCTTCGTCTTCATTCCAACCTCCGCCACCGAGGCTTGCCCTAACGTTAAATAGCCTTAGAGTTTTATATCTCTTTTCGGACTCGTCCAAACTTTCGCCCTCTTGATTGTAAAAGAATAAATTGATAGAAATTTTGCGTTTTACCAAAAAATCCATTATTTGCTTATACGGTATGGCGTTTCTAAATTTCATCTGGGCGTAGGCGTTGGGGTTTATACCCAGTTCTCTAGCTACATCGCCGTCTTTAATGTTTTTCTTGCCTTCGGTAGCCAATATGTCCTTTAATCTTTCCGTAACTTCGTTCATATTCATACACTCTCCTTTTGGTTTTATTTTGTAATAAATTTATCTAATTTTAGTCCAAATGTTAAAATTTATTATGTTTTATAAGGAATATACCCAAACCACAGCCCATATACAGCTGTGTAGAGTTATAGTCTACTATAAAGAAACAAGGGAGATAATATGGTAAGAGCCGAGCTTAAAAGGTTGATCATAGAAGCCCGGGATTTTGATTTTAGGAGCAGGACAATGTTTTGTATATGGAGCCCGAGCTGGAATGCCAAGATAACGATAGAGGGTAGGTATGAATATAAAATAGCCGATATCAAAAGCGAGATTATAAGTGTGAAAAGGCCATAAACTGTGGTGAGCTAGCCTGTAATGTTAAAAATCAAAAATACATGGCTGCTCTTTACAAAGAATTAAAAAGACTAGGTGGGGCGGCATAAACCGCCGCCTCTTAAAAATTCATAATCAACAGCTCGCCGCTAGTTTTTCTTTCCACTGCGTTGTTTAGGCTATAACTTACCTTAAGCTCTTTGACATTAAGGCCCGCGTAAAGATCGCGCACCATTTCGCAGTCGTTATAGCTAAGTATAAATTTGGCCTTGACGCTCTTTAAGATTTGAGCTAAATTCTGATGATCAGACGTCGTAAATCCATCCGCCGTCTTGTAATAGCTTTCTGTGCCTACGTAAGGCGGATCTGCGTAAAAGAGAGTGTCGGTGCCGTCATACTGTTCTATCAGCTTTTCATAGCTCAAATTTTCTATAGAAGCGCGCTTTAGACGCCTTGAATATATAGAAAAGTCCCTGTATATATTTTTAGTACTCCTGTTTTTGGGCATGGCAAAATTATCCCCTTTTGCGCCGAAGCTTAGGCTTATTTGATAGTAGTAAAACGCCGCAGCCTCTATCTTGTTTTTAGGTTTTATCTTACCCTCTTTTATGGCGTAGAATATCTCGCGGCTTTTTAGCATAGCGTCCACATAGGCACTTAGGCTTTGCGGTCTAGTCCCAATAATGCGGTGTAAATTTATGAGATCGCCGTTGATATCATTGATTATCTCGATTTTGCTTGGTTCTTTTTGATAAAACACCGATAGCGCACCGCCGAAAACTTCAACATATTTAATATGCGGCGGCATAAGAGGGATTATCTTGCTTGCCAACTTTGATTTACCGCCTACCCAAGCAAACGGAGCCTTTAGTTTAGTAGTCTTCATGATTTTCCTTACAAATTTAAATTTTTCGCTACCTTGTAAGAAAATTTAGTAATATTACCTTGCTACTTTGTATTTACGAGGTGGGGTTGCCGGCGGCTTTGCTTCGTAATTTTTTACCCCTCAAATTCAATCTCTATTTCGTAATTATCCGTACTCAATCTATGGCTTACGCTTTTGATACTGAATTCGTTTGCTTCTAGCCCCGCTATACCGCTAAATTTAAGCTTTCCGCCCGCCACTATATTTGCTCCGGGCAAAGAACACCTGCCGTTTATGCCGCCTTTTTGCAGTTCGTTTAGCTTGGCTTCGCCTTGCCTAAAAGCCTCGTTATCTGATTTTGGTTGGGCTATTTGCATCTTGTAGGTTTGCTCTCCCGAGCCTACCTTGATACTCTTTGTTTTTCCCGCTTCTATATCTTGCCACTCTACTATAACCGCCCCATCTGAGTTTCTGTTGGCTTCGGTTATCTCTAATGAGTAAAGCTCGCCTAAATTTAGGGTAAATTTAGGCAAACTCTCGTTTTTAGGCGTGTTTGAAGTTTGCGTTTCGTCCCCTTTGGCGTCTTTGGAAGCTATGACGATGGTGGCGTTTTTTACGGCCATAATAAAGCCGTAATCAAAGCATAACCCATACAAGAAATCTAGATCTCCCGCGTCGTTTTGCAAGACGGATGCGATGTTTTGATCCTGCCCGGACGTTTTTACGGCAAGCTTATTTTCGCCGGCTATTTTCCTTGCTATTTCAAATACGGTGGTATTCTCCCAGCTTCTGCGCTTTTTAATCTTTTGGGGGCTAGCGAAATTTACGGCAGTGGCTCTTACTTCGGTGGTATAATTTTTATAGTCTCTACTAGCCGTTTGCACGCTAAACGAGCCGCAAAGATATAAATCATTACTCGATGCGCGCGTAGTCGCGCCGTCGGCTTGCGTAAAGCCGCCGCTAAGCGGGCTTTGCTCGCTAGCGGCGTCGGCATACCCGAGCCAAAGCTTTAGATTATCGCCGAACACGGGCTTGGCGTATATGCCGCTAACGCTAAAGCTTATCTCGTCGCTTTTGCTGCCTTCCTTGTCGTCGAAATTTAGGCTGATTAAATTTGCCCTGATTATCTCCGTAATATCTTTGCCGTTTGCTTCGAGCTTAAAATTCGGGTGTTTCATCGCTTGCCTTTTTCTACTTATACTTCGTTGCCGTCTCGCTCGACTTCGGTTACATATAACGCATACGCTCCCTTGTCTCGCTCGCCGCCGCCTTGCCTAAGCGAAAAATGCTGCGCGGTAATTTTATTGCCTTGAATTTTTACCATAGCTTATTTTGCTCCTTGGCTTTCTCTTTTATCTCGGGCAAAAATACCTTGTCGCCCGCTTTAAGCGTAGCGGCTAGTTTTGGATTTAGAGCTAATACTTGCTCGAAAAATCTTAAATGTCCGTAATGGTTATAGACGATAGTATCGAGCCTATCGCCGTCTTTAGCTATGTAAATTTTATCCATCGTAATCCCTTTTTAGCTCCAAACTAAAGCTCTGCGTAAAAAACGCTCCGTTTGGGGTAAATACGGCTTGTTTTTCGCTGATTTTTATAACCGCGAACCTGCCGAAATATTTGCCGTTTCCGTTGGTTAGCGCATAGATTTGTCTACCGCGCGCCAGCTCGTAAAGCCTTTTTAATGCCGTCTGTTTGTCGCCGTTATAGGGTAAGGTTTGACCTTCTATACTGATAGTTTGGTTTCCTAAATTTGCCGCAAATAAAACGGGGTGATTTTGGATACGGTCCTGCGAGCTTATACCAAACTCGGTCTCGAGCGATATACCGCCCACCTGTTTCCATGTAAATTTAAAGCCTCCTAAATTTAAGACCATATCGCTACCTTTGCTCTCTTATTTCAGTGTTGGCACTGTTAAATTCATCTCTTTTAAGCGCCTCTTTGACGCCTCTTGTTATTTGAGCCTTGAAATTTTCTAAATCAAATTTGCCGCTTTCCCCAAATAGCCTAAAATCCCCCGTGAAGGTAACGTTAATAGCCCCGGGGGCGCCGCCTACTTTTTCTTTGTATCCGAGCGATGCCCCAAGAATGCCGCCGACTCCGCTCGGTTTTTTGGCATCAATGCTTGGCGCCGCTTCGTTTGCCTTTAAAATTTGGTTTATGGAAGCGTTGTGGTTTTTGTCTTGGAGCGTATCCGAGCTAAACTGCGGCAAGCCTGTATACGCAGGCAGCTTGACGTCTTTTATCGGGTCTTTTGCCTTAGCGATCTTGACTTCCTGCGGTGCGTCATCGTTGAACCAAGAAAAAGGGTTGTACCAATTTGCCTCTTTTCCGTCTCCTATACCAAGGGCGTCTTTCGTCCAATCAGTAGCCGCCCCGAGTGCATCGCCGATAGAGCTAACCGTATCTACGATCCATTGAAATTTGCTTGCCACCCAATCAAAAAAGCCCCCGAATAGCTTGCTCCAAAAATCTATCGAGGCGTTGAATATAGGCTTTAAAAAATCGGCTATAGGCATGAATATATCTTTGAAGAAATTTGCCACAGGGGTAAAGATAGAGACTATACTGTCGTATGCCCATCTAAATACCTCCATGATAGCGTCTATAAAGCCGCCCGCCATCTCGTATATCTTTTGCCAGATAGAGCTAAGAAAGCCGGCTATCCCTTGCCAAATACCGCTAAAAAAGTTTGCGACGCTTTGCCAAATTTCTTTAAAAAACTCCGCTACGCTACCCCATAGGTTGTTAAACCAGTCGGCTACGCTTTGACATACATTTTTGATCCAAACTATCGCGTTATCCCAAACCGTCTTTATCTTTTCCCAAAAATTTAGGAAAAATTCTTTGACCTCGTCCCAGTGTTCTACGATATAGGCTCCCGCTGCCCCTATGGCTACGACGAGGGCTCCGATACCGGTAGATATAAGAGCTAGGCGCATAATCTTTGCGCCGATGGCCGCAGCCGTGAAGCCCGCGCGTAAAATAACTAGACCTCTACCGAAGGACAAAGAAAGCGCGGTAGATATCCTTACTACCGTATTCCATGCTGCGGCTAGTATCAGAGCGGCTCTGAGCCTAGCTCCTACGAGCCACGTGGCTGCCGCTTGTATCTTAAGAGCTGCGGCATGAGCCAGGGTTCTAGCTCTAGCTATCATCGTAACGGGGTTTAAAAACCTAAGCACCCTGACCAAGGTTATAAACGCATCCGTTGCGCTAAGGGCGGCTATCCTTACTATCAAAAATACGGGCTTAAATAGCATAAGCCCCGCTACCGCGCTTATCATTACTGCCGTAAGCGTTGGAAATTTAGCGCTTAAGTCGCTTAAGAATTTAGCTAAAGAGCTCAACATCGACGCTAAGGAGTTGGTAAGCGGCAAAAAGGTTTCTCCTAAACTAGAGCCTAAATTTCTCCAGGCTTGCATAAGTCTTTGGATGCCCGACTTTGCAGTATTTAGTTTAACTTGTAATTCTTTTTGCATGCTTCCTGCGGCTTCGTCCGAAAAGGCCATTTTCATATTGGCTTTAAAAGCATCCATATTGGTGATGAGTCCTGCGATCTCGTCGCTAAAATTTCCACCCATAAGATCATAAAGTAGTCCGGCTTGGAGTTCTTTGGGCGCAGCGGCAATACGATCTAAAAATAGCGTTACGGCTCCCGCGGCATCTTTGCCGATAGCCGTTTTTAAATGTTTAGCATCTAGGCCTATCGTAGCTAGCGCCTCGTGAAATTTCTTGCCTTGGTTGTCTATATTGGCTAGCCTAGTATAAAGGGAATTTAGCGAAGTGCCTACGACCGACGGGGCTTTGCCGGTACTTAGCATGCTTGCCGCGATCGCACTGGCGGCTTTTTCGTTTAATCCGAGCAAATTTGCATTTCCCGCCGTTAAAGAGGTGGCCGTAAGTATGTCGGCTGCTCCTGCGTTAGTGACTTTATTGTCAAGCAAATTCACGACGTCGAAAAACTCTTTGAGCTCATCGACCTTATCTAGCTTAAAGCCCACTTTCATATTATTAGCTGCAGTAGCTACTTGCTCGGCGCTCATTTCAAACGCCGTAGAACCCGTAGCCAACAGTCTCGTATACTTTACGAGATCTTCGCCGGCTAAATTTATCTTGCCTCCGCCGCTTGCGATGTTTGCGATATTTTCAAAGCTTTCTCCAAGCTCGCTTGAAAGCCCTCTCATCTCGTTTTTTAGCTTTAGTAAGTTTTCTTCGCTATCGTCTACGTATTTTTTGACGTTAGCAAAGGCTGCTTCGTCGTCTATGGCTAGTTTTATAGGCACTGCTATGACACTGGTTTTTAAAGCGTTTGGTATTTGGGCCAGCTCGCTCGTTAGATTCGACCTCATGCTCCTTAAATTTTCTTGTAAGTTATTTAATCTGGCGTTATCAAGAGAACCCAGAGCCTGCCTAGCCTCATTTATCGTCCTGGTCATATTCCTTAGACTATCTCTTAGTGTATTTATCTGGCTTAGGCCTCTAACGGCTAGGCCGATACCGATACCTACCGACGTCTCTTGCATTTGCGCTCCTTTTTGTGATACAATTCCTATAAAAAGGATTAAATATGAAAGTGTTTTTACTTATCGCCTTATTTGCGGCTTTGTTTTATATTTATCCCGGCCTTTTTGATAATGTCATAGCCGTACTATTTGGTCTTGGCTTGCTAGGCGGCTTTATAGGCATCGTCGGCTACGTTTTAAAAGAGGCTCAAAAAGCGGTTTCATAAAAGCAAACCGCTAAAATTTACTCTTTAATATCTCCTCTGCGATCCCTAAAAATTTTACGTATTCGTCTGTGCTAAACTCCATAATTTCATCAAACGAAAAATGAAGCGTATGACCTATTATCGCTACGCCCTCAAAGGTATGGCCTAGGACAAAAAACGCGCCACCGCGCTAAGAATAAGCGAACAGTCTTTAGCTTCTAGCTCCTCAAGCTCGGCTTCGCTCATACAAGTAAGGTTGCTAGCTAGCCTAAAAGTCAAATCGGCCTCGCTGCCTTTTGTGCCGCTCATAGCAAAGCGAAGATCTTTGCCCTTTGGATGCCTGATTTTAACTTCGTTACCGCCTGATAGCGTAACGACGGTGTATTTGATACCGTCTTGTTCGATGATTTCATTTTTCTTGCTCATTTTTATTCCTTTGACTTAAAATTTAAAGGCCTTTAAAGGCCGTTTAATCTATCGGCGCAGCTCTCGTCGCCGATAGAAAATATTTATTATTCGCCCAAATTTGAACGCACTTGCGCCAAATAATCCACCCCACCTATCAGGCATATCATGTTTTCTACGTCAAATAGCGCCACAGGGATTTTGCCTATATTTATATCTAAAAAATGTACGGCTAGTTTGACACTCACTTCCATCTCTTTTCCGCTTTCAAAGCTTCCCGGGTCTATCTCGGTAATATCGCCGGTTACGGCCATAGAAAAAGGCTCGGGAGCGCCTTTGCCCGCTTGAAATACGCTAGCTTTAAATAAAAAAGGAATTCTGTTATTCCAAGTATTTAGCCCGTATCCAAGATAGGTATTTTTATCGAGTACGCTTAGCTTAAACTCCATTTCTACGGGTTTTATCGTCCCGCTTGCGAAATTGCCGCCAAGCGCGCCTTTGACTTCGATCATCTCTTGTTCTATCTTTGGGATAGTTAGAGATTTAACGACGCCTAAATATCCTTGGCCGTTTATAAAAACATTGGCCTCCTGAACGACCTGAGGTATCTGTCTTTTTACCATAACTTTTTTCGTAAAGTAAGCCTGCTCGTCTTGCTTCGCCTAGCTTCGTTAATCTTAAAATTTTAATGCTCACATACTACATGTATGCTCCGCTTAAAATTTTAAGACTGCCTCGCCATGCTGCGCAATACTTCGCGATCGCCGTTTATGTTCGGCCATTTACTTTTACTACTTCTCCTTTCTTTGAATTTATTTGTTTAGCTCGTTCATCAGCGTTTCGCCGTATTTATCGACATAGATAAAATCAAGCGTTAGCTGTTTTACGATAGGGGTGTTTTGCATTCTGACG
>CAURKB010000090.1:0-8697 GCA_963525315.1 uncultured Campylobacter sp. | reverse complement strand
TAAATGCAGCACAAAAAGCAGGAAATATGCTAGAAATAAATGCCGAAGAGATACCTAACGCGGATCCCGACGTCATCATCGTAGGCAGAGCCAAAGCTCCCGAAATTTTAAAAAAGATATACGAAAATCCTATCTACGCGGGCACCAAGGCCGTCAAAAATAAAAGAGTTTACGTAAATCCTACCGGCGTTTTTAGCGGGGATAGATACGGCGCCGAGGGAGCATTGCAAATTTTATGGGCGGCTAAGACCTTGCATCCCGAGCTTTTTGAGGATTTAGATTTGCGTGCTGAGACGAAGAAATTTTATAAAGAGTTTTTGCATTACGATTTAAGCGACGATGAATTTAACTATATTTTAAACGGTTTAGATCCAAACGGGAAATAAAACCAGCTAAACCAAACTCAGAGGGGGGGGGCGAACGTATAAACGCTTTCGCCCCGAATTTACTCGCAAAAATCCGTTTTAATTTTTTTTATTTATTATAAAATTTAGCGCTTGCTACGATTTTAGGCAACTAAAACGATAAACGTAAATTTATCTAAGTTAGAAAAATATATCGTGCATAATTGCCTATTAAGCTAATTATTTGTAATATTCTACGATTTAAATATAAAAATAAATATTTTAACACTTTACAAAGGAGCTTAAATGAAAGTTAAATTTTCAGTCGCCGCATGTGCGGTTTTAGCGCTATTTGCAGCACAAGCAAACGCAGCCGATACGGTCAAGCTTCAGGGGGTCGAAGTAAACAGCATCGGCGATAATATCAGCGAGAGCGGTATCAGCGAAGGTATACTAAACAAGGGCGTCGCCAGCGGTCCGCTAGCAGGCAAAAAGGTACTTGATATGCCTTATCAGGTAAACACGATGTCGATTGAGGCTATGAATCACCAAGGCGTGGCCGGTTTTGAGGATGCGGTGAAGTACTTCCCTTCAGCGCAAATCCAAACTAGAGGCGGCGTCGAGGTCGGTCGTCCGCAGACTCGCGGCTTTCAGGGCTCAGTCGTCGGTAACGTACTTTGGGACGGCTTTTACGCTACTTCTACTACGGCTATACCTATGTATATGTTTGAAGGACTTCAGATACAAAACGGCCTCGCCGGCTCGCTTTACGGCGGACAAGATCCGGCAGGCATCTTTAACTACACTAGAAAACGTCCGATACCGTTTTTAAATACGTTTTGGGCCGACTATACGAGTAGGTCAAATTTTGGTATAGGCTGGGATACTTCGGATAGATTTCAGTACGTCGGATACCGCGGCGTATTTTATAAATCAGACGGCGCTAAACAAGCTAAAAATAGCGATTACGAAAGAAATTTAGCTAGCCTAGGCCTTGATTTTTATCTAACCGAAAATTTTACTATCGAGACGAATTTTAGCTACTACAAACACAAAATGCTAGGAATACCCGGCGGCTTTTCGGTGCCTGGTAGAAACGGTGTTTTAAACTTTGCTATACCGGACGCTACAAAAAATACGAAAGCGGGCCTAGAGCAAGAGTGGGCGGGAAGCGACCTAAAAACTACGACCGCTAGCGTTAAATTTAAATACGCTCCGACCGAGCGTTGGTACTTTGAGGGCGGATATCAGTGGCAAAAAGCCATCCGCGATATGTACGGCACGAGCAAAACTTTTACGAATCAAAACGGAGATTTTAGCGTAGCGGCTAGCGGAGGAAACGGCGCGGCAAGCAGGTTTGACGTACAAAGCTGGTTTGCTAAAGCTACGACCGAGTTTGAAACTCTCGGCGTAGAGCACAACTTCGGCGTGCAGGCAAACGGCTATATCTGGACGATATACGGCGCTAACACCGCAGGCGGAAGAGCAAATTTGGGCAACTCGAATTTATATAATCCAAGAATCTTTTCAAATCCGCACGTAACAAAAGGCGGCGGAGCTTATAAAAATAGCCAAAGCTCTATGAAAAATCTAACTATCGCCGACGATATAAAGCTAAACGACTACTTTAGCGTCATTTTAAGCGCAGCTAGAAGCAACTTTGAGAACAAAAACAAGCAAACGGGCGTAAAAACGTACGACGAGAGCGGCACTAGCTATGCGGCGAGCTTTATTTACCGCCCGGTAGAAAACGTAAGCCTATACTTAACGTATGCAGACAGCTTACAAGCAGGCTCAAGCTATACCTACGAAAGAACCAATCCAAGATACGGCGAAACAGTCGTTTTAAAGCCGTTTAGAAGCAAGCAATACGAGATCGGCGCAAAAGCCAGGATAGAGGATATCGACCTATCTACGGCGCTTTTTGAGATAAAACGCCCGATAGCCTATCTAGGCGACAACAACGAATATAGCATCCAAGGCGAGCAGGTAAATAGAGGCCTAGAGTTTACCGCAGGAGGCAAGATCACAAACGATCTTAGCGTAATGGGCGGCGTCGCGCTAATACAGCCGAAGCTAAAAAAGGCAAAACAAGCTTACGCGCAGGGCAAGATCGTGGTGGGCGAACCAAAAGTTCAGTCAAATTTACTCTTTGACTATGTCGTGCCAAATACAAACAAGCTAGCCCTAAGCGCAAATTTACACTACACGGGCAAACGCTACGCCGATCAGCGCAACGTAAATGCTGTACCTGCGTACTTTACGACCGATCTTGGCCTCCGCTACGTAACCAAAGAGTGGCTAGGCAAGCAAACTACGCTAAGATTTAACGTAAATAACGTATTTGATAAAAAGTACTGGGTCGGAATGTTCCCGTCAAATATCGACGGAACTACGACGGGTGCTGGCACAAGTATCTTTTTAGGACAGAGCAGGACGTTTATGCTCTCGGCCGAAGTTAAATTTTAAGTCTTAAAAGCCGAATTTATTTCGGCTTTAGCTGTTTAAATTTGCTCTTTTTTAGAGCAAATTTAAGTAACTAAGGGAGAAAAAATGCAAGGACTAGTTAATTATCAAGCCATTTTTGAAAGAGCTTTTGCCTCTACTTTACAAAAAGTAAAAGGCGGCCAAAAAAGCGGCGTGGATTGGGATACGGTGGCAAATATGTATAACGAGATGACGGGTATGGAGGCCGGCTCGACGCTAAATTTACTCTCGCTTTTGCCGCTTAGCAAAGAAGATAGCGTGCTTGACGTGGGCTGCGGTCCGGCAAGGCTTAGCGTACCGCTTGCTAAAAAGGTAAAAAGCGTAAGTGCGCTCGATCCTTTCGCAAAAATGCTTGAATACGCTAAGCAAAACGCAAAACAAGCCGGCGTAGATAATATAAATTTTATCCAAAAAAGCTGGAGCGACGAAGAGGCGGTAAAAGATCTGCCAAAACACGACGTCATTATCGCGTCTCGTTCGCTCGGGCTTTTTGATATAAAAAAGCTTTGTAAATTCGCTAAAAAATACGTAGTCATGACCTCGTTTTTAATGGATCACCCAAGCCTAAAAACGTTCTGGCAAGACTTTTTAGAAGATATAAAAGAAAACGAAGAAGAACACGGTTTAAACGATAGAAATTTTAGCTACAACCTTATCTTTAACATCGTCTACGATATGGGCGCAAACCCGAATCTAAGGATAGTAGATACCGTTTATGAAAAGGATTTTGCTAGCCTTGAAGAGGCGTTTTCTTATTTTAGATTCGTCGGCGAGATCGCGCCCCAAAAAGAAGAAATTTACAAACGAAACGTAGAAAAGTATCTTACCAAAACAAATGACGGATATAAATTTCAAAGAGCGACGAAGAGCTATCTCATCTGGTGGGACGTGCGGGAGATAAAGGATAAATTTGAATAACAGAAAGACGGTACCGTTTTTAATCCTAATGCTTTTGCTAGCGATGTTTTTGGCTCTTGGAGCCGGGCGTTACGAGATTAGTTACGCTCAGATTTTCGAGTATCTAAAAGCCGCTATTTTAGGCGAGCAAGCCGGCGATGAGCAAATTTACGCCGTGATAACGCAGATCAGGCTTCCTCGTATCGCCTTTGCGGTGCTTGTAGGAGCCGCTCTTTCCGCATCCGGCGCGGTCTATCAGGGGCTTTTCAAAAATCCCTTGGTATCGCCCGATATCCTAGGCGTATCTAGCGGAGCAGCGGTGGGGGCTAGCATCGCTATCATCCTTTCATTTCCGGTATTTTACGTTTCGCTAACGGCTTTTGGCTTTGGACTAGCCGCCGTTTTTGCGGTGGTTTTTTTAAGCCAGCTCATAGCCAGAGGCAAGCTAAACGTCATCATAATGGTGCTTTCTGGCGTCGTTATCTCCTCGCTTTTTGGAGCTTTTAGCTCGCTTTTAAAATTTCTAGCAGATAGCCAAAACAAGCTACCCGAGATCACGTTTTGGCTGATGGGTAGCCTAGCTCGCACAGGAGGATATCAAACCGTCGTTTATATGTTAGGCATCACGGCGTTTTGCTCGGTGCCTCTGTTTTTGCTTAGATTTAGGCTAAATATCTTAGCCTTTGGCGAAGAAGAAGCTAAAGCCATGGGCGTAAACGTCAAATTTTATAGCTTTGTTATCATCTGCGCTTCTACCTTGCTGACGGCTTCTAGCGTGGCTTTTTGCGGTATAGTGAGCTGGGTCGGACTCATCGTGCCGCACATCGCCCGCTCTATCGTCGGGGCGAATTTTAACGTCTTGCTGCCCGTTTCTATGCTATTAGGCGCGCTATTTTTGCTAATAGTCGATACTATCGCGAGGTGCGCGATGGCTAGCGAGATACCCCTTGGCATCATCACATCGCTCATCGGCGCGCCCGTTTTTATCTACCTGCTTTATCAGAGCAAAAAGGGCTGGCTGTGAAATTTAAGATAAAAAATTTAAGCTGCGGATACGGCAAAAAGCTAGTCGTGCAAGAATTTAGCGCCGAGTTAGAAGACGGAGAAATTTTATGCTTGCTCGGACCAAACGGCGTAGGTAAGACGACTGTTTTTAAGACGATTTTGGGATTTTTAAAGCCATTTGGCGGAGAAATTTTAGCAGACGGGCGAGATTTTTTCGCTTTAAGCGATAAAGAGCGAGCAAAGATCGTTAGCTACGTGCCTCAGGCTCACACTCCGCCCTTTGCTTTTAAGGTTTTAGACGTCGTTTTGATGGGACGCTCGCCATATATCGGAGCTTTTGAAAATCCAAGCGCAAATGACGTAAATATCGCCCTTCAAAAGCTTGATATGCTAGGAATGAGCGAATTTGCGGATAAAATTTACACCGATATCAGCGGCGGCGAGAGGCAAATGGTCCTAATAGCAAGAGCCTTAGCGCAAGAAGCAAGCGCCGTGATGCTTGACGAGCCCGCTTCAAATTTGGACTTTGGAAACCAAGTAAAAATCCTAAAAGCCGTAAAAGAGCTAGCGGCAAACGGGCATAAAATCATCATGACCTCGCACTTTGCCGAGCATGCTTTTTATATAGACGCCAAGGTCGCGCTTTTAAAAAGAGATCAAAACATCATCTACGGCAGCGCTAGCGAAGCGATAACGGATGAAAATTTAAAACTTGCTTACGGCGCCGATATAAAAATAGTAAAAAACGAGATCGAAGGCAGGAGCGTTTATTCCTGTGTTCCCATCATTTAAGGAGAAAAAATGAGAAAAATTTTGACGGTTTTGATACTTGCGGCTTGCCTTTTGCAAGCGCGTATCATAGTAGACGACGGCGGCAAAGAGGTGCAAATACCTGATAACGTAGAGCGCGTAACGCCGATGATAGGAGCATTTACGCAGATGAGCGCGATGCTAACGGGCGAAGATAAAATCATCTCGGGCGCGGCTAGGCTGCCTAAAATGATGAGTAAAATTTTCCCTAAAATAAAAACGATGAATAACGTAAGCGGCTCGCTGACAAGTAGCGCCGAAAGCATCATCTCTTCAAACACGCAGGTGGTTTTTGGGCCTGTGGGCATGATATTTGACGAAAATCAAAGAGCGCAGCTAGAAGCCGCCGGCATCGCGGTCGTAAATATAAATAAATTTAGCAACGCTAGCGAGATAAAAGGCGCGGTTAGCAAAATAGCCGAGATTTTAGGCGGCGACGCGGTAAAAAAGGCGGATGAATTTAACGAGTATTTTGACGAAAATATAAAATACGTAAACCAAAAAGTTCAAAATATCAAGGATAAAAAGCGGGTTTTGGCTCTAAATTTTAACTCGGGAAATTTTAGCACGATCAGCGGCAAAGATATCGGCGCGGAGTACATAAAAATCGCCGGCGGCGTAAATTTAAGCTCCCAAGATAACGAGACGGATTTTAAGATTTCAAAGACGATAAACGAAGAGCAAGTTATCATCTTTAACCCTGACGTCATTATCACGAATTCTCGCGAAGGCAAGGAAAGAATCCTAAATAATCCCGCGTTTAAACAACTAAAAGCGGTCAAAGAGGACGCCGTTTTCGTCGTGCCTAGCGGAGTTTATCTGTGGTCGGTTAGAAGCGCCGAGGGCGCCTTGCAGCCGCTTTGGCTAGCTAAAATATTTTATCCGGAGATTTTTAGCGAGTTAAATTTAGAAGAAGAAGTAAAGAAATTTTACCTTAAATTTTATCGCTACGAACTAAGCGATGAGGAAGTAAAAGAAATACTAAATCTAAAATAAAACCTCTAAATTTTTACCTCGCTCCGCAAAACGCGGGGCGAATAAATTTAGCCCTCGCCGCTTTTGCGTTTTTATAAATTTAAGCCCGTTTGGGTATAATCTGCCCTTTTAAACGCGAGGAAAATATGCCCCTTTCAAAACTAAATCAAGAACAATACGCCGCCGCAACCGCTCCCGCAGGGCACAATCTAGTCATAGCAAGTGCGGGCACCGGTAAAACTAGCACCATCGTCGCGCGCATCGCTCATCTGCTAAATTTAGGCGTAAAGCCCGAAAAAATCCTGCTGCTAACCTTCACCAACAAGGCCGCGGCCGAGATGATCGAGCGATTAAACCGTCATTTTGATAAAAAAATCACCTCGCGCATCACGGCGGGCACCTTTCACTCGGTTTCTTATTCGCTGCTTAAATTTCTAGAAAAACCGGTCACGCTAAAACAGCCTAGCGAGCTAAAAACGCTGCTAAAATCGCTCGTCGAGAGGCGCAAATTTAACCATCTAAGCGACGTCAAACCGTACGGCGGCGCCTATCTTTACGACGCGTATTCGCTGTATCAAAATTTAGCCTTAAAGCAAACGTTTGGCGAATGGCTAAAAGAGCGAAGCGACGAGCAAGGCGTCTATGCCGAGATTTACGAGGACGTTTTACGCGAATTTGAGGAGGAAAAGAGCAAATTCGGCTATGCGGATTTTAACGACCTGCTTATCAAAATGCGTAACGAACTGAGAAAAGGCGCGCCGCTCAAATTTGAGGAAATTTTAGTCGACGAGTATCAGGACACAAACTCCTTGCAAGGCTCGCTAATAAGCGCTTTTGAGACGAAAAGCCTTTTTTGCGTCGGGGATTTTGACCAGAGCATTTACGCCTTTAACGGCGCAAACATCGAGATCATCGGCTCGTTTAAGGACCGCTTCGCAGACGCTAAAATTTACGCGCTAAACATCAACTATCGCAGCAGCTCCGCCATCCTGGCCCTTGCCAACAAAGTCATCGCAAACAACCCGCGTCTTTACGAAAAAAAGCTAGTCGTCGGCCGCGAGGGTAAATTTACCTCGCCAAAGCTGCTGGTTTATAGCGAGCTTTTCGACCAATACGCAAACATCGCGCAGATCATCGCCGTTTCAAAATATAAACAAGAAAACATCGCCGTCATCTTTCGCAACAACTCAAGCGCCGACGGCCTAGAAGTCGCGCTGCGAGAGCTCGGTATCGGTTCCAAGCGCAAGGGCGGCGTGAGCTTTTTTGAGAGCCGCGAGGTACGCGCGGCGATGGATCTGTTAGGCATCCTCATAAACCCAAAAGACATCATGGCCTTTATCCACGTGTGCGAATACGCAAAAGGCGTGGGCGCTGCGCTTAGCAAGGAGATTTTTGAAGTGCTAAGCAAGGTCGGACACGGCGACGTCGTGCGCGGATTTTTGCAGCCTGATGAGAGCGTGGAGGCCTTTGCTAAAAAAACCAAAAACTACCAACTAGGGCTTTTTGACGAGCTTGACGAGGTCGGGGAGAAGTCGCGATTTGCTAAATTTAACTTTTGCGAGGATTTTTTCGCGCACCCGATTTTAAAAATGCAAAAACTAAGCGAGAGCGGCGGGCAGTTTTTGTATGAAATTTACAACTTTTTAAACGCCGCCAAACGCCACTCGCGCCCGACCTCGCTGATAGAAGATCTCAAAAATAGCAAAATTTACGCTCTCATCGCCGATAGTCTAGCCACCAAGCGCGCCACGCAAAAAAACGGCAACATCGACGAAACGCTAAAAAAAGAGGCCCTGGAGCGCATCGCGGGCAAGCTAGAGGTGCTTGGCGAACTAGCCAAAAACTACTCGGAGGCGGAGAAATTTTATAACTTTATCACGCTGGGCAGCAGCGAGATGAGTAGCGGCGAAGGGGTAAATCTACTAAGCGTACACGCCTCAAAGGGGCTTGAGTTTGATCTCGTTTTCGTAGTCGATCTCGCGCAAAATCGCTTCCCGAACCTCAAACTAATGAGCATGGGCGGCTCGCTCGAGGAGGAGCGGCGGCTCTTTTACGTAGCAGTCAAGAGGGCGCGCGACGAGCTGATTTTAAGCTACGCCAAATACGACAAAATCAAAAAGATAAACTATCAGCCGAGTCGTTTTATGGTAGAGGCCGGGAGGGGTAGCGCGGGGATTTA
>CAURKB010000089.1:0-8724 GCA_963525315.1 uncultured Campylobacter sp. | reverse complement strand
TGCTACGTCGCCTCACTTCGCTAAAAACCCGAAGCGATCGATCATATCTAGGAGCAGACCGGCTTTGTAAATCTCATCGTTTAGTAAGTCGTCGTATTCCTCTTCCAGTTCGCTAGAGTTTTCGACTACGGCTTCGAGATGTCGCCTAGCCTGCGCAAATTCGCCTTTCATCACGAAATATTCGCCCAAAATCACGCTAGCTTGCACTTTGCTCGCCTCGTCGCCGTCGCTTCTGAGCGCATCCTTTAGGCTCTGTACGCCGCCCTCCTCAAGCCCCCTTGATAGCTGCATAACGGCTTTGTTTAGATAGAGTTTTGCGTCCATTTTCGCTCCTTCAAATTTAACGCGGCAAGCCTCGCGTAAATTTACGCCGACATAGCTTTATAAATTTTACCGATCTGCTTCGCCGTTTATTTTTTCTTCGCCTTTTTTGCCGCGTTTTTCATATTTTCCAGCTCCTCGGCTAAAAATTTACCCGTATAGCTGCCCGTTTTTTTATGATTTTTAGCGACCTCTTTTACGCTGCCTTCGGCGATGATTTTACCGCCTTTTGCGCCGCCTTCAGGCCCCATATCGACGATGTAGTCGCAGTTTTTGATGACATCCATGTTGTGCTCGATAACAAAGACCGAGTTGCCAAGATCGACCAAATGGTGCAGCACGCGCACGAGCCTATCGACGTCGGCAAAATGCAGCCCCGTAGTCGGCTCATCAAGGATATAGAGCGTATTTCCCGTGTCCGAGCGGCTGAGCTCCTTTGCTAGCTTCACGCGCTGCGCCTCGCCGCCGCTTAGAGTCACGGCGTTTTGACCTAGCGTGATGTAGCCTAGGCCCACGTCTTGCAGCGTCGTTAGTTTGCTGGCGATTTTGGGCACGGATTTAAAAAACTCTACCGCCTCGTCGATGCTCATATTTAGCACGTCGGCGATACTTTTGCCTTTGTAGAGGATTTCTAGCGTTTGCGCGTTGTAGCGGGTGCCGCCGCATGAGTCGCAAACGACGTTTACGTCGGGCAAAAAGTGCATCTCGATCGTGATTTCGCCCTCGCCTTGGCACTTTTCGCAGCGTCCGCCCTTGACGTTAAAGCTAAACCTGCCGATCTTGTAACCTCGTAGTTTGGCTTCTTTGGTCTGCGCAAAAAGCCCTCTGATCTCGTCCATCACGCCCGTGTAGGTGGCAGGATTACTGCGCGGGGTGCGGCCGATCGGGCTTTGATCGAGGTAGATCACTTTGTCTAGATTTTCTAGTCCACTCAAATTTACCCCCGCAACCTTTTTTACCTTTTTGGCGCGGTTTAGCTGCTCCTGGGCCTCTGGCAGCAGGGTTTGCAGTACGAGCGAGCTTTTACCGGAGCCCGAAACTCCCGTGATACCGACTAAATTTCTTAGCGGAAAGCGCGCGCTTAAATTTGATATGTTGTTGATATTTACGTTTGAGATTTCAAGCCACGTGTCGATTTTTCGGTCTTTTCGGTAGTCGATTTCCTTTTCGCCGTTTATATAAAGCGCGGTTTGCGTACTTGATCCTAGCAGGCTTTTCACGTCGCCGGCAAAAACTATCTGCCCGCCGAATTTTCCCGCTCCGGGCCCGATATCCACGACGTAGTCGGCCTCCTCGATCGTCTTTTTATCGTGCTCGACTACGATAACCGAGTTGCCTTTGGCTTGCAAATTTCGCAGGGTTTTGATGAGCTTTAGCGTATCGCGCTCGTGCAGACCGATGCTAGGCTCGTCTAGCACGTACATCACGCCGCTTAGCCCGCTGCCGATCTGGCTGGCGATCCTGATGCGCTGCGCTTCGCCGCCGCTAATCGTGCGCGCGTCACGTCCGAGCGATAGATAGCCCAGCCCCACGTCGTAGAGGAAAAATAGCCTTTCGTTTATCTCCTTAAATATCGGCTTGGCGATCGTCCTGTCGTATTCGCTAAGGTAGCTAAAATTTGCCTCGTCTGAAAAAAACGCGGTGCAGTTTTCGATACTCATGTCTAAAATTTCGCCGATACCGCGGCCTGCGACTTTGACGGCTAGGCTTTGAGGTTTTAGCCTGTGTCCGCCGCAGTCATCGCAGACCTTCTCGCTCATGTATTCGTCGAAGTCCTTGTAGTCTTTTAGCAGCCCGTGAGTGATTTTTAGCGCGCCTTCAAATTTACGCAGCAACTTGTTTTTCTTCCAGAAAAACTCGACCTCTTTTACGTTGCCGTAGAGCACGAGGCGCTTCTCGTCCTCGCTAAGCTCGCAGTAGGGGCGCTTTACGTCGATACCGTTTTGTTCGCAAAAAGCTAGCAAAAATTTATAATAATAGCTCATGTTGTAGCCGTAAAGAAGCTTTATCGCGCCACCTTCGATGCTTTTTTCCTCGTCGATTATTTTGGTGAGATCCAGGCTATATCTGATGCCTAGCCCGTCGCACCTCTCGCAAGCGCCCTTTGGGGAGTTGAAGCTAAAGCTAAGCGGTTCTAGCGGCGTAAATGAAATTTTACAATCAAAGCACGCCGAGTGCTCGCTGTAATGTATAAAGCTCTCTTTTAGCCCGAGCTCTTCGGCGTTTGCTATCTCGATCTCGACCTCGCCGTAGCTTTCATTTAGCGCTTTTTCTACGTCCTGGGCTAGTCGCTGCGCGTTATCCGCGTCTATCACGATGCGGTCTACGATGAGCTTTATCGTGTGTTTTTTGGTTTTGGCTAGCTCGATCTCCTCGTCTAATCTCACCTGCACGCCGTCTATCTGGGCGCGCACGTAGCCTTTGCCGCGTAAATTTTCGATCAAATCCGCCCACGTGCCCTTTTTCTCGCGCACGAGCGGAGCGTAGATGACGACTTTTGCACCCTCGGGGAGCTTTTGGATCTCGTTTATGATATCGCTAGCCGACATTTTGGAGATCGGTTTGCCGCACTTGTGGCAGTGCTGGATGCCGATGCGAGCGTATAGAAGGCGCAGGTAGTCGTAAATTTCCGTTATCGTGCCTACGGTCGAGCGCGGGTTTTTGGACGTGGTTTTTTGATCTATCGCGATGGCCGGAGTGAGACCCTCGATCTTATCGACGTCTGGCTTACCCACGCGGTCTAAAAACTGCCTGGCGTAGCTACTAAGGCTCTCCATATATCTGCGCTGCCCCTCGGCATAAAGCGTGTCAAAGGCTAGCGTGCTCTTGCCGCTACCGCTAAGTCCGGTGAAAACTACGAGCTTGTTTTTCGGAATTTCAAGATTTAAATTTTTTAGGTTGTGCTCGCGCGCGCCCGTGATTTTTATGGTGTCGTTCATTTTTTGCCTAAATTTACTTGGATTTAACGGCGTATATTGTATTATCATCGCTATAAAATTTATATAAATTTAAAGGACGCGCAAATGAACGATATCCAAAAATCCTACGACGAGCTTCCCTATATCTCGGGCGCTTTTGCGGAGACTTCTCCCGCACGCCTTGAGGCTTTGGCTTTGTTTTTGTCGCTGACGCCGCCGCCGTCAAAAACGGCTAAAGTGCTGGAAATCGGCTGCAGCTACGGCGGAAATTTATTTCCTTTTGCTATCGCAAACCCGCAAGCAAAGGCTCTTGGCATAGATCTAAGCGAGGTGCAGATAAATAAAGCCAAAGAGCTGGCAGCACAAATGCGCGTGGATAATATAAAATTTATGGCAAAAGATATCTGCGATCTTACGGATGCGGACGTGAGAGATTACGGTAAATTTGACTACATCGTCTGCCACGGCGTTTATAGCTGGGTACCTAACGCCGTAAAGGACGCGATTTTAAAAACGATCAAGCGATTTTTGAGCCCAAACGGCGTGGCGTACGTGAGCTACAACGTCTATCCGGGCTGGAAGATCAAGGATACGATCAGAAATTTTTTAGTATTCGGCACCAAAGACGTAAAAGGAGAAGCCGCAAAAGTAGCCAAAGCAAGGGAGCTTTTAAAAGTACTTGGAGAGTACGCGAAATTTTGCCAAAAAGACGGCAACGTAAGCCAAATTTTCTTAAATTACGAAAGCCTAAAATTTCACATCGACTATATCTTATCCGCTAGCGACTCGTATATAGCGCACGAGTATCTGGAAGTCTTTAACGACCCGATTTATTTTAAAGATTTTGCGGCCGAGCTTGATAAAAACGGCCTTGCCTATCTCGCCGAGGTCGGACTAGAGGACGTTTTTCAATCAAATTTAGGCATAGACGAATTTGATGCATATATAGACGCAAATTTTAGCTCACGCATCGAAAAAGAACAGACGCTCGACTTTTTAACGAACAAAGTTTTTAGACGCAGTATGATAGTACACAAGGAGCTCATTTCAGACGATTTTAATGTAAATATCGGTGCAGACGAGCTTTGCAAGCTGCATATCTCGGCAAATTTCGACCGAGTAAAAGACGGCTATGTAAATATAAACGGCGCTGCGATGAAGCCGCAGTACGACTGGCTTTATCAAGTTTTTACCGACGTTTATCCGGCAAGCGTAAATTTCGCCGACGTCGCAGCGCTCTTAAAGGACGATGAAAACGCGGTAAAATCGGCTTATTTCGGCTTTATGGAAATTTTAGCCGCAAACTGCGCAAAGCTAACGACCTACGAGCGCCCAAAAATCGCTTATGAAGCAGGTAAAAGCCGCCTAAAAGAGCGAGTACGAGGGTATTTTGAGTATTTCTCCGCCGCAAACGAACCCGTGATAAAAATCTCCAACGAACTAAACGTGCCAGCAAATTTTTCGCAGTTTGATGCCTTTATCGCGCTTAAATTTAACGGCGAATACTCGCTTGAGAATATCGCAAAGCAAACGGCGAAATTCGCACAAGAGCGCAAACTGGAGTTTGCCGTCAAAAACGGCGCGATAAAAACCGCCGGCAAAAACGAATACCAAAAAGCAGCCGAAAACTACGTAAAAGACCTTGAGTTAAAACTAAGCGACGGCGGATTTTTAGAAAATTTTTGATTTTTCGGCTTTGGGGGCGGATTTAAGGTTTAAATTTAACCGTTTTTAGATAAAATCGCGGCTTTTGGGCAAGGTTTGCAGGCCGAAAAATCTAACCGAATTTGGCGTAAATTTTGCCGCGCCGTACCGTTAAATTTAGAGAAATCATTTAAGCGCGCACGGATAAATTAGCAAGCTAAATTTAACGAAAATAAATTAGCTTACGTAAAAATGCAAATTTAGGGAGCTAAAATGCCAAAAATCATAAATTTTTGTAAAACCGTCTACGCCGACTTGATTACGGGAAGGCTATTGCTACATCCCATTTTGCTCACGGCCGCGTTTTTGGCGGTCAGCTCGGGTGCGTTTTGGCTGATAGACGATGTGATATTTGGTCGCTATTATGATTGGGGTTTTTTGGGCGAGGGCATATTTTTTATGTGTTGCAGCTTCGTTATAGACGCTTATTTTTTAGTGTTTTGCTCTTATTTGCTATTTAGGGCTTACTTTACGCGGCGCCATAAATTCATCTGGTTCGGGCTTGGGGTTTTTATGTTTATAAGCTGCATTTACGGCTATTTAAGCGCCGATATAGATCACCAAAAAGAAGGGGTGTTTGCTTGCTTTTTTGCAGCGTCTTTGATTGCGATTTGTAGTTATATTTTACTTGCGGCATTTGCAGCAAAGAGCTTTTGGCCTATCGTCTACGCAGTCATTTACCCGGTTAGTTTTTTTGCTGCGGTATGGTTGATTTTTCGCATCCAAGGATATTATATTTTAGAGATTTTGCAGACCCTTTGCCCGCTTGCTTGGGCGTTTCATTTTAAGGTCAAATTTAAGCAAGAGCAAACCAGCCAAAACGAAAAACAAAATTTATCGCTCTAAAATCCGCTTTATCTAAAACCCAATTTTTGCAGCGAAAATTTTGGCAAACTCGGCGGATTTTTTGTGCCAAGCAGCCAAATTTTTACGCTAAATTTAAGCAAAAAGCTTATTTATCATTATGAGCAGCGTCGTGCAAATAAGTGCAAGCAGGCATCTTTTTTGGATAGCGCGGTCGATCTTTTGCGCCAAAGCCACCCCAAACCTCACGCTTATAAGCGAGCCGATACCGACCAAAACGCCGACCTCGTACTGCACTAGCCCTTGCAAAGTTAGACTGATAAAGCCCGAAATCGACGAAAATATCACAAAAAACAGTCCCGTGCTGATCGCCTTTTTTATGTCGTAGTTTAAGAAATTTATTAAAACCGGCATGATGATAACCGAGCCTCCGATACCCACGCTGATCGCTACCGCGCCGACAAAAAGTCCGACGAAAAAAAGCGGCACGAGAGAGGGATTGTGCGCGCCTTTTGGCTCCGGATTTTTAAAAAATAGCTTAATAACGTTAAAAATTTGAATACAAATGAGAGTAAGAAGCAAAAATTTCGATGGAACGCTCGCTACGATAAAGCCGCTCGCGCTCGCCCCGCAAAAGCCGCCGCTGCCGAGTACCAAAGCGGGCTTTAGATCTAGGGTCTTATTTTTGAGATTTAAAAGCGAGCCGTAGACCGAACTAAACATCATCTGAAGGACGCTTACGCCGATTGCGTATTTGACGTCAAAGCCCAAAAATACGAGTATCGGCACGGCCGCCGCACCGCCGCCGATGCCCAAAAATCCGGACAAAAAGCCGACAAATAGCCCCAAACAAACGTAACCGATCGACGAAACCGATAAAATTTCCATAATCTCGCCTTAAAGTAAAATCCGATTTTAGCCGTTTTTGGGTAAAATTAATTTTAAATTTTAAAAAAGGAAAATTATTGAAAAGATTGATTTTGATGATTTTTGCGGGGTTAAATTTAGCCTTTGCAGGCGTCACGGAAGGCCAAAGCGAGCTAGAGCTAGAAGCCGCGGTTAAGAGATTTCAAAGGCTGCTTGATATGAGAGATATTAGCGAATTTGCCGTAGTGCCCCATCACGTTTTCGCCGCGCAAACGGGAGTAAATTTGACGCCGTCGGTTACGGTGATTTTCGGCGCTCCTGGCGTACTTGCGCCGTTAATAGAGTGCGAACCGCGCCTAGCGCTAGAGCTTCCGTTTAAGTTTTTATTTCAAAAAAGGGATGGCAAAACGGTCGTGAGCTTTGAGGATATAAAAAGCGTCGCAGCCAGATACGGCGCCTCGCACTGCCCCGCCCTAGACGCGGCGCAAAGGCTAGAGCGCGAGCTTTTTGACGCCGCCGTCAAATGAAAATTAAGCTTAATTTTTATATAATCAACGCTCATTAAAGGATATTTTATGCTACTTTTGAGCCCAGTTTTTTATTACGAAAAGATTAGAGAGAGATTTACTAACTCCTACCTCGCCGAGGACACGACGCAGACCATCATCGGCATCGACTGCGAGTATATAAGCAGCGAGCAAACCGATTTTGCGGGGCTTAAGAGCTATTTTAAAGCTCAAAAATTTGACGCCCCTTTTGCGGGACTGTTTGGAGTGCTAGGCTACGGAGGGATAAAATATTTTGAAAAAATCCCCGAATTTAACGCCTCGCAGTATGATTTCCCCGACTTTTTCTACGCTAACGCTCGCGCCTATCTGCACTTTGATAAAAATAGCAAAATTTACAGCTTTTACGGCGATAGAGAGCGGTATTACGATTTTTTAGTTAAATTTAGCGCGGATGACGAAGCAAAAGCCGACGAGGACCGCGCAAAACGGCAGAGCAAATATAAAATTTTAACCGATTTAGACGGCGAAAAAGAGCATTTTCTAAACATCGCAAAGCGCGCCAAAGAATACCTAAAAAGCGGCGACGTCTTTCAGGTCGTGCTAAGCGAGCAGCTAAAACTAGCCTCGGATATGGATAGCTTGGATTTCTACCGAGCCTTAAGCGAGGCAAATCCGAGCCCTTATATGTTTCACTTCCCGACCCCTTACGGCGATGTCGCGGGCTCTAGCCCCGAGCTAGTCTGCGAGATCAAAGAGGGTAAAATCTACGTCGCGCCCATAGCCGGCACGCGCGGACGCGGCAGGGACGCGACCCAGGACGCCGCGCTCGAGCGCGAACTGCTAAGCGACGAAAAGGAACTAGCCGAGCACAAAATGCTCATCGACCTTGCTCGCAACGATATCGGCCGCGTCAGCAAGCCAAAAAGCGTCGCGGTCAAAAACGTCATGCGCATCGTGCGATACGAGAACGTGATGCATATCGTAAGCGACGTCTACGGCTCAAAGGCAGACGATATAGACGCATTTGACGCAGTCGGTAGTATCTTCCCCGCAGGCACGCTCAGCGGTACGCCCAAAATCCGCGCCATGGAGATCATCGCCGAGCTTGAGCCATATAGGCGCAACGCATACGGCGGCGGCATCGGATTTTTCCACTTTAACGGCGACGCGCAAATGGCGATTTTGATTAGAAGCGCGATATTTGCGCGTAAATTTGGCGGCAAATTTGACGCTAGCTGGCATGACCCGCATCTTGACGGCGCAAACGAGTCAAATTTAAAAAGCGGGGAGCGCGGGGGAAATTTCGCCGAAATTTTCGTGCAGGCCGGAGCCGGAATCGTGATAGATAGCGTGCCGGAATACGAATATAAAGAAATTTGTAAAAAACGCGCCTCGGCGCTAAACGTGTTTGCGAAAAACGCAAAGGAAATTTGAGAAATTGTCGTTGCAGACTAGGGTTTGCTATATAAAAACTTTTTAAATTTTGTTTTTCTTGGGAGGCGGAAGGGGTTTCTACTTACGGTCTGCTTGCAGCTACGAGCGAAGCGAAGTAGAGCGTCGCCCCTTCCGCCCCCAAACCCCCACCAACCCCACTGCACGTT
>CAURKB010000088.1:0-9051 GCA_963525315.1 uncultured Campylobacter sp. | reverse complement strand
GAGCAGTTTTGCAGGATATTTTTCGTGATGATAGATAGGCTTTTAAAAGCCACGCAGATGCAAAACGGTGAGCGCGAAGTGAAGCTTCACAGCGTCATCGTCCACGAGACCGACACGGGCTATGCGCAGTGCTTCAGAGAGGATGCATATAACGCTAAAATGGGCGAGGTAAATTTGAACGAGGTCGTCTTTTCTGAAGGCGTGAGAGCCGAGTGGGAGGACGCGGAGCTGTTTGAGAAAATCAAACTAGGCAAAAAAATAGTAAATCCAAAGGAGGTCTAGCGCAAATGAGGAAAATTTTTGCGATTTTGACGCTGACGGCTCTAATCTTTAGCGGCTGCGAGGACGAAAAAAACTCGCCAGAACTAGATCTAAACGAAACCGTCCCCAGCGACGTACCCATCGCGCAAAGCGACGCAAACGTAAGTATCGACGAAAATATGCCGCCGGAACCGGTGCCTGAAAAATGAAATTTAACGAATATCTATCAGAACTCTACGAGCTAGCGCGTTCTATCCACATCGGGCTTGCCTTTACGCTTTTGGCGCTTGTCGCGGCGCACTTTTTCCTGATAAATTTCGGCGTAAATTCGCCCGCCTACGCTAAGCGCATCAGGCTATTTTTGCCCACATACTACTCGTTTTTGGCCGCAATGATGCTTACGGGGCTACTTTTGATGAGCGTTTTTTACTTTTATCTGGGCCTCAAGGCTCTTGTTATGATCGCGGTTTGGGTGCTTCTTATCGGGTTTGGGGCGATGGAGTTTAAGCAGCTAAAAAAGGCGATGAAAACTAAAAATTTTACCGCTTTTAGAGCCAAAATGCGCCTAAAAATCGCGGCCGATTTTGTTTTGATACTAGTTGCAAGCGGGGTGAGATGAAATTTTTATATTCAAAAGAGGCCAAAAACGAGCAGATTAGGCTTGATGGCGAAGCGTTTTTACACCTGAAGGCGCGGCGAGCAAAGGTAGGCGAGCGCATCGACGTGCGAAATTTGACCGACGGACAAAACCACATCTATGAAATCGTAAATTTAGACAAAAGGAGCGCGGAGCTAAATTTGATATTTTCGCACGACGTGGAAGCACAAAATAGCGATCTAACGCTAGCTTGGGCCGTCGTCGATCCAAAAACGATCGAAAAAACGCTGCCTAGCCTAAACGAAACGGGCGTAGCTAAAATCGTCTTTTTTTACGGCGAATTTTCGCAAAAAAACTTTAAGCTCGATTTTTTGCGACTAGAGCGCATTTTGATAAGCTCGTGCGAACAGTGCGGACGAAACGATTTAATGAAATTTGAAATTTATAAAAGCTTAGACGAATTAGTCAAATTTTACCCAAACGTCGCTCTTATCGACTTTGAAGGCGAAAACCTAGACGGCTACGCGGGCAAGGAAATTTTAGCGATCGGCCCCGAGGGAGGATTTAGCGGGAACGAGCGAGAGGCGGTCGCGAAAAAATACGGACTAAGAGCGAAAAATATTTTGCGCTCGCAAACGGCGATTTTAGGTATAGCGGCTAAAATTTTGATTTAAATTTGATTTTTTACGAAGTTTTTTGTATAATCTCGCCTTACTTTAAATGAAAATTAAAAATCAGACGATAAAAGGATAAAATGATGAAAAAAGAAATTCATCCGGAATTTGTTGAGTGCAAAGTAACTTGCGCTTGCGGCAACACCTTCACTACGAAGTCAAACAAAAGCGAGATCAGAGTGGACATCTGCTCAGAGTGCCATCCGTTTTTTACGGGCAGCGAAAAGATCGTAGATAGTGCAGGCCGCGTCGATAAATTTAAGAAAAAATATAACTTAAAATAATCCTTTGCTATATTTTGTTACTACGCCGATAGGAAATTTAAGCGATATCTCGCTTCGTACTTTGAGCGTTTTGCGCGAATGCGAGATACTCTTTTGCGAAGATACCAGAGTCACAAAATCTCTCATAAATCTGCTAAACGCGCGTTTTGACGCAAATATAAACATCCAAAATTTTATCCCGCTTCACACGCATAACGAAGATGAAATTTTATCCAAAATAAAGCTTGAGATTTTTGATAAAAACGTCGCGTTTTTAAGCGATGCGGGAATGCCAGGCATCAGCGATCCGGGAGCCGCGCTCGTAAATTTCGCGATAAAAAACGACATCGCATACGAAGTATTAAGCGGATCAAACGCCGCACTCTTAGCCATCGTCGCAAGCGGTCTTTGCGAAAAAGAATTTTGCTTTTTAGGTTTTTTGCCAAACAACGGCAAAGAACGAGCTGCAGCTATTCAAAATGCGCTAAATTCGCCGTTTCCCGCAGTCATCTACGAAAGCCCAAAACGCATACTTTCGCTCATTTTGGACTTTGCTAAACTTGATCCGGATAGAGAAATTTTTGCCATAAAAGAGGCGACGAAAAAATTTGAAACAAAATTTAGGGCCGCGGCAAGCGAGCTGGCAAAAAAGCTACAAGAGGCGAATCTAAGCGGCGAGTGGTGCGTCGTAGTGCAAAAAAATCCAAATTTTACTTCAGAAAAAATCACTCAAAACGATATTTTAGAACTTGAAATTTCGCCTAAAGCCAAGGCCAAACTCCTAGCAAAAATCACGGGCAAAAACGCTAAAGAAATTTACTCCGAACTCGCTCGCTAAAATCGCATACAGACTGAGCAAAGGGCGAAATTATCTAAAAATTTAGCTAAATTTTACCGATTTTTAGCTATTATCAGGCGATGATAATATACGGTAAACAGCTATTTTTGCACATCATAAAAAACTATAAAAAAAACGTCAAAACGGTCTATCTCGCTAAAGAGTGCGACAAGACGCTATTTTCGCAGATCGTAGGCGTCGGCGCGCCTATAAAACGCGTGGATAACCAAAAGGCTCAAGCTCTCGCGCGCGGCGGCAATCACCAAGGTTTTTTAGCCGAGGTCGAAGAGTTTGAGTTTAAGAGTATAGACGAGATAAAAAAACAAAATTTTATAGCGGTTTTATACGGACTTAACGATGTCGGAAACATCGGCGCCATCGTCAGAACAGCACATGCACTCGGTTGCGGAGGTATCGTCGTCGTCGCTAAAAATTTGGCGATGGAAGGCGTCCTGCGAGCTAGTAGTGCAGCGGCCTACGAGGCAAATATCGCTCTTGTAGAAGACGGCCTTAGCTTGCTAAACGAACTAAAACAAGTCGGATTTAAAATTTATGCCACGGCAAGCGGCGGCAAAAACGCCCACGAGGTCAAATTTAGCCAAAAAGTAGCGCTCGTGATGGGTAGTGAGGGCGAAGGTTTGCACAAAAAAGTCCTCGCCAAAAGCGACGAAATAATAGGAATAAAAATGAAAAACGACTGGGACAGCTTAAACGTCTCGGCTGCGTTTGCCATACTTTGCGATAGGATTATAAATGAATGACATAAGTTTGTTAAAAGAACTGGGGCTTAGCGAAGTCGCCAGAAGAACGCACATCGAAGCCGAATACCTAGGCTACATCGCCGATAAAAATTTTGAGAAATTAGCGCGTTTTAACGTTAAAGGCTTCGTTAAAATTCTAGAGCGCGAGCTAGATATAGACTTTACGCAATGGATGAGCGAGTATGATGCTTTTATGACCGAGCACGAGGGCGAGCTAAAACACAAAACCATAACCATATCGCCTAAAATACCGGCCTATACCGCAAGCGAAAAATCCTCCTACGGCGGTATGCTAGGCGGTATCGTTACTATTTGCTAGATCGGCGCTTTAGTGTATTTTTTCGAGCCTCAAAAATATATCGGCGATCTCTCGAGCCTCTTTGAGGACAAGAATAAAAGCGTGACTTACTCCGATGCGACGACTGTGCAGCAAGCCGCCAAAAACCTAGACGCCATTAAAGACGCAAATATCACGGTCGGCGTATCCTCCTCTGTAAAAGCGCAAGACGAGCTTAGCAATAACGAAGAAAACGTCTCAAATTTAGCGATACCTAACGCCACCCAACCTCTACCCGAGATAAACGTAACCGTCGCAGCGGTCGCGCAACCAAAGCCTATAGAGCAAAATACAGGTCAAAATTTGCAACCTACCGAGACATCAAATAAAACCGAGCAAAATATAACCGCTACCGCTTCATCTATGCCTAAAACCGGCGATATATACGAACTAAACGGGCTTAGCGAGATAAAAGTCGTCCCTCGTAAAAAAGTATGGCTTGGGGTGATAAACCTAGACGACAATAAAAAACGCTCGCTAAACGCTTCGAATCCGGTCACTATTGAGATAGGTAAAAAGCAGCTCGTCGTTACCGGCCACGGCGAGGTAAATTTAGAAATCGGTGAGCAAAATATCAAATTTAGCGGCGATAATCCAAAGCGCTTTCTAGTCGAAAAAGATAAGGTAACTCCGCTATCATTTGATGAATTCGTAGCGCTTAACAAAGGCAAATCGTGGTAAAAAAGCTCCAACTTTTAGCCCTTAGCACTGCCTTTTGTTTTGCGGGTAGCGTGACGGATATAGCAAGCGGATTGCTCGGTCAAAATAGCGCAAAAGCAACCCAGCTCTTTGGCGACGGCTCGGCATATCTAAACGCAAACGGCAAACCCGACATCGCCAAAATTTCAAACGTCCTAAAATCAAATTCGCTCCTGCGCCTATCCTACAAGCAAAACGTAAAAGTAAATATCAAATTTATCTCGCGTCAAAATAACCCTTTACTTCTCATGAAAATCGCCAGAGACGCCCTAAACGGACTAGGCTATAACGATATCTTAACGAGCGAATTTTCTAATGCCGGCGGTGCTACTTGGGGAGTGACCGTAGATACTAAATTTATCCCCGATCCAGGCTCGCTCTACTCTGCCTTTAAAGAAAGCGGTACCGAAATAATAGATATAAACAGAGTCGGCGAGCTATCTTACGAATACGTCATCGACGCGTCAAATTCATCGATCAATCAAACCCCGGTACCGTTTTCGCAGCAGGTTCAGCTCTCAAAGCCGCTTGAGCCCTATCTCATCGACGTTAGCGGCGCAAAAGTCGCCGCCATAGGCGCAGACGGGGAGGATCGCTGGTCGGCGATCGTGAGAATTTTGGATAAAAATTTAAATTTGCTCGAGGAAAAACGAAGCGACAAAGCTATAAATAGCCTAAAGGTTTCCTTTCCGCAAAATGCAAAATATCTAATGATCGACGACGCGGTCAGCCTAGAAAATATCAAACGAGGGCTCAAAATCTACCTAAAATAAGGAGAAATTTATGTTTGACGAGATTAGATTTAATACGATTGAAAGGCTTCCAAACTACGTATTTGCCGAGGTAAACGCCATAAAAATGGCCGCGCGCCGAGCGGGCGAAGATATCATCGACTTTTCGATGGGAAATCCGGAAGGCCGCACGCCTCAGCACATCGTCGATAAGCTCTGCGAAAGCGCGCAAAAAGACAAAACCCACGGCTACTCGGCAAGTGCCGGTATCTACAAACTCCGCCTAGCCATCTGCAACTGGTACAAGCGCAAATACGGCGTAAATTTAGACCCCGATACCGAGGCTGTCGCCGTTATGGGTAGCAAAGAGGGCTTCGTACATCTAGCCCAAGCGATAGTAAATCCGGGCGACGTAGCCGTTGTACCCGATCCTGCATACCCGATCCACACGCAGGCGTTTTTATTTGCCGGCGGTAGCGTGGCAAAGATGCCGCTAAAATACAACGATAAATTCGAGCTTGACGAAAATAAATTTTTTGAAGATCTACTTCACACGATCCACTCAAGCTCGCCGAGGCCTAAATACGTCGTCGTAAATTTCCCGCACAATCCTACAACCGTAACCGTACAAAAGAGCTTCTACGAGCGGCTAGTCGCGATGAGCAAGCAAGAGCGCTTTTACGTGATCTCGGATATCGCTTACGCAGACCTTACCTTTGACGGATACAAGACGCCTAGTATATTTGAAGTAGAAGGCGCAAAAGACGTCGCCGTCGAGTGCTACACGCTATCAAAAAGCTATAATATGGCCGGCTGGCGCGTCGGATTTTTATGCGGAAACAAGCGCCTTTGCGCCGCTCTTAAAAAGATAAAATCATGGGTTGATTACGGCATGTTTACCCCGATCCAAGTCTCCGCAACCGTCGCGCTAGACGGCGATCAAAGCTGCGTCGAGGATATACGTCAAATTTACGAAAAACGCCGCGACGTGATGCTAGAAGCCTTTGCAAGCGCCGGCTGGGAGATGCATAAGCCAAGCGCTAGTATGTTTATCTGGGCGAAAATCCCACCGCAAGTAGGAAACATCGGCAGCCTTGAGTTTTCTAAACAGCTGCTTACTAAAGCTAGCGTCGCGGTGAGCCCGGGCATCGGCTTTGGCGAGGGCGGCAACGACTATGTGCGCCTTGCTCTCATCGAGAACGAAAATCGCATCCGCCAAGCGGCACGAAACGTCAAAAAATATCTGAAAGAATTTGCATGAATATAGCCATTTTAGGCGTCGGCACGGTCGGAGAGGCCGTAGCTAAAATTTTACTCCAAAATAAAAAACTAATCGCGGCAAGATGCGGCGAAGAGATAGTTCCGGTTATCGGCGTCGTTAGAAATTTAAGCAAAAAAAGAGACGTCGCCATCCCGCTCACGGACGATATAGACGGCGTCCTGGGGCGCGAGGATATCGACGTTTTCGTCGAGCTTATGGGCGGCGTAGAGGAGCCCTTTAGGATCGTTAGTAAAATTTTAGAGCGTAAAAAAGCCGTCGTAACGGCAAACAAAGCGCTACTAGCCTATCACCGTTACGCCTTGCAAAATTTGGCGCAAAATACGCCGTTTGGTTTTGAAGCCAGCGTCGCGGGCGGTATACCTATCATCAGAGCCCTTCGCGAGGGTCTTAGCGCAAATCACATCCTAAGCATCAACGGGATTTTAAACGGCACGAGCAACTATATCTTAACCTCGATGATGAGTAAAGGCTCAAATTTCGCGGACGCGCTAAAAAAAGCCCAGGAACTAGGCTACGCCGAGGCCGATCCGACCTTTGACGTCGGAGGCTTTGACGCGGCACATAAGCTACTGATCCTGGCTAGCATCGCATACGGCGTGCACGGCAACCCCGAAGACATCCTGATAGAGGGCATCGAAGGTATCACGCCCGAGGATATCTTTTTCGCTAACGACTTCGAGTACGTCATCAAGCTGCTAGCCATCGCCAAAAAAACCGGCGACAAGGTCGAGCTGCGCGTGCATCCCGCGCTAGTACCCAAAGACAAAATGATAGCCAAAACTAGCGGCGTAACAAATGCCGTAAGCGTAGTGGGCGACGCGGTCGGCGAGACGATGTTTTACGGTCCGGGCGCGGGCGGTCCGGCTACGGCAAGCTCGGTCATCAGCGATCTGATCGACATCGCCAGAGACGGCAAATCCCCGATGTTAGGCTACAAGGCGCCGTTTGAGATAAATGCGCTGGGGCTCCTAGATCCGAGCGAAATTCGCACGAAGTATTATTTTAGACTTAGAGTCGAGGACAAGGTCGGCGTACTGGCTAAAATCACGAATTTAATGAGCGAAAATAACCTCTCTATCGATAGCCTGCTGCAAAAACCAAAGGACGAAAGTCCGTATGCGACGCTATTTTTCACGACGCACACTAGCGTGGAAAAGGACGTGAGACGCACTATGGAAATTTTGCAAGAGCAAGAGTTCGTAAAAGAAAAGCCTTTTATGATGAGGATAGAAGAGTAAAATTTGGGGCTTAGGGCGTATCTTTTCGGCAAGAGCTCGGAGGAACTGGCTTGCGAATTTTTGCTAAAAAACGGCTGCGAGATACTTGCTAGAAATTTTAGCTCCAAATTCGGCGAGATCGACGTCATCGCCAAAAAAGACGGCGTTTTGCGCTTCGTTGAAATCAAAGCTACGCAGGGCGACTACGAGGCAGAGTACCGTCTCACGCCCGCTAAATTTAATAAAATTTTAAAAACTATCGACTTTTATCTGCTGCAAAACGGAGCAAATGCCGATTTTCAGGTCGATTTGATCGCGATAAAAAAGGGCGAGATAAAGTGGATAGAAAATATTAGTTTGTAAAAATTCTTATTTAGCTAAAATTTAAATACTTTCGTGTATAATTACGACTATCTTTAAAAAGGAGAATAAAATGGGAAAATACGTAGAACTAACGACTGCGAATTTCGACGTCGCTAAAGAGGGCGTCGCGCTAGTAGATTTTTGGGCGCCTTGGTGCGGACCTTGCCGTATGCTTGCTCCGGTCATCGACGAGCTAGCCGAGGAGTTTGAGGGCAAAGCTAAAATTTGCAAAGTAAACACCGACGAAGTGCAAGATCTAGCCGTAGAATTCGGCATCCGCTCGATCCCTACGCTTCTATTTTTCAAAAACGGCGAAGTCGTAGAGCAAATGGTCGGCGCACAATCAAAACAAGCCATCGCCGATAAGATAAATTCGCTTCTTTAATGGTTTTTAGACGAGGAGGAAGCCTGCTTCCTCTCACCTCCGTTTTTGCGTCCTTTATCGGTGCAGCGCTGGTAGCAGGCGTATTTGCTTACAATAATTACAGATTTTCGCAGTATAAATTCGTAAATTTTAACGAGCTGGTTTTTTACGAGCAGGCTCAAATTTTTGCACCCCAAGACGATAAATTTTTACTCGTGGTTTTTAGCTCCAACCAATCAAACTGGAGAGAAATTTTAAAAACTTCGAATAAGAATTTAAAAATCGTAGCCGTGGACTTGCTCCAAAAACGCGCGCCAAGCGAGGGAAATATAAATTTCGTCGCTTCGGATATAAATACGATTTTAAAGCTGATGAACGTCCTAAATATCACGACTTTGCCCGCAAGCGTGGAGCTAAAGGCGCAAAAGGGCGGCATTTATAAACAAGATTCGAAAATAAATAAAATTTAAAGGAAAAAATATGTTAGATTTAGCGATCATCGGAGGCGGTCCCGCCGGACTTAGCGCGGGACTTTACGCCACTCGCGGCGGACTAAAAAACGTCGTAATGTTTGAAAAAGGTATGCCAGGCGGCCAGATAACGGGCAGCTCGGAGATAGAAAACTATCCCGGCCAAAAGGCTCCCGGCGAGAGCGGCATAGAC
>CAURKB010000087.1:0-9117 GCA_963525315.1 uncultured Campylobacter sp. | reverse complement strand
ATTTACCGACGGTAAAGGGCTGCGTGCGCGACGCCATAAGCTCGCAAAATAAAATTTGAGCCGTAAATTTAAGCTTGATTGCTAGTATAAACTACTGGCTAAGCGCCTGTGCTACGTGGTCCCAGCCAAGCGCCCTAGCGTAGTCTAGCGCGGTTTTGCCGTGGATATTTTTAGCGTTTTTATCAGCGCCCTTAGCGAGCAAAATCTCGACCGCCGTACGGTTGCCGGCTATCGCCTCGCGGTGGAGCATAGTATAGCCCTCATCGTCGGCCTGCGTTATCTCTTTTGGATTTTGGCTTAAAAACTTTTGTAACTTTTCTTTCATATTTACGCTCATCGGATGCTCGATGAGATTTTGCGGATGTTTTTCTTGCTCGTAGGCTAGCAAAACTACGTCCGGATCGCCGAAGTCCAGCCCCCATACCTCGTCGTGTTCAGCGCGCTCGTCCCGACTCATAGCTTTACGCATGGCTTGCACGCTAAAGCCGCCGTATGCTCTACCACCTACCGCAAACATCCAGTCGCTGATTTGCTCTATCGGTACAGCGACCTCGTCGCCGCTTGCGACGCTAGTTAGTATGCCTGGGTCGTTGGCTAGTACGCCGTAAACGCGCTCGCCGTCAAAATACACGTCGTTTATCCACATATGCGCGACCTCCGTATGGCCGTCGATATCTTGCGAAAAGGCGACCTTGACGCAAGCGAAGTCAAGCGCCGGGATAATGCGGTGATTTTCCCAGTATAGCTCGCGCCAAAAGTACCCAAAGCTCTCTCTAGCCCGTTTAAAAGCCTCTAGCATCGCCGCATCTTCGCCGTCTGCATAAAACACAGGCTCGTTTTCTTCTTTGTTTGCGCCTTTGCCATTTTTCGCGTCCACCTCGCCGCCAAATATCTTTTTAAATAGTCCCATATTTTTCCTTTAATTTAGTTTGTATTTATTTAAATTTACCGCAAAACCCTCGCGTAAATTCGCCTATTTTCGGTAGTTCGCTCGCTCAAGGCTATGGGGGGGGTGCGAAGGGAATGCAAATCGTCGCGTCTTGATTTAAAAAACGAGTCGCGAATGCTAAAGCCGTTTTTGGACTTTTCGTTTGTATCCATCGTCTGCTCCTTTCGTTTGTTTTTCAGCTTTTTAGCGCGTCTGGCTTGTAGCGGCTGCTTGCTTTTTAGCTGAAGTCTAAATTTAGTGCCGCGTTTTTAAGCTCTTATCGCTTTATCTGCGGCGATTGATATAATTTTAGCCGAAATTTGAAGCTAAATTTATAAAACCGTTTCGTCTAAATTTAGGCGTTATATTTTTGCCGCTTTGCATCTGCAAAACAGCTATGCACTCTAGCTGATTTAGCAGGACTTTTGCACGCTTGCTAGATTAACCGCAAATTTAGGCTAAATTTTGGCTTGCTTACCCGCTTTGCCTGGGTGCAAAATTTATCTGCAAATTTAGCCGACGTGTTTAAATTTAGTTTGCGATCTGCCGCGAAATTTAGTCGCAAAATCTCTCGTCGGCGCGATTTTGCTTGCGTTTTTTTAAAAAATCTTCTTTATTTTTAGGATCCGCAAAATACTCGTCTTGCTTTTGCAGACTTTTTTCTAATAAGCCTTCCGCATTTTTGAGCGCGGCTTTGCGATCTTTAAATTTAGACGGGAATCGCTCTAAAAACACCGCCTCGTAAGGGTGGGCTTTCGTCCATTCGTTTGCCAGCGAAACGGCGGCTCGTTGCTTTTTTAGATCGCAAAAGGCGTAGGGATTTATCACGTCGCCTACAAGCTTAACGAAGGCTAAATTTACGTCCATAGTGGAGGCAAATACCGGGTCTTTGACGTCTAAGACCTCGGTAAAAACGATGAATCTATTTTTGCCGACATAAAACCAAAACGTCGCCTCGTCCTTTAGTCCCAAATCAAAGGCGCGCGCGGCAATCGTCATTAGCGTGCTAGGCGCGACTAGCCCCGGCGCATCCTCGATGATTTTTATCGCCTTTTGCAGACTTTCTACGTTATTTTCCATGAGTAGGCCGTCTATCGCATCGTAAACGCGTACGTAATTAGGTACGCCGCCGCTTGCCGAGTAGAGATTTGAGACGTAGATATCGACGGAATTTACTTTTTGGGGCGCATCGTCGGCCGTTTGCGATACGAATTTAGCATTTTTGCTCGGCATAAAATTTGACGTATCTGCTCTAGGCATCGGCATTGCTGCGTATCCTTGCGCGTTTATGAGCGTAAAAGCAAGCGAGGCCGCAAGTGCGGCGGATAAAATTTTACTCATACTTTTCCTTTTTAAAAATTACCGACCGAGCGCAAATGTAAAATGCAAACGATAAATTTTAAACGCAAATTTGCACGACAAAGAGCGTGCTAAATTTAGCCCAAATTTATAAAATCGTCGCCGATTTTACGAGCTTTGGATTAAAATTTACGTAAGCAAACTACAAACCCGTGTCCAAACTACGGGTCAAATTTATAACCCTAGCACCGTTTTTAACAGCATATAAATGAGCGCTGCCGAGCCGCCTGCGATCGGTAGGGTGATGACCCATGCAAGTACGATAGGCTTGACCATTTTCCAGTTGGCGTCGCGATTTAGGATACCGATACCAAGCACCGCGCCGATGAGGATGTGCGTCGAGGAGACGGGGATGCCGAGCTTTGTAGCTAGCAGGATAACGGTACTAGCGGCTAGCTCGGCGCTAAAGCCAGTCGTAGGTAGGATCTCGGCTAGCTTGCTACCGATCGTGGTGATGACTTCTTTACCCAAAAACCAAAGCCCCACCACGAGCGAGATACCAAATGTCACCATCGCGATGCCCGGCACTGGAGCGGTGGCGTTTATCGAGCCTGTTTTTAGCACGTCTAGGATCGCGGCAAATGGACCCACGGCGTTTGCGATATCGTTGGCGCCGTGAGAGAAGGCAAACGAGGAGGCCGTAAATATCTGAAACCACGAGAAAATGCGGTTCGTGCTCTTTTCGGCGTTGTCTTTTTTCATCACGTTTATCATCGCAAGCGTGGCGAGATAGGTGACGATGCCGATGACGCAGATGATCCAGATCGTGCCGATGAAGCCGATGTCGAGATTTAGGTGTGCTAGACCTTTAAACAGCATCATCGACGAGATGATGATCGCGCCGATGCCGGCCACCATCGGGATGTGTTTGCGCATGGCTTTTGACGTATCTAACTCTTTTTCGCGCTCTTTCATGGCTTTGATAGCGAGCTTGTATTCGCTGCGTTCGCCGCTTTCGACGTCGTCCTCGTCAAGGACCGCGATCTTGCTTAGTATCCTTATCTGCTCGCTTTCGGGTTTTGTTTTTAGCTCTTGCAGATAGCGCTCCTTATAGGCTTTACGCTCGCGTTTTAGTACCTTTAGCTCTAGGGTAAATTTGCGAGTCGGGATCAAAATTTTAGATTTTATGTAGCCGTAAATGAAGTAAGAAAGGATGCCTCCTAGCAGCGGCGAGATAACCCAGCTGACAGCAATCCTGCCTATCTCGCCCCAAGAAACCATAGCTAGCGCTTTATCCCCGCCCATCGTCGTAAAGCCCATCGTAAGCCCGGCGCCAACGATACCGCCAACGATCGAGTGCGTCGTGGAGATGGGTAGTCCCTTTTTAGACGCGATAAAAAGCCAAATGCCCGAGCTTAAAAGCGCCGACATCATAATCAGCACGAAAAGCATCGGCTCCGTGCCCTCCTGCGGGAAGCTCACGATGCCTTCGCGGATGGTTTTGGTTACCTCGCCGCCTGCAAATATCGCGCCGCTAAGCTCGAAAATAGCGGCTATAACTAGGGCTTGCTTTATCGTGACGGTCTTGGCGCCTACGCTCGTGCCAAAGGAGTTTGCGACGTCGTTGCCGCCGATGTTAAACGCCATAAAGATACCGAAAATACTAGCGATACTAAAAAGTAAAAAGTGATGAGTCGGGATATACTGATAACCCCAAACGAAAAATCCGAATGCGGTAATTATAAAGATCGCAAATGCAAAGAGATTGTCGCTTCTCAAGCAAGTCCTTTTAAAAATGAATGGCTAATTATAACTATATTTTTCTTAAGCAAGCCAAATTTAGGCGGTTTTATTAGCTTTAAATTTTAGCTTCGTTATAATTTGCCTACTTAAATTTAAAGGAGAAAAAGTGACGATTAGAGAGCAAATTTTAGAGGACATCAAGACTGCGATGAAAGAAAAAGACAACTTTCGCCGCGATACGCTAAGGCTCATAAACTCGGTCATCAAGCAAGTCGAAGTCGATGAACGCGCCGAAATGACGGACGAAAAGGTGCTACCGATCCTACAAACCCAGATCAAACGCCGCATGGACTCTATCGAGCAGTATAAAAAGGGCGGCAGGGACGATCTGGCGCAAAACGAGCAAAAAGAGATCGACATCATAAACGGATATTTGCCTAAGCAGCTAAGCGCGGACGAGCTGGAGGCCGAGATAAAAGCGATCATCGCTGGCCTTGGCGAGGGCGCAAATATCGGCGCGGTAATGAAAGCGGCCAAAGAAAAAATCGGCGCTAGAAGCGACGGTAAAAGCATAAGCGAGTGCGCAAAGAGGTTGCTAGGCTAAATTTTGCATCTAAATTTGACCGAGTTTGCTTTGGGATTTGGTCAAATTGAAAGCGAGGGCAAGCGAGCGTCGCTTGCCTTTGCTTTTTGTTAATTTTGTCAAAAATTAAAATGCTTAAACGGCGGGTTCGAACCTACTATATTTCATGACCTACGGTTTTTTAGTTGCGCATTTTGTATGCCGTTTCTAGGGTAAATTTAGCGAATTATGGGGTTTTGCCTTTTATAAATTTTGAGATTTTACGCAGGTACTTTTGATGTGCCGTTGCTAGCGATTTAGCGCGATTTCGGCAAATTTAGCGGCTAGCCATACTTGGGCTTTTGCTTGCGCTTGTTAAATTTAGCGGCTGTACTTATCTACGAATTTTTATAAAAAGCTTGTAAATTTTAGGTATAAATAAGCTAAAACGCCGATTGTCAGGACTATTTGACCGAGTTCAGCTTCAAGTCTCGGTAAACGGAAACTAGTTTTTGTCTTTATATTTTGATCGGTATAAAATAAATCGTAAAATTTTAATGCGTGTCGCCTTTAAATCAGCCGAGGTTAGCGGGTTTTGGGTCTAAATCCGGTTAAATTTCAAGTTGGTAAAAATTTCCAGCCATTGTTTAGTTTGGTATTTAAAATTTGCGGCTTTGCATTTGATTTTTGGTTGGATTGGCAAACCTTGCGCTTTAAATTTTGGAGAGAACGGCGATATTTCTTAAAAGTTTTTAACTTAACTATATTTTTAAAAAGCGTAAACATAGCGAAGTAGATATGCTAAAGCGCGACGGCAAGGAGTTTATACTTGGTCTGCTATGCTGGTAAGTTTAGTTAATACCTATATTATCATAGTTCCTTTAATATGGCACGTTTTATTAGTGGCAAACAAAGCAAAGCTAGCAGGGAGCCTCGACTTGCTTTATCGCTACAAGCAGACAAAGGCATGCTAAATATAGATTAGCTAAATTTAAAAGTAACTTCTCAAGCATAGCGCAATGATAACGCTAAGTAAAAGTAAATTTTACACTTCATTTAAAGAACATATTTTGCTTTATGCGGCTTAGCTATGGATGTAGAGAGGCTGGGTTTGGATATATGGCAACACCAAAGATACAAAATAAGCAAAGCGCTTGCGATGAAGTTTTGATAAAAAGGTTGTATTGCATTATTTTAAAATCTATAAGAGTTATATATAGCAAGATGAAGTAGCGGATAATAATCCGCTCAAGCTTATTTAGCGCAAATTCGATACTTGGGCGACATTTGCTGTATATAGGCTTGGAATTTAAGCCAAATGACTTAAATTCCAAGGTTTTTTATTTGGCGCTTTCTTCTATGGCCAAGTCTATGATTTTAAATATCTCGCCGCTTGCTTGTTTGACTTTTGTAAATCTATCGACGAATTTTTGGATATCTTTTATGTCGTATCCGTTCTTTGACTCTTCTAGATTTGCCATTACTAGGTCGCTGATTTGTGTTGCCGGTACGCTAGCTTTTTCAAAGCTTTTTGAGTTTGCGAAATACGGCGCGGCGCTCTCATACCATGCGTTTAAATTTTGAACCTGACGCTCCATATTTTCATCATATCCTCTTTCGTTTATAACGTTAGAGTAAGCCGTTTGCAAATACGTTACGCGGTTAATCTTACCGATGATGCCGATGGTTTTATTTTCGACGTATTTTGAAATTTTTGCGCTCTGCGTCGCGCCCTGGCTAAAGACGTTTACGGCATCTTTAAATTTAGCTACGCTTACATTGGCTACTTGCGCTATTTGCGTGATTTTGTTGGAATTTTCGTTTAAATCGTTTGTTTGTTGCTGAAGAGTTTGGATGTTTATACCTATCTCGCTAGTGGCCTTTTGCGTATTTTCGGCTAGTTTGCGTACCTCGTCGGCAACGACGGCAAATCCTCTACCGTGTTCGCCGGCTCTAGCGGCTTCTATAGCGGCGTTAAGAGCAAGTAAATTCGTCTGCTCGGCGATATCTTTGATTAAATTTACAACCGAAGAAATCTCCTCGGTTCTATGCGTTAAATTTCTAATAGCTTCCGTAGACTGGCTTATTAGGAGTTCAAGGTCGCCCATATTAACGCTTAGCTCGCTTACCGCGGACATACTTTCGTTTGCCTTAGATGAAGTATCTTGCGCCATAGTCGCTATTTGAGTTAGATTTTTAATGCTTTGATTTAGGTCGTTTTGTACTTCCAAAATACCGTCGTTACCGTTTCCTAATTCGCTAAATTTTTCAGAAAGCAGACCTCTTACCTTGCCTTTTTGTCCGGCTTTTATGCCCTCTACGCCCTCGCTCATCGAAACGGCGTTACTTTTAAAAAGGCCGCGAAAACCTTCTGTAAAGATATTCCTATATGTTATTCCGCTTTCTGCAGATTTTACGCAAGTCCCCATTTCTCGCTGTAAAGCTTCGATTTGATCAAGCAAATCGTTTATTCCAAGGGCGATTTTACCGATCTGCGAATTTGGATCGATCTGTAAAATTCTAGGTTCTAAAAAGCCATTTCTGGCCTGCTCGACTACGTTTAAAATTTCATCGTAATTTACTTTTTCTCTCTTAAAAAACATTTTTTTCCTTGGTTTATAGTCTTTGCAAGTTATTCATTAGCTCATCGTAGCTTTTATTTTTTTCTTGTAATATGCTGTCAAGAAGTTTTGATGAAGCGTCCATTCCGCCGTTTTTTTCGGCTTCTAAAAGTTGCTTGTAGAGCGGTATAATAACATCTAGCGCTTTTGTATTTGGCTTACGGCGAACAGAATAATAACCGATAATTTCGCCGTTTTGATCCAGGGATGCGGTTACGTTGGCAAATACCCAGTAAAAAGAACCGTCAAAGCTTTTGTTTTTAACATAGGCAAAAACTTCTTTTTTATTTTTTACATACTCCCATAAAATTTTAAATACTATGCGAGGCATATCAGGATGCCTTACGATGTTGTGAGGCTTACCGATAAGCTCGTTACCTTTTGCTCCTACTATTTGAGCAAAAGGTATGTTGCAGTATATTATCCTTCCCTTGGTATCTGTTTTAGAGACCAAAAAAGCATCGCTATTTACCTGTCTTTCCTGAAAGTTTTGTTGCATTAGCTTTCTTCCTTTTTCCTATTTCTTATTTGCGACCCTGAACCGCATTTCCAAGATCCCACATAGGCATAAATATACCAAGAGCCAAGAGTATAACCATGGCCGCCATAAATAAAAGCATAATAGGCTCTATATAGCCTGATATATTATCGACTAGGTCGCTAAATTTGGCTTTGTAATAATCCGTTACTTTTTCAAGCATTGCGTCTATTGCGCCGCCTCTTTCTCCTGCGCTTAGCATCTGAATAAGCATACTCTCGTAAAGTTCGGTATCTCTCATAGCTTCAGTTAGCGATATACCTCTTTGGACGGCTATTTTTATAGTTGCGAGCTTATCGTGTATTTCTTGGTTGTCAACTGTCAATGTCGCCGTTTCCAAAGCCTCCGCTATCGGGATACCGGCTCTAACTAGTTCTGTAAAAATTAGGTTAAATCTATTCATGGTAGAATAAAATATGATTTTATTTATTAAGTACACCTTTAATAAAAATTTATCAAAGCCATACTTAAAATCTTGATTGGTTTTATATAGATGCTTCATAATAAAAATAGTAGCTATAAAACCAATTAGCATATAAAGACCGTAATTACTAAGAGCGCTTTCTATGCCGAGTAGGATAATAGTCGGGGTTGGTAAATCTGCCCCAAGTTGCTCAAAAATCTCTCTAAATTTAGGTACGACATACATCATAAGCACTATAAAAGCAATAGCCATAGCCGACATTACGATTATAGGGTATCTCATGGCTTTTTTAAATTTTCTCTGATTTTCCCAAATTTCTTGCAATATATCAGATAGTTTTTGTAAAGACTCCGACATATTACCTGTATTTTCACCTAGTTTTATCATGGCTATAACTACGTCGCCTAATTGATTTTTAAATTTCATAATAGCGTCGGTAAGACTTTGACCTTGGTTAAGATCGTCGTTTAGCGTAGTAAATATCGCCTTTAGTTTTTTATCCTCGGTGGACTTTGCTACCTCTTTTATACTGTCGTGGATTGAAATTCCGGCATTTGTCATAACGCTTAATTGTCTAAAAGAAGCAATTAGATTATTTATCTTTATCTTTGAGCCGCCTAAAAAGACGGACATCTTTTCTACCAAACCTCCAAACTGTTCTTGAATGGGAACATTTTTTGTTTCTCCGACTTTTACGACTACGCCGGCATTCCTAGTTTTTGCTATGGCTTGCGCCTCGCTTTTATTATTGGCCTTTAGGGTCATCTTTTGCCTACGACCGTTAGCCATATATTCTACTTCAAAAAATTTCATATTTTAGCCACCCTAAATACTTCATCTATCGTTGTAACGCCTCTAGCTGCTCTTATGATTCCGTCTTTAAACATATCTATAAAGTGTTCTCTGTATGCAACTTCTTTAATGGCTTCTTTTGTCGTACCGTTTGCTATCATTGCTGAAATAGTATCGCTTATCGGTAAAACCTCGCTTATCATTTCTCGG
>CAURKB010000086.1:0-9160 GCA_963525315.1 uncultured Campylobacter sp. | reverse complement strand
GGATAACTCCGCCTTGGATCAGGTACTCGTTTTTGCCGACTAAAAACTCGTCGTAAGCAAATAAATTTGACACGCCAACGTCTTTTAGTACGCTTGGCTCGCTGCCGTAGGCTTTAGCGGCCATGACTAGATCTGGATAATACGCTCGGTTGATAAAATCGGCCGTTTCTTGAAATTTGGTTAGGTATTCGCCTAGTCTTGCAGGATCTAGCAAGTCCATCACGCAGGTTACGCCGCCTACGGTGAGACTTTGAGGATGAGGCTGTTTTGCGCCGAATATCGCCATCATCTGCGCTACCGTCCTTTGTATCCTTAGGCACTCTAAATAGTGAGAAAGTGCGATCAAATTTTGCTCGGGCGTAAATTTATAGGTCGGATGCCCCCAGTAGGCATTGGCAAAAGGTCCTAAATTTCCCTTTTTTACGAAGGCCTCGACGCGCTCTTATACCACTTTTAGCTAATCTGCGCCCGTAGCGTAAGGCGTGTCGCAGTATTTAAACGCCTCATCGCTAGCCTTGTGCACGTCCGCGCTTAGAGCCGAGACCACGTCTACCCAGTCAAGTCCGTGAAGCTGATAAAAATGCACGGGATGATCGTGCATATAAAGGGCGTTGTTCATCAAGGTGCGCGTTAGCTGCGCGTTTAGCGGAGGCGTGATACCTAGCGCGTCCTCGACGGCCATGATGCCCGCGCGGTAGTGCGAAAACGTACAAACGCCGCAAATCCTCTGCGTGAAAAATCCCGCATCCCTCGGATCGCGCCCCTTTACGATCTGCTCTATACCGCGCCAAAGCGTCGAGCCCGAGTAGGCCTCTTTAACTACGTTATTTTCATCTACGACGACCTCTACGCGCAGGTGGCCTTCTATCCTAGTTATGGGATCAATTACTATTCTTTGCTCGCTCATTTTTACGCCTCCTCTTTGTCTTTAGCAAAAATGCTTATCGCGGCGTGCGCTGCTATGCCGATGCCTGCGAGCGCCAGCACTCCGATGCCGATTTTATCGCTGACGTTATCGGCGCCTAGACCCAAAACGGTGTTAAACAGCCTATCTGCCATCGGCTCCTCAAAAGGCCCCATAGTATCCCAAAAATCAGGCTCCGAGCAGCCTATACAGCCGTGGCCTGCTTGCACCGGCCAGCTGGTGTGCTGATTAAACCTCTCGCGGGAGCAGTTATTAAACGTATATGGGCCTTTGCAGCCGACTTTATAGAGGCAGTAGCCGTTTTTTGCACCCTCGTCGCCAAAGGTCTGCACGAACTCGCCCGCGTCAAAATGCCCCCTTCGCTCGCAAAGATCGTGGATCCTAAGCCCGTAAGCCCATTTCGGACGGTTAAATACGTCAAGCGCCGGCAAAGTGCCAAAAAGTATGTAGTGAAGGACGTTGCCCACGATATTTTTCTCGCTGGGAGGACAGCCCGGGACGTTTATAACGGGTTTTGAGGTTACCTTTGATAGGCCGACGGAATTTGAGGGATTAGGCCTTGCGGCTTGCACTCCGCCGAAGCTCGAACAGGTACCGATAGCAAATATCGCCGCGGCATTTTCGCTTGCGTGTTTTGCGTGATGAAGGCCGCTAAGCCCCAAAGGACCGACGGTTAGATAGTTCTCCGTCTCGCCGGTAGGTATGCCGCCCTCAACCAGCAGGATGTATCTGTCTTTGTATTTTTCAATGGCGCTTTCTAAATTTTCTTCAGCCTGCCAGCCTGCCGCCGCCATCACGGTTTCATGATACTCAAGGCTAATGTAGTCAAAAATAAGACTATCGATCGTAGGCGTATCGGAGCGAAGCAAGCTCTCGCTGCATCCCGTGCACTCGGCCATATGTAGCCATATCACGGGCAATCTATCGCTAAGTTCGGCGGCTCTAGCTACGGTTGGCGCCATAGATGCCGGTAGCGCCATAAACGCCGTCATCGCGCCCGCCCATTTCATAAAATCGCGCCTGCTAAATCCGCTTTTCTTTAAAGCTTCGCCGATCGATCCGTTTTTTAGGGTCGGAAGCGCGGCAAGCACGTTAAGCCTCTCGTTTATCCTAACCAGGACGTCATCTCTCATGCTCTCTCCTTGGAGTGAAATTTGAATTTTGGCATGTTTGATAAAAGAGTAAATTTGTCTTTAATTATTATCAAATAGCTTTAAATATTGAAATATTACAACTAAAATTTAAAATTCTATATTTAGTAAAAGAACTAGTTTTAATAATTAAGTATATTGTTATTTTAGTGATATTTTTGCAAAGAAAGCTCTAAAAATAATTAAAGTATAAAAAGATAAATTTAATAAAGTATTTTTACATTTTGATATTTTAAAATCAAAATCGCCATATTTATTAAAATTACAATTTAGTTTAAGGGCATCAAAATTTTGCGTTTTAAAATTTGAAATACAAATTTACGCCGTCAAATTTTACTCTGGCCGCCTTGCATTTCTAAAATTCGCGCGCTTATTTGCATTATCTGCGCAAACACCGCTCCCTTTTGCATTTCAAGCGAGGCCGCCATATCTTTTGCGTATGGATTTTTGCTTGCCCTTACCCGCTTTATCGCGGCTTCAAGCTCTTTTAGTCGTTTTTGTAGTTTTTCTAGCTGTTTTTTTAGGACATCGGCGCTGTTTTCGCCGCTAGGAGAATTTAACGCGTCGCGCAAGATATCGCCTCTATCGCAGCTTTGCAAATTTACGCTTTTTAAATTTAGCGCGCCTGCGTTTAAATTTGACGCGCTAGCCGCCGCAGAGCTTTTGCCGACGCTCATCAAATTCGAGTTTAAATTTATGTTTAGTTTTACATCCATCGCCATGCCTTTAAATTTAAAAGTATATCGGCAAATTTGAGTAAAATTTAAGGCGCAACCGTAAATTTCGCTCTCAATTTTATGGATTTTACTTAGGCTCGGCAAAATCGCCCAAATCTCGCCGAGCCCAAAAATCAAGCGACCAAATTTACTCCTTCGGCGCTATCATATCCCCTGGCACCACCCACGCGTCAAATTCCTCGGCGGTTAGTATGCCCGATTTTATCGCTTCCTCACGCAGCGTCGTGCCGTTGTAGTGCGCGGTTTTGGCTATCTTAGCGGCATTTGCGTAGCCGATGTGCGGATTTAGCGCGGTTACGAGCATTAGGCTCTCGTGCAGCAGTTTGTCGATTTTAGCCTCGTTTGCCGTGATACCGCAAGCGCAGTGTTTATCAAAGCTGTTCATCGCGTCGCTTAGCAAGCGGATGCTTTGGATGAGGTTGTACGTGAGCACCGGCTTAAAGACGTTTAGCTCGAAGTTGCCCTGGCTTGCCGCGACGGAAATCGCGACATGGTTGCCCATCACCTGCGCGGCGACCATCGTGACGGCTTCGCACTGCGTCGGGTTTACCTTGCCCGGCATTATCGAGCTTCCCGGCTCATTTTCGGGGATGTTTATCTCGCCGATACCGCACCTAGGCCCGCTTGCTAACCAGCGCACGTCGTTTGCGATCTTCATCAAATTCGCCGCCAGGCCGTTTAGCGCGCCGCTTAAAAACACCTCGGCATCGTGGCTGGTTAGGCCGTGAAATTTATTCGGATGGGATTTAAATTTAAACGCCGTGCCCGTTAGCGCGTTTAGCTCGTCGCTTACCATCTCGCTAAATTTCGGGTGCGAGTTTAGCCCCGTGCCCACCGCGGTGCCGCCGATAGCAAGCTCCTGCAAAAACGGCATAGTGGCGAGGATCTGCGCCTTGCTCGCCTTTAGCATATGCGCGTAGCCGCTAAATTCCTGCCCGAGCGTGAGCGGCGTGGCATCTTGCAGGTGAGTGCGGCCGATCTTTACGATCCCCGCAAACTCGGCGGTCTTTTTATCCAGCGTCGCTTCAAGTTTTTCTATCGCTGGCAGTAGCTTTTTTTGAAGCTCTAACACAAAGGCTATTCGCATCGCCGTCGGATAAGTGTCGTTTGAGCTCTGGCCCTTATTTACGTGGTCGTTTGGATGCACGAATTTTGCATCTTTGATGTCCAGCGCCGCTTTGTCGCGGAAATTTAACCCCAAAATCTCCATCGCGCGGTTTGAAACGACCTCGTTTAAATTCATATTCGACTGCGTGCCCGAACCCGTCTGCCACACGACTAGAGGGAAGTTCCCATCCAGTTTGCCGTTTAAAATTTCATCGCACGCCTGCGCGATCGCTTCGGTGCGAGGCTCGTCTAGGCGGCCTAGCTTGCGATTTACCAGAGCGCACGCCTTTTTTAGATAGGCAAAGCCCTCTATGACCTCTTTTGGCATCGTCTCTAGCCCTACTCCGATCTCGAAGTTATCGTGGCTGCGCTGTGTCTGCGCACCCCAATATTTCTCATTTGGTACCTTTACCTCGCCCATCGTGTCTTTTTCTACTCTATATTCCATGCCTTTATCTCCTTTACTTAAATTAGTATTTGAAATTATATATCAATTATCATAAATTTAATCTTTCGAGATTTTACGCACAAATTCGATATAATCGCGAAATGAAAAGAGTTTTAGCTAAATTTATCAAATTTTTTCTCGCCTTTGCCCTGCTTTGCTTCGTAGCTTTTTTGGCGCTTGATTACGCTTATCCGCTTGATACGAAAGCGCTAAAGCGGGAAAATTCACTCATACTTTTTGATAAAAACGGCCAAATCATAGCCCTTCGGCCTAGCAGCGACGAAATTTGGAGATTTGAAGCTAAAAACGTCCCGCAGACGCTAAAAGATAGCGTTATTTTGTTTGAGGATAAATTTTTTTACTACCACATCGGCGTAAATCCATTCGCCATGATCCGCGCGGCCGCGCATAATCTCACGCACTCTAACCGCATCGGCGCCTCCACTATCACGATGCAAGTCGCGCGCATGATGAAGCGAGACGAGCGCACCTACGCGAATAAATTTAAAGAAATCTTTACCGCGCTTCAGCTTGAGTGGCACTATAGCAAGGACGAGATTTTAAATTTTTATTTTAATCTCGCTCCCTACGGCGGAAATATCGAGGGCGCGGCGGCTGCGGCTAGGTTTTATTTCGGCAAAGACTTGAGCGAGCTTAGTATCGCCGAGTGCGCGCTTTTAAGCACGATCCCCAAAAACCCCAACGCCAACCGCCTAGACAAAAAATCAAACATCAACGCGCTAAAAAATCGCGCCATCAAGCTGCTTTATAAAGCCGGCGCGATAGATAAAAGCGCATTTGCTAGAGCGCAAAGGGAGCCGTTTAAAAACAAACGCTACGATGCCGTTTACAAGGCCAGACACTACGCCGCGCAAGCTCTAAAAAACGGCGTTACGCACTCGAGCTTAGATCTAAATTTGCAAATTTTACTCGAAAACGCGATAAAAAATACCGCAGCCTCGCTAAAATCAAAAGACGCAAATAACGCCGCCGGGATAATCATCGACAATAAAAATATGAGCGTAGCGGCATACGTAGGCTCGCACGACTGGCGCGCTGCGCAGGGGCAAAACGACGGCGTAACGATGAGTAGAAACGTGGGCTCCACGCTAAAGCCGTTTATATTTTCTCTAGGACTAGACGAGGGGCTCATCACGCCAAAAAGCCAGATGATAGATACAGAAATTTTCCTCGGAGAGTACGCGCCCAAAAACTACGACAGCAGGTTTTTCGGTATCATCTCAGCAACCGAGGCGCTAGCGCTTAGCCTAAATATCCCCGCCGTTAGCCTAAACAACAAGCTTGGCGAAAATTCGCTCTACGAGCTTCTTTCTCGCGTGCATTTGGTGAGCCGTCCAAAGGAATTTTACGCAGATAGTATCGCGCTTGGAAGCGCGGAGATGAGTTTGCTAAGCTTAGCCCACCTCTACACGATCTACGCAAACGGCGGCGAGCTAAAACCTCTTGAAGTCGCAGGCAAGACGCTACCGGGCTACGGACGGCTAATCAGCCCGCAAAGCGCGTATCTAACCTCAAAAATGCTCTCCTCCGCCTCCCGCAGTTATCTTGGCGTCGCGTGGCAATACGCCGAAAATACGCCTCAAATCGCCTTTAAAACCGGCACCAGCTACGGCTCGCGCGATATCTATACGATAGGCGTAAATAGCGACTACACGGTTGCGGTGTGGTTTGGCAACTTTAACGGCAAAAAAACGCAAAATTTAAGCGGATTTAGCGACGCGTCGCGTGCGGTTTTTGACGTATTTAAGCTACTGGCTCAAAAGCAAAAATTATCTTTTATGAGCGCGCCAAGCGGCATAGAGAGCAAAAAAACCTGCCTTGATGCGTTTAAATTTAAAGAGTGCAAAGACGAGGAAGACGACTGGCTGATAGAAGGCGTGGAGCTAAAAGACGTTTGCGAGAGTATCAGGAGCGAAGAGGTCGGGTTTTTACTCAAAAACGGCGCTATAACGCAAGCAGACATCAAAGATAGTCCTTGTTATTATAAATTTAAAAGCTATAAACCTCTCGTTGCCATGCCGACAAATAATCAAATTTTGCTAAGCGATGAGAATTTAACTAAAGTTATGCTAAAATGCTACGCTTATATCGGCGACGAGATATATCTAAAGATAGACGAAAACGAGTGGGAAAAAGTAAAAAACGCTAGCGAAAATACGTTAAATTTAACGCAAGGCAAACACAAGCTCGGATGTCTGGACGAAAACTCGAATCTAAGCGAAATAAACATGGAAATAAGGAGATTTTAATGAACTATAAACTCATGGGCTTAAGCCTAAGTTGCGTTTTGGCGGCAAATTTAAGCGCCTTTACGCTTGAGGGCGGAAGTAAAATTTTAGAAGGCGGTGCGGTGAGCCTAGGCGTAGAATACGCGCAAAAAGACGAGTCTTTAATCGGCAAGGTAACGCACAAAAAGATAATCGAGTGTTCGCCGGAAATCAGCGGCGCCTTTGAATACGGCTCGGACTCTATCTTGTTTTATCCAAAAAAACCGCTGGCAAAGGGCGTAAGCTACTCGTGCAAAAAAGGCGAAAGCAAGGTTAAAATTTACGGCGGAGATTTTGAGCTCTCGGGCATAACCGAGTACGCCAAAGATACCTTTTTGGCGGTATTTAATGACGAGGTTAGCGAGGAAGAATTTACGGCAAATTTTAAAATTTACGATAAGCAAAATTTGGCCAAGCAAAACATCAAATACAAAATCGTAGCCAAAACTCCTAAAAGCTTTCAAATAAAGCTACTTGAAAAGGGCGAAAATTTGGTATTTGCCGTCTCTAAAAAACTAAAAAGCAAGGCCGGCGCAAACCTAAACGACGACTATGAGGCGACTAACGAGCCTGAAGAACAAGAACAATTCGTCGATAACGTCAAGGCCGAAACTATGTTTTTAGACGACGTCAGAGCCGTTAGCCTAGAGGGCGGCAAGCTAGGCATTAGGATATTTTTAAACGACTGGCTCGATACATACAACCTAAACAAATACGTAAAAATAGACGGTATAAAAAATCTACAAGTAGGCGAACTGGAATACACCGATAACAGCGATACGAAATACTACCGCTACGTCGATATAACCAGCGACGAACTAAAGCCTCAAACCGAGTACAAAGTCACGCTAAAAAAAGGCTTTGGCGATGATTATAGAATTTTGCGAGAAGATGCTGAGTTTAGCGTCAAAACCGGCGATTATAAGCCGTTTTTGGATTTTACCGATAAAGGCTCTTATTTATCTAGCGCCGGCGAAATCGGCGTAAAAGGCGTAAATTTAAATACCGCTAAAGTCGTCGTAGAAAAGCTAAAAGAGCCGAATTTAAGATATTTTTTAAATTTTACCCAAACTCCGCTTGACGACTACGTAGAAGAAGTCGCAAGCAAAAACTACGACCTAGGCGGCGCTCAAAACGAGATGCAAAAATACAAAATAAAGCTTGACTTTGCCGAAGGCGGCGACGGAGTTTATCTAGTCACGATCTACTACGATAAAGATAAAAGCGCCAAAAAAGCCGTCTATCTAACCGACATCGGCCTAAGCGCGAAAATTTCAAAAGACGAGGTGTTTTTATTTGCCAACCGCCTAAGTAAAAACGAAGTCGTCGCAAACGCGGACGTTAAAATTTACTCTGCCAAAAATAGCCTCATCGCAAGCGGTATCACAAACGACGAGGGCGTATTTAAATTTAATAAAAAAGACATCGGCAAAGACGTAGCAAGCGCGGTCGTAACGCTTGGCAAGGAGCAAAGCTTCATCGCTCTATCGCAAAACAAACGCCTAAACGAAGAGTCGAATTTAGACGTTCAAGATAGAAGCGAAATTTACGACGCATATTTGCATTTTGCCAGCGACATCATCCGCCCGCAGGAAAATATAAAAGGCGAAATCATCATCAAAAACGCGCTGTTTAAGGGGTTAGCAAATATGCCCGTTAAGCTAAAAATCAAAGATCCGCAAAATAAAACGATCCTAGATAAAAGCGTAAATACTACCGAGCTTGGCGTCATAAATTTCGACGAGCCGGTAAACTCGGGGCTAACGGGCTCGTTTAGGCTTGAGATAATCTTTGCTAACAAGCTCATAGATAGCTACGACTTTTCCGTAGAGTCTTTTACTCCGCAACGCATCAAAAACGAGGTTAATCTCGAAAAAGAAATTTACGCTCTAGGCGACGTTATGGACGTTAAATTGCAAAGCGCGTATCTTTTTGGCGGCGCTGCGGCAAATCTAAAAGGCGACGTAACGATAAATCTATATCAACAAGACTACAAAAACGATAAATTTAAAGATTATAAATTTAGCAACGACGAATACGCCGCAAATGGCCTAGACCAAAGCGTCAAGCAAGTAGAACTAGACGATGAGGGCAAGGGCGAAACCGTATTTAAGCTGGAAAATAAATCCAAAATCGCAAGCGTTTTAAAGGGCACGGCGGTCTTTAACATAAACGACGACGGCAAAAACGTAAGCGCTAGCAAGAGCTTTAACGTTTATCCGTTTGACGCGATGGTGGGAGTAAAAGCAAACGATACCTACATCGACTCAAACTCTAAACTAACGCTAAATTTGGTAAGTATCGATCCGTTTAAGGACGAGGAGCTAAAAGACAGGCAAAAAGCTATCGAGATAAAAAAGGAAATCTGGGACTACAACTACGATAAAGACGGCTATCTAAGATGGCACAGTCGCTACGAAAAGGTCTTTAGCGATACTCTTAGCGGAAACGAGTTCGTCTACGACTTTAAGCAAAGCGGCGATTACGTCGTCACGGTCTCAGAC
>CAURKB010000085.1:0-9167 GCA_963525315.1 uncultured Campylobacter sp. | reverse complement strand
GCTTAACGGTAGTAAAAACGAGGGTCAAATTTGACGATATTTACGCGGTCGAAGTCGTTTTATAAACGGCGATTTTATATTTATGCTTTGTAAGACCGCTTTTTAGTAGATAAAACAACCTTGAAATTTTAGACAAGATACCGTCTCGCGCTTGCCGTGAGGTGCGAAGCGTTTGTGAGAATTTAGGCGCCGACGATAGGTACGAGGCGAAATATAGCTTTGAGGAAACGAGGGCGCTTTAAAGGGCATTTGTGAAAGCTTGGCGCGCGGTTATGAAAAGCCCTTTTGGATAAATTCGCAGCAAAGCCTAAGAAGCGCTAAATTTATCGCCCAAGATAGCCTTCATAAAGCAACCGCTTAAGCAAGAGGCATTTATCCGCAAGGATAAAAGCTAGCAAAAGGGATAAACAGGCCGGCTCGGCGGCTAGGAGATCGCGGGTCTAGCGGCGGTAGGGCGAGATTTACGTTTCGTTGCGGCTTTGTTTTTGCGCGTCCGAGCGTTAAATTTACGGCCGAATTTAGGCGTATTTTTAAGGCGGATTAAAGTGCTAAAAACCCGCCTTTTGTATCCGCCAAGGCTAAAGCTCCGCCGAACTCGCGCCTGATTTTACTCCCAAAGGCTCCTTATCCAGATCAAAAATTCGTCCTTAGGTTCGTCGTCGTCCAGATGCGCGGGCGTGACGAGCTCAAGCGCCGTTTGCGGAATCGTCGTTTTAAAGCGCTCCAGCACCCACTGCTTAAACGGCTCGTTTGGATGTACGAAAAGCTCGTCTTCGTCGCTATTTGGCGGCGAGCTAAAAGCCTCGTTCCAGCATATCTCGTCGTATCCTATCGCAAGCAACCGTAAAAAATCAAGCCCGTTACGAGTCAAAACGCAAGTCATCGTCGAGCCTGAACCAGAACCCATGTGTACGATCTTGGTTTCGCCCGCATCGTCCATCCACAGCGCGCACATCGAGCCGTCTTTGCCGCTACTTGCAAATACGCAAAGTCTGTTTTTTATCTCTGCGTCTAGCTCGCGCTCTGTGCCGTAGAACCAGTAGCTAAGCCCCAGATCACTGCTCTCCGGCTCGCCGGCAAAAAACGAGATGTCCGTGCCGCCCTCGCGCTCATCATCGCTCCAGCTCTGCTTCAGCCGATCCTGCGGATAGAGATAGCCGCGTCTGCGCCCGCCCGCGTCGTCATAAAAGCCGTTTGCTTCGATCCACGCATAAAGCGCCTCAAGCTCGCTCGGCACGCGCATGCCCTGCGGCAACGCCTCGCGCAGCTGCTTTAGTAATAAATTTTCCATTTTTCTCCTTGTGCGCGAATTTGCTCGGCGACTTTACGATCTTTCGGCTAAATTTAGGCATTTGCCACGCTTTTGTCTAGCCTTGGCAAACCGTATTTTAAAGCCCTCGCGCACTAAATTTAGCTTTGTTTTGTATAGCGCTTGCCGTGAGTCTTATTTTTGGCCTAAATAAAAAAACCAAGTTAAATTTAGCGCAAAATTTGACGTAACCCGCTCAAAACGCCGCTAAATTTTGCTTTTACCGCGGCGCTACTCTTTGGCTTTGAGGCAAGCCCGTAAATCATGCCGCAAAAACCAAAATTTCGTTTTAAATTTCCCCGTTCCCGCCCTGGGTATCGCTAGATCAGCATTAGGTAGTTACATTGCATAGTCACATTGCCCTTATAAATTTACTGAAAATAAATCGTAAAAGGGGTGCGCCCGTTTCCGCGAGCGCTAGAGTTCCGTTGTAGGGAAGGTTTCATGCTCGCCTCTTGCGATACTTACCCGAAATTTTAAATTTTACGCCCTTAGCTTTCGATCAGCTCAGTCTGCCAGTTCGCGCCTTGCAGCGTCGTGTCAAGCTGCCTGATCTGCCTAGCTAGCTCGTCCACCTGCTTTTGCAGCGCCGCGACGTCGACCGTACTTAAAATTTTAATCTCGCTGTGCGAATAAATTTCCACTTTTTGAGCGGCAGCTTGCGCGAAAGCCCGCAATGCGCCCGCTTTTAGCGTGAGTACGTCGCGTTTGGCGATTAGTTCGGTTAGGCTCTTGCCGTCCGCTTTTGCGGTGCAGTTGGTTAAATTTATCCGAACGATTAATCGCTCAAGCTCGCTTGTGAGCGCGTCTAGCTCGGCTAGCAGCGCCTTTGGCTCCTCGCTGGGCCTCTCGCCCTCTTGCACCTTTGCATTGTACGCGAGCCTTGATTTTAGCTGCTCGATGCGTTTTTGTATGTCGGCGCGCAGTATCAGCGCCTCGGCTAGTTTCATTTTCATCCTTTTTAAATTTATTTGCCGCCGCCAAGCTGCCTATCCCGGCCGTAATGCGGCGAATACGGACCGTAAAGCAAGCAGTCGCGGCAGTCGGTACTAAACAAAATCGCGTCCGCGCGCGCCGAGAGATCAAAGCTCGCGTCCGAGATTGAGTCTGCGATCTGTTTAACTAGCGCGGAGACTAGCATACCGATGAGATCGCCTCCGCCTCCGCCCGAGTCGTTTGCCGCCGCGGCGCTTTTTTGCCAGAGTACCGCGCCCGTGTTTAGATCCACTAGAGTCGCCGCTACGCTCACTCGCGTGACGCTGTTAAGGAGCATATACGATGTGCCGTAGTCTGCGACGTTGAGATAGAGCGCGGCATCGGCGCCAAATATCTGCTTTAGCTTGTGCGTAGAGATCTGCGCGATCTCTGCGGCGTCGTAGATGCCGTTGTTTTTAAAGGTCTCGTTTACGAGCGCGGGCGAAAATACGTAATACCCCGCCTCGCTAAGCGGATAGAGCGCGTTTGCCAGCACCGCTGCGGAGGCCTTTATCTCGGATGAGTCGCTGGTGGGCATCACGACGACGATCGAGCGAGGCTTGGTCTGTAAAAACGCCGAATAGTCGTAAACCTCGGGCTGTGAGCCTGCGCACGCTCCCAAAAACAGCACCGCAAACGCGCCAAGAAGCGCTGATTTTATTTTATTTTTCATTTTGGCTTCCTTTTGCGGTTTTGCTCGTTTTGGCAGGCTTTGCTTGCTTGTTTTTTAAATTTTGCTTGCTCGTTTGCTCGCCTAAATTTGAGCCTTTGTCGCTCAAATTCGGCTCGCTTGTACCTGGTTTTTCCTTCGTCTGCTCGCTTAAATTTGCCTCATTTTTGCCCGCCGCGCCTTTAGTTTTGCTATTTTGATTTAGCAAAAACATCGCGTAGTCGCGCGACTCGGGGTAAAGCTCGGCTTCTTTTTCGACGTAGGCTTTAAATTTAGCCCCGTTTCCTTGCGAAAGATAGAGTAGGCCTAGATGCGCGTGTAGTCCGGGCGGGACTTTGGCGGCTCTTTGATAGGCTTTTTGCAGGCTCTCCTCAAGTGCGGCGATTTGCGCGCCCGCGTCGCCCTCTTCGGTTAGATACTCGTAGACAGAGCTCGTGTAGGCGCCGTCCCAGTAGTATAGCTGTCTAGGCGAGTCGTCCGCGCAGCCCGAGAGTAGCAGGGCGGCGGCGGAGACGAGCGCGAAATTGGCTAGAGTTTTAAAGCGCAAAATTTATCCTTATTTCGCGTTAAAAGCGCCGCTTTCAAGCCCGCGCGTTAGGTTGTTTACGGCCTCGATGATGGCTAGGCTTAGCACCTTGCCGTTTAGCGTTGAATCATACCCAGCGCTTCCGCCAAAGCCCAGTACTTCGCGGTTTGAGAGTTCATACTCGCCTGCGCCCTGAGCAGAGTATACCACCTCGGAGTTTTTCACGTCCACGACGTTAAGATTTACCTTCGCGTAGGCGGTTTGGGTTTTGCCTTTGCCAAGTATGCCAAAAAGCTGATGATCGCCCGTAGTTTTGCGGCCAAACTCCGTCACGTCGCCCGTGATGACGTATCTTGCGCCCTTGATGTTTTGCGCCTCTTTGTTTAGCGCGCTTTCTTCTTTGATGGCGCGCATGTTGCTGCGGTCAAGCACCGAAAAGCGCCCGCTTTGCTGTAAATTTGAGATGAGGATAGTTTGCGCTTGGTTGCCTAGTCTGTCCTCTCCGTCTGAAAATACGCCGTTTTGATATGATGACTGGTTGCTAAAGCGGCCGATCGAGACGGCGATCTTTTGTCCTTGATAGGCTGTGTTTAGAGTTTGAACTTTAGGCGTTTCGACTACGCGAGATCGCTCAGTCGCGCAGCCCGTTATTAGCATCGCGGCGCACGCGGCTAGTAAAAATTTTACGTTCGTTTTCATATCGCTCCTTTAAATTTTGATTTGCGTTATTATCTTACTATTTTTAGCTTAAAAATTTTTAACCCGCCCAAAAATTTGAGTCGCGGCGTCGGCCGGGTCAAATTTGATTATAAAATTTCCGCCTCTTTGCTTGCGTTTACAGAGCTTAGCGCGATGCGGTCGCCGGGTTTCAGCTCGCTTAGATTTATGGTTTTGCCGTCCTTTTGTACTCGGACGAAATTTGAAATCTGCGCGAAAAAGGACTCTTGCTGCGCGTATGCGGCGCGAGCTAGTTTTAGCGCGTTTTCGCATTTTAGCAGCTTAGTCTGCGCGGCGGCGTCTAAAACCTGCCTTAAATTTAGCAAAATTTGCTCCTTGCGAGCGATCTTTTGCGTGAGGCTCGCCTGAGAAAATCTCGCTCTCATCATCGCTAGAGCGTTAAATTTACGCTCCCAAACGCGCATAAAGGCCGCGTCCGCCGCCTCGCTTAGCCTATCTATGCTTTGCATTAGCTCGCCCGCATCTGGCAGTAGCGCAGCCATCGCCGCGCTTGGAGTCGGAGCGCGAAAATCAGCCGCAAAGTCGCTGATCACGTAATCAATCTCGTGTCCGACGGCAGATATCACGGGCGTGCGCGCCGCGTAGATCTCGCGGGCTAGATTTTCGTCGTTAAAGCACCACAGATCCTCTCTGCTGCCGCCTCCTCGCGCGAGCACGATCGCGTCGGCTCCGCTGGCGCCCGCTCTTTTTAGCGCGCGTATGAGCGAGGCGGGCGCGGTTTCGCCTTGCGTTAGCGAGTCAAAAACTATGATTTCCGATAGCGCCCAGCGCTGCGAAGCGATACGTAGCATGTCTTGCAGCGCGGCTGATGTTTTTGAGGTAATAAGCGCGATCTTGCGCGGAAATTTGGGTAGCGGTTTTTTGCGCGAGATATCAAAAAGCCCTTCGCTCTCAAGCCGAGCTTTTAGCTGTTTAAATGCAAGCTCGAGCTCGCCCTCGCCGCTGGGGCGTATGAGGGTTGCTATAAACTGATAGCTGCCGCTTGGCGAGTAGAGCGAAATTTTGCCGTAGAGAGCGACTTTCATGCCGTCTGCTACGTCAAATTTGAGCTTAGCGGCGTTAAATTTATAAATGACCGCCGAGATCGCGGCCTTTTCGTCTTTTAGCGTGAAGTACCAGTGGCCCGAGCCGTGTTTGACGAGTCGCGAGATCTCGCCCTCTACCTCTACGTACGAAAACGTCGTCTCAAGCAGCGTTTTGGCCTGCTCGTTTAGCTCGCTGACGCTTAGCACTCACGGGCCTTTTGCGCGATGAAAAGAGTAGAAATATCCATCGAAAAGCTCTTGCAAAGACGCATCTCAAAGCCCGCGGCGGCGAGCTCGTCCGCAAAGCTTTTGGCGTCTAAAAAGCCTTCGATCGAGTTTGGCAGGTACTCGTAGGCTTCTTGATTTTTGGAGATAAAGCCGCCTATTTTAGGCAAAATTTTACTTAGATAAAAGTCGCGAACGCCGGTTAAAAGCCCGCTTTTTTTGCGTTTGGTAAACTCTAGCACCACGACGTATCCGCCCGTTTTTAGCACTCTGTTAAACTCTCTTAGCGCGGCCTCACGCTCGACTACGTTTCTGATGCCGTAGCTGATGCTTAGCACATCCACTGAGCCGCTATCAAGCGTCGTTTGCGTCGCTAGCGCCTCGATAAATTTAAACTCTGGAAATTTCTGTTTGGCGACCGCGAGCATGCCGCTTGAGGGATCGACGCCGATTAGATTTTCGATTTTTGCGTTAAACTCGCCCGCCGTCTTTTGCCAAAAGCCCATCATATCGCCCGTGCCGCATGCGACGTCTACGATATTTACGCTTGAGTCTTTGAAATTTGACAGAACCGTTTTGCACGCGATCTTGCGCCAGCTCACGTCCGCACCCATGCTCAGCACGCGGTTTGCCAGGTCGTAGGTGGGCGCGATGTCGTTAAACATCTGAACTATTTTTTCTTGTTTTTCCATTTTTTCTCTTTAGATATAGTAGATTTTTAAGCCGCGCGAAAGCCTTGTGAGGCTTTTTAAAATTTTAGGCTTTAAGCCCAAAATTTCGCTTCTTAGCTCGTAGATTTTTTTGTAAATTTTAGCTTGGAGTTTGTCTATGCGCTTTTGCTCGGCGCCGCTTTTTACGTGCGCTAGCAGGCCTAGCCAGACGTCGGCGTCTTGCAACGAGCCGAAAACTTCTTGTAAAATTTTGCTCTTTTTAAAGCATTTTTTGGCTGCAGCAAAATCAAAACCGCCGCCGAAAATCTCGCTTAAGTATCTCAGCCTTTTTATCTCGATGCGGCACTTGTGAAACTGCGCGTTTTGGGTAGTTTGGCTCAAATTTGAGAGAGATTTTTTGAGGCGTAAAATTTGAGCTCGTATGGATTTTGCGGCGAGTTTTTTTATCGGCGCGTCTCCGAGTTCGCCTTTAAAAAAGTCGCTCCCCTCGCGTAAAAATACCTCCCAGTCGCGCAAAATTTCGTTCGCTTCGTCGCTTTGTAGCTCGGCTTGGACGCTTTTGACTAGGGTTTTGCTTAAATTTTCTAGCTCGCTAGCTAGCCCTTCAAAGCCTTTTTGTTTTTGTAAAAACTCGCAAAACACGTCTATATCGCGCTTTTGGTTAGTTAGCTCGGCTAGTTTTTTAAAATTTAGCAGAAAATAACAAGCCGTTTTTTGGTCAAAAACTGGAGTGAAAATTTTAAGTAGAGAACGCGTTTTGCGCAAATTTATGCGGATCTGGTGTAGCGCCTCGGCATCGCTAGAGCTTGCGTACTCGCTTAGGTGCTTGCTAAGCAGCGTAAAGATCTGAAAAAACACCGTCCGCATCGCATCCATCGCACCGATGTAGCTCGGTAAATTTAGCTCCAACTCCGGGCTGTTTTGTAAAATCTCAATGCTCTTTTGTGCGTCGAAACTGCCTTGCGGCAGGCCAAAAAGGGCTAAATTTTTATTTTTATAGCGCTCATCCTCCGTTACCTCGCTGACTACATGCGCGGCGATAAACTCAGGCGGGTTAAACTCCGCCGCCTCGCGCTCGCTAGCAAACTCGGCCTCAAAAGTTACAAGCCCTTCTAAAGCGCCGTGAAAAATATCGACGTTGCAAGCAATGCCGTCAAGCCGAAATAAAAATCTCGTCTTTTTTATTGGAGCGCCGACTGCGTTTTTTAGGGCTTTTTTAAAGCTTTTGGCGTCCGTTTCGCTCTCATTTTCCTCACGCGCTAGGCCGACGCCCGATTTTTGCGTGATCGTAAAAACACCCGAAGCCTCGCGAAATCTAATCTCCTCAAGCGGAGTGATTTTGACGTAAATTTGCGTCACTTCTTTTTGCTCGGTGCCGATATCGCGGGCCTTTAGCTCGCTTATGACGGCGGCGTCACGCAGGATAAATTTACGCTCGATCTCTATCAAATTTCGCTCCTTAATATGAAAAATTGTATCAAAAGGTAGCTTAAAGTGTAAAATTTGCGTGCTTTTGCCGCCAACCTTGCGATGCGAAATGATTTTTTAACGCAAATCACGCTAAAATCAGCTCAAATTTGAAAGGAGTTTGGATGAATAGAAAGCTAAATTTTAGCGCGGGACCTTCGGCTCTGCCTCTTAGCGTGCTTGAGCGCGCGCAAAACGAACTTACGGACTATCAGGGCAAGGGCTTTTCGATAATGGAAATCAGCCACCGAAGCAAGATTTTTGAAGAGGTGCACTACGGCGCGATGGCCAAGGCGCGCGAACTATACGGCATCGGCGAGGAATTTGACGTGCTATTTTTACAAGGCGGCGCGCATTTGCAGTTTGCGATGATACCGCTAAATTTAGCCGCCAAAGGCGTCGCGCAGTATGCCGACACGGGCGTCTGGACGAGCAAGGCGATCAAAGAGGCCGCAAACGTCGGTGCAAGATACGAAGTGGTCGCTAGCAGCAAAGAGACCTCCTACGACCGCATCCCCGAGGTCAAATTTGATGACGCCGCCGCATACGGCTACATCTGCACGAACAACACCATCTACGGCACGCAGTACCGCGCGCTGCCTCGCTCCAAAGCACCTCTCGTCGTCGATGCGTCGAGCGATTTTTTCTCGCGGCCGGTTGATTTCACGGACGTGGGGCTACTCTACGGCGGCGCGCAGAAAAATGCCGGCCCAAGCGGCGTAACCGTCGTCATCATCCGCAAAGACCTGCTAGAGCGAGCCTGCATGGAGCGCACTCCGACGATGCTTCGCTACGATACGCACGCTAGCGCTGCGTCGCTATACAACACGCCTCCGACCTTTGGCATATATCTGCTAAATTTGACGCTGGGCTGGGTGCAAGAGCAGGGCGGTCTAGCGGGCGTAAACCGGATCAACGAGCAAAAGGCGGCGCTGCTTTACGGCGCGATCGACGGTTCGGACGGCTTTTACAAAGGTCACGCGCAAAAAGATAGCCGCTCGCTGATGAACGTTAGCTTTACCATCGCAAACCGCGAGCTAGAGGCGGCCTTTATCTCCGAGTCCGAAAGTGCGGGCATGCTGGGCCTAAAAGGACACCGTCACGTAGGCGGCATCAGAGCTTCGATATACAACGCCGTGAGTATCGAAAACGTGCGGACTTTGGCTGAGTTTATGAAAGAATTTGCTAGGAAAAACGGGTAAAACCGGGCAAATTTAAAAGGACGCGCCGCGCTGATTTGGCTTTGCTTCGGGTAAATTTAAGCCCTAGGTTAAATTTGGCGGTGCGTTAAATTTTGCTTTTTGCACAAATTTAAGCGGCTTTGGCTTCGGGGCGGCCGCTTAAATTTCTTTGGTTTTACGGCGAGCCGATTTTAAATTTACCTAGTTAAATTTAGCTCGCGCCCGCCTTTTGTTATACATTTTAAATTTGACCGCGCAGAGCGAAATTTGGAGAAAATTTGAGAAACTACGACGAAAATCCGATAATCATAAACGACTACGGCGCCTATTTTGAAAAAAATGCCATTATTTTTATAAGTATTTTTTCATTTTATATGTTT